>PBTT01000060.1 GCA_002729195.1 Acidiferrobacteraceae bacterium
AAATGGCGCTGATATAATGCGTTTCCTTTGCCAGGTGCGGGCACGCTCCGCTGTTAGCCTCGCCATCCCTTGACCTCAACAACCCGGTAACCATGGGCAGAATCAGCAAAATCGTGCTCGCCTATTCGGGGGGGCTTGATACTTCCGTCATCCTCAAGTGGCTGCAGCAACGCTACGGCTGCGAGATAGTCACTTTCACCGCTGATCTCGGGCAGGGTGAGGAACTCGAGCCGGCACGCGACAAGGCGCAAACGCTGGGTGTGAGCGAGATCTACATCGAGGACCTGCGCGAGGAGTTCGCTCGCGATTACATCTTTCCCATGTTTCGCGCCAATACATTGTATGAGGGCGAGTACCTGCTCGGCACCGCCATCGCCCGACCGCTGATTGCCCGGCACCTAGTACGGTTAGCCAGTGAGACCGGCGCTGACGCGATAGCGCATGGTGCCACCGGCAAGGGCAACGACCAGGTGCGCTTCGAACTCAGCGCCTACGCGCTCAATCCCGACATCCAGGTGATCGCACCTTGGCGCGAGTGGGACCTCACTTCCCGCGAAAAACTGGTGGCCTATGCCGGTGAGCACGGCATTCCAGTCGAGACCAGGGCTGATGGTGCTTCTGCCTATTCGATGGATGCCAACATGCTGCACATTTCCTACGAGGGTGGGGACCTTGAGAACCCGTGGTTGACGCCGGACGAGTCAATGTGGCGTTGGACGGTGTCGCCGCAGCAGGCGCCTGCTGAGCCAGAAATCATCGAGATCGACTTCGCAGCCGGGGACGCGGTCGCGATCAATGGCGAGAGCTTGTCCCCAGCCAGGCTGTTGTTACGGCTGAATAAACTCGGTGGCCGGCATGGAATCGGGCGGGCAGACTTGGTCGAGAACCGCTACGTGGGCATGAAGTCCCGGGGCTGCTACGAGACACCCGGGGGCGCCATACTGCTAAAAGCACACCGGGCCATCGAATCGATCACGCTGGATCGGGAGGCAGCGCACCTCAAGGACGAGATGATGCCCCGGTATGCGTCATTTATCTACAACGGCTATTGGTTCGCACCGGAGCGGCGGATGCTGCAGCAAATGATCGATGCCTCACAGACAGTAGTCAACGGCACCGTTCGCCTGGAGCTGTACAAAGGCAACGTGATAGTGCATGGCCGACGTTCGGTTTCGGATTCCCTGTTCGACGAGAGCATTGCCACCTTCGAGGATGACCGGGGCGCCTACAACCAAGGTGATGCCGAAGGATTCATTAAACTTAATGCGTTGAGGCTGCGGATTGCCGGGAGAAAAGGCCGCGATTGAGGGCTTGCTACGCCCTTGGGGCCTGTCGCTGGCGCTAGCCACGCGGTATCACTGGGGCAGACCATGGAAGAGTCTCAGGTAGGTATGCGATTCCGAGCGTCTTTTCTTGGGCCTCGGCACTGGTTCGGCTGGCTGATGATTGGCCTGATCGCTCTGGGCTTGTTGTTGCCGCGCCCGCTCATATTGCTGTTCGGCCGCGGTCTCGGTCGGCTGTTTCACTCGCGCAATCGCAAGCGTGTGCACATCGCCCAGGTAAACCTGCAGTTGTGTTTTCCTGCGTTGAGTGAGGAGCGCCGGATGCGACTGCTGAAAGAGCATCTTGCGCGTTACGGACAGGCCATCATGGACTTGGGACTGGTCTGGTGGGCGTCTGAGCGCCGGCTGGATCGGCTCTGTACGGTCTCTGGCGAGCAGGGATTACGCGCACTGCACCAGGCCGGCCGGCCGGTGCTGCTCGTCACCCCGCACACCGTCGGCATTGACATGAGTGGCGCCATACTGTCGCGGTTGTTGCCCGGGGTATCAATGATGAAGCGCGCCTCGGATCCGCTGCTCAGTTGGTGCCTGTGGCGGGGGCGCAGCCGTTTTGGCGCGCAGATATTGATGCGCGACCAGGGCTTGCGGCCTTTCCTGCGGGCGCTCAAATCGGGAAGGGTGGGCTACTTTATGCCGGACGAGGATCTCGGCCCTGCGCAATCGGTATTCGCGCCGTTTTTTGGGGTAGCTACTGCGACTCTGCCGATAGTAGGGCGATTGGCTCAACTGACTGGGGCCGCAGTGGTGCCGGTATTTACCTGCCTCGCTAACTCGGGCCATTACCACGTCAGCATTGGCGAGGCCCTGACGGACTTTCCCACTGGTGACCAGATTGCCGATACCACCCGGGTCAACGCGGCTTTCGAGGCCCTGGTCCGCGGCGCGCCCGAACAATACCTGTGGACCCTAAAATGGTTTCGCACCCGTCCATCCGGGGAGAGTCCGCCCTATGACTGAACTCAGGGCGTCGATGAATATCCTCGTCATCAAGCAGACGTCGCTGGGCGATGTCGTGCATGCGACGGCAGCACTGCGAGCAATACGTCGGGCCCATCCAGATGCCCATATCACGGTCCTGACTTCGACCAGCGCTCGTGATGTTTTTCGTCACAACCCGGATGTCGACTTGCTGTTGGCTTTTGACCGCTACCGGGTGAAGTCTCACTGGTGGCGACAGCCGTCGTGGACGCTGGCACACTTCCGGGAGACGTTCCGCGCTGTCAGGAAGCGGCATTACGACCTGGCATTTGACCTGCAAGGTAGTTGGAAAACCGTGATCTTTCTGTGGGCAGCACGGGCCCGAGTGCGCTTCGTCAAAGGGCGCTGGTGGTTTGCTCGCAAGTTCCGTCAGCCGCAGTTGCACGCGCTAGCCGAAATGGCAGGCGTATTGGCGCTTGCCGGGATAGAGGCTGGTAGCCAGCAGATGACGCTGTGCATATCCACGGCCGAGGAAGCGGCAGTGACGGCGCGCCTCGAGGCACTGGGTGCGGCAGACCGGCGCCTGGTGGTGTTTTGCCCGTTGACCCGCTGGCCGACTAAGAACTGGCCGATCGACCGTTTTGTTGGCCTGGCCGCAAAACTGCCGGCCGACTGTTTTGTTATCTTTGTTGGAGTCGAAGCGGATCGGGCCGCAATAGCCGGGGCCAGCGCCAAGCTGCCACCGGCGCGGGGCGGCAGCCTCGCTGGCGAACTGTCGCTGCTGGAGTTTTTTGCTCTTATCCACCAGGCGGACGCCGTGGTGACGGGCGACAGCCTGGCACTGCACGTGGCGCAGGCACTGCGCCGGCCACTGGTGGCGTTGTTCGGACCAACCGACGAAGGCCGGGTGGGTCCCAGAGGCGAGGACTCGGTGGTGGTCCGTGCGCAAGTCGACTGCCGCCGTTGCTACCGGCGCCGCCATTGTCCGCGAAACTGTATCGATCGGGTCAGCGTTGACCAGGTGGCGGGCGCGCTCGCCCGGGTGTTGCACCCAGCCTGAAGCCGGCGTCCGGCAAAACCGCTAACTGCGCCAGAAGGCCGGGCTCAGCAGCACCAGCAGGGTGAAAATCTCCAACCGCCCCAGCAGCATCGCCGCGCAGAGTATCCACTTGCCGATGTTATCCAGGTCTTTGTAGTTGTCGGCGACGGTGCCAAGGCCCGGGCCGAGATTATTCAAACAGGCTGTCACTGCAGAGAAGGCAGTAACCAGATCAGCACCGGTTGCGGTCATCGCGATTGACAGGCCGACGTAGCTCAGAATGTACAGGGCGAAGAATCCCCAAACCGCGTTGATCACGTGATCTGGTACCGGTTTGGCGCCGAGTTTGATCGGTATGAGGGCGCTGGGGTGAATCAATTTCTCGATCTCGCGGCGGCCCTGCTTGTACAGTAACACTGCCCGTATCATCTTCATGCCGCCAGCGGTGGAACCAGCACAACCGCCGACGGCGCTCATGATGATGAGCATCACCGGCAGAAACGATGGCCACCAGTGATAGCCGCTGGTGGTGAAGCCGGTGGTGGTGCCGACAGAGACGACCTGGAACACGCCGTGCCAGAGGGTTTCGCCGACGGTATCAAAGCTGCGCCAGTAAATCAGCATCACCACGGCAACCGCCGCTACCGTAATGATAAATCCGGCAAAAGCGCGTACTTCAGGGTCCTTCAGGTAGACGCCCGGTCTGCGGGCCCGGACTGCGGTGAAATGCAAAGCGAAATTGATGGCCGAGACCAGCATAAAAACGGTCGCGATAGCCAGAATCCACGGGCTGTCGTAGTAACCGATGCTTTGGTCGTGGGTCGAGAAGCCGCCGATAGCCACGGTCGAGAAACTGTGGCCCACTGCGTCGAACAAGGTCATTCCCGCGAACCAGTAACCCAGGGCACAGGCGACCGTCAGCCCGAGATATATGTACCAGAGCGCCTTGGCAGTCTCAGTGATCCGCGGGGTGAGTTTGCTGTCTTTCATTGGGCCGGGTGTTTCGGCCCGGTACAGCTGCATGCCGCCTACGCCCAGCATGGGCATAACGGCCACCGCCAGTACGATGATGCCCATTCCCCCCAGCCACTGCAGTTGCTGGCGGTAGTAGAGAATCGAGGGGGGCAGGTGGTCAATGCCGGTTAGCACTGTGGCGCCAGTGGTCGTCAGCCCCGACATCGACTCGAACAGGGCGTCGGTAAGATTCAGTTGTGGGTTCGACGACAGCAGTAGAGGGATGGAGCCGAAACCTGCCAGTACGGTCCAAAACAGCACCACGATGACAAAACCATCGCGCACCCGCAACTCGCCGCGGTGGGCTCGCAGTGGCCCCCACAGAGTGAGGCCGACCAGCAGCGTGATGAAGAAGGTGACCAGGAAGGGCATGGTGGAACCATCCTCCGCGATCAGCGCAATGGTCAGCGATGGCAGCACAGTGATGCTGAACATCATGAGCAGCACGCCGAGGATTTTCAGCACGGCCTTGGGTCGCATGGATACTGGCTCAGGCTAGACGAAAGTCACGGCCACTTGGAACAGTTGCTCGACTGCGCGGATGTGTTGCTTGTCCACGAGGAACAGGATCACGTGATCCTCTGACTCGATGACCGTNTCGTGGTGGGCAATGATGACCTCCTCGCCTCGCANAATGGCNCCGAGGGTNGTACCCGGGGGCAGGGGAATATCCTCGACCGGCTGGCCTACCACGCGCGAGTTACTGACATCCCCGTGAGCNATGGCNTCGATGGCCTCCGCGGCACCGCGNCGCAGCGAATGGACCGCTACCATGTCGCCACGGCGGACGTGAGTGAGCAGGGTGCCAACCGTAGCAACGCGCGGGGATATGATGACGTCAACTGCACTACTCTCGAGCAAGTCGACATAAGCCGAGCGATTGACCAGCGCCATGGCCCGGTGGGCTCCCATGCGCTTAGCCAGCATGGCCGACAGAATGTTGGCCTCGTCGTCGTTAGTCAGAGAACAGAACACCTCGATATTGTCGATGTTCTCCTGCAGCATGAGTTCTTCATCGGCTGCATCGCCGTGCAGCACTACGGTGCGATCCAGTTGTTCGGCCGCCTGCTTTGCGCGGGCGTCGCTCTTTTCCACCAGTTTGACGTGATAATGATCCTGTTCCAGCGTTTCGGCCAGGCGAAGGCCAATGTTGCCAGCTCCGGCCAGCATGATTCGGCGGCCTGGTTTTTCCACTTCGCACAACTCACTCATGACTGCGTGTATATCTTTTTTGGCGGCCACAAAAAAGATCTCATCCTCAGGTTCAATGACGGTATCACCCGCGGGTCTGATCGCGCGATTCTGGCGGTAGATCGCAGCAACTCGGGTTTGGATTGTGGGCAGGTCGTCGCGCAGAGCCCTGAGTTCGCGACCCACCAACGGTCCGGTTCGGTACGCCTTAACGCCGACCAGTTGAATCCGCCCGCCGGCAAAATCCACCACCTGCAGGGCGCCAGGGTACTCGATCAAGTGCAGTATGTGCTGCGTGATAATGTGCTCGGGGCTAATAATGACATCGATCGGTATGGAGTCGTCCCTGAATATTTCGGGATGGGAGAGGTATTCGGCCGAGCGGATGCGGGCGATTTTCTTGGGCGTGTTGTAGAGTGAATGCGCGATCTGGCAGGCCGCCATGTTGACCTCGTCTTCATTAGTAACGGCTAGGATCAGATCGGCATCGGGGCCGCCCGCCTGCTCCAATATGCTGGGGTGGGATGCTGCACCGTGGATAGTGCGGATGTCGAGCCGGTCCTGCAGGCCCTCTAATCGTTGCTTGGCGATATCGACGAGGGTGACATCGTTGTCTTCACGGGAAAGTATTTCGGCCATTGAGGTGCCGACTTGGCCTGCTCCGAGGATGATGATCTTCATGGACGTCTCCGTCGTTAGAGCAGAGCTCTTGTCATGGCCGGTATTCCTCCGACTTGGGATCTATGCCCAATCCCTTGAGTTTGCGGTACAGGTGGGTGCGCTCAAGGCCGGTACGCCGCGCCAATTCGGTGATGTTGCCGCTGCTTTGGCGGAGGTGGAAAACAAGGTAATCCCGCTCAAAATGCTCGCGGGCAGCCTTGAGCGGTTGACCGAAGTCTTTCCACGCGTTCTTCTCTGCCACCTTCTCGACTGGGCTCGCGCTCATGCCCATGGCCTCCCGCGTTTCGTCGGCATCAATCTCCTCGCTGGTCGAGGTCAACAGCAGCCGATGGATGAAGTTGCGTAGTTCGCGCACGTTGCCGGGCCACGGCCGATTGCGCAGGTAATTGACCGATGAAGTGGAGAAACTGCGAAAGGCGAGATGCTCGCTGTCCGTGATCTGCCGGGTGTAATAAGCGATCAGGTCGGGAACATCCTCACGGTGCTCCCGTAGCGGCACCACAGTGAGCGGCACTGCGTTTAGCCGGTAGTAGAGATCTTCACGGAAATTCTCGTCGGTGATCTTATCCTCGAGGTTTTGATTGGAAGTGGCGATGATCCGAACATCGAGGTCAAGGGCCGTGCTGCCATCCAGCCGGTAAAAGCGACCCGCTTCAAGAGCGCTCAACAATTTGGTCTGGGTATCGTTATCGAGATCGCCAACTTCGTCGAGCACCAGCGTGCCGCCACTGGCCTGTTCCAGTCGGCCTGGTTGCACATTGGTGCCGTCTTCGGTGCCGAACAACTGGATGGCCACGCTCCCCGGCGGCATGGCGCCAAGGTTGACTTCAATGAATGGTCCGTCGGCCCTGCGACTGGCCCGGTGCAGCGCCCGCGCGGCCACCCCCTTGCCCACGCCCGCCTCGCCGCGGATCAGCACCCAGTTGTTGGTCGGGGCAATCCGCTCGATTTGGTGCTTGAGTTCGGTGACGGCGTTGCTGTGACCGATAAAGCCGGCTGCCGGCTCAATCCGGCTCCTCAATTGGGTGTTTTCAGTCAGCAGACGGCGGCTCTCCAGCCCCCTTGCCACTGTCACCAGTAGTTTGGCGGTAGATAAGGGTTTCTCGAGAAAGTCATAAGCGCCGATCCGGATGGCTTCGACCGCGGTCTCGACCGTGCCATGACCTGAAATCATGATCACCGGCGTTTGTTCGTCCGAGCGTTGGCGCCACTCCGTCAGCAGTGCGATCCCGTCGCCGTCTGGCATCCAGATATCCAGCAGTACCAGGTCAGGCTGAAGTGAGGAGAATTTCTTACGCGCCTCGGCGGCATTGCAGGCGGTTTCTACTGAATAGCCCTCATCGGCGAGGACATCGNTGACTACCTGCCGGATGTCCGGCTCGTCATCGACAACGAGAACAGTCTGTTTGCTCATGATTCCCGGGTGTCGGGTGGGCGCGTTGGACCGATTTCTTGCCGCAGCGACAAAGTGATTATAACGGTAGCCCCNCCAGCGGGCAGGTTATTGACGCGTATGCTGCCGCCGTGTTCTTCGATGATTCTGCGGCTGATGGCGAGTCCCAGCCCGCTGCCTTTTTCCTTGCCGGTCACGTATGGCTCGAAGATNTTGTCGATCAGTTTCTCCGGAAACCCGGGACCATTGTCCTGCAGGCAGATCTCGACTGCNTTGTTACCACTCACCCGTCGGGTAGAAAACCGNANTTTGGCCGGATTGTCCGCAAGCGCCTCCTGCGCGTTAATGATCAGATTATTCAGCACCTGTCGNAGTGCGTTCCGATCGGCCCGAATCCGGGGTAGCTCAGNATCGAGATCCATGGCGATGCGGGTGGACTGACCTTCCCGGTGGAACAGNTCTACCGTATCGCTAATAAGTTGATTGATGTCCAGCAGTGCCGGCCGTAGCGGCGCAGGCCGGGCATATTCAGAGAAGGCGTTGACCATGGCCTTCATGGCCTCGACCTGTTGCACAATAGTCCGGGTCGATCGGTCAAGGGCCTCACGCCCGGCAGAGCCCACCTCTCCCAGGTACTTGCGACGAATGCGCTCGGCTGATAGTTGGATCGGCGTAAGTGGATTCTTGATTTCATGTGCCAAGCGCCGGGCTACCTCGCCCCAAGCGGCATCGCGCTGCGCCTTCAGCAGTTCGGTGGCATCTTCGAATACCACCACGTAGCCGGGTTCGTGACCCTCACCCTCACCCTCACCGGACAGGCGACTGCCACTCAGGATGAGCGTCTGGCGGCNGTCTTTACCAGNGATGTCGATCTCGCGTTGCCATTCGCGGGCATGGTGCCTCATGCCGTCACCTATGGCATTGAGCAGCGGTTCTGTTNCCGGCAGAGTCGCCCTGATGTTCTCAATTTCAGCGCCCTCGAAGCGGCTAAGTTCGGTGTGNAGNATTCGTCCAGCCGCGGGGTTGTGCGTACGCAGCCTGCGATCATGGTCGAACGACAGTACGCCAGCCGACAGGTGGGTAAGTACCGTATCGAGGTAAGCGTGTTCTGCCTCGGCCACTTGCTGGCTGTGGCGCGCAGCTTGCTGGGCGGAACTGATCTCGCGGGTCATCTGGTTGAAAGAACTCACCAGTACACCCAGTTCATCGCCGCTGTTGACCGGCAGTTGCTTGCGGTAATCGCCTTGGGCGACTGCACGAGTNCCCTCAGCAAGATCCCGCAGGGGCGCGAGAAGTCGCTGCGCCAAGTAGATGGCTGCCAACAGCGCGATTAGCAGCGTCATTATACTGACCAAGGTTAATGTCAGCACGAAACTGAAGGCCAATGGCTCGCGCAAGTACTTGAGTTTTTCGTATTCTGCCGAGGCCGATTCCACACTCTCGCCCAAGCGCGAATAGCGCACTGGCAGGTTATGCAGGATCTGCAGTACGTGCATTGNCTGGCTAACCGTGCGACCCGGAACCTGCACTGCCACCCGCAACCTCAATCCACCTTCTGTCACTGGCTCGAACTCGGCGTAGNTTTCGCCCCGGCGAATCTTGCGTAACACGTGNTCGTTAGGTGCGTCGGGTACCAGCGAAATGGCGACACTGCTGCTCGAGGCCAGGATACGGCCAGTGGCAGAGTGCAAACTCATCTCCTCGAAGCCAGCCTTTTCGCGCAGTTGGTCGAGCAGGCTGAACAACTGAAAGGCTGAGTCGGCCTCTTCGATTCGCCGAGCATCTTGCCGCGCGCGGTGCACGACATCGAGCTTGATGGTTTCGAGCGTACTGCGGCCGAGCAACATGGCATCATCCAGGGTCTGTTCGATCTGCAGGTCGAACCAAGAGTCGATGCTGCGGCTGAGGAATTGCACCGCGAAGTAATAGACCACGGCCAGCGGAACCAGAGTCAGGATGGTGAAGGTGCCAACGAATCGAAGGGTCAGGCGTGAGCCCAGTGTGCGTGCTCGGAACTGTCTGATCAGTCGCCAAACCTGTAATGCAGTCAGTATGGCGAGCAGGCCGATACCCGCGACGCTGACCACGATCAACGCTGTGTAGTAGTCGCCGAAAAGTTCGTCGTTTTTGGCTGCCCGGCTGAGCAGGAACGACGCCACCAGCAGCAGTGTTGACAGGGCCAGCGTGAGGGCGAACCCTGGCGCTCGGCTCATTGGTGAACGACCTTCCAGCGTTGCCAATTGCTTTGTAGTTGCCAGTCGTTGGAGAAGAACGCCATCAGTTTCAGGGGTCCAGGCAGGTCGCTGCGGTCCAGCACTGTCCGCAGTCGCACCTCCAGTCGATCTTCCACAGCAACCCCTGGGGGCAGGTTGAGCTCAACCGAAAAGTCCTCAATCGCCCCCAAGGTCTCAGATAGGGTGGGAAAGGTTTCGGGTGGACCAGCGCCTGGGCGAGTCAGGGTATAGCGGTTGGACAACGCGTGGTACTCGATCAGGTAAGGATGTTGCCACGTGGCAATCTCGAAAAACCNGGATAGCAGGCTGGCGCGGTACAGTCGGGTCTCGACCAGAANGGTAAGCGGTATGCCCTTGGACAAGGCCTCGGCCGGATCACCAGTGATGCTAAGCGAAAGCCTGGCAGTGGTCGTCAGGACCTGATGTTCGATGTAGGCGCTACCGGAGCGGGTTGCAAACTCTGCTTGGGCATTGAGCGGCAGCAGAGCAATAAACGTTGCCCACAGCAATGCCAGGTGCCAGCACGGGATGAGTTTGGAGGGCATCGGCGTGACGTTTTGGGTTCGCACTTTGGTGAGTGCAAGCGTAAGTTCAGGCAGAATTATACGGCTTGGCACGAATGCCTGGCTCAGTCCTTTCTGATCCGCGCGTAATACAACCCATCGTGATAGGGTCCAGGAAGAAACTGGCAGCCTAGGTCTGTAGCCAACCCCTCGGCTGTGGTCACCAGTTCTGGCCGCGCATCTGCTTGCCGCGAGACCAGATTATGCAGTGGCCCGTCGTTTTCCTCGGGCAACACCGAGCAGGTGATGTAGAGCAGTCGTCCACCCGGTGTCAGCAGAGGCCAGAGGGCTTCAAGCAATTGCTCCTGTTTGTTGGCGTAGTTGGCGATGTCCGAGTGTCGGCGGTGAACCCGAATATCCGGGTGCCGCC
This sequence comes from Acidiferrobacteraceae bacterium, assembly GCA_002729195.1. Lineage (GTDB taxonomy): Bacteria > Pseudomonadota > Gammaproteobacteria > Arenicellales > UBA868 > UBA12578. The sequence continues at coordinate 10,747 of PBTT01000060.1, forward strand.
GCATCACCCCCGTACCGCTGCAGGGTGCATCCAGGACGATCAGATCAAATGCCTGTCCGTCCCACCAGTTCCCGGGCACCAGGGCATCGCCGCCGGTCACATTGCAGTTAAGCCCGAGACGCAGGAGATTTTCGCGGATGGTATACACCCGTCCGGGCCGGTCGAGCGCGGTCAACGAGGTTATTGTTGGTTCAAGTTCCAGCAGTTGTGAGCATTTGCCTCCAGGCGCGGCGCAGGCATCCAATACCCGGCAGCCTGCGAGCTGTCCGCTGAAAAACGGCGTCACTTGTGCCGCCGCATCCTGCACCGAGACCTCACCCTCGGCGAAGCCCGGAAGTTTGGTTACCGGCATTGCCCGTTCGAGCAACACCCCCCAGGGGCTCAAGTTCGATGGCTGCGCCGGGATGTCCGCTACCGCTAGCCGCCGCAGGTAACTGTCCCGGTCGGTGCGTGCTACGTTCACCCGCAGGGTCATCGGCGGGTGCTGGTTAGCGCTCTCCAGTACCTGTTGCCAGTGCCCGGGCCATGCGTGCCGCAGCCGTTTGATCAGCCATGCCGGGGTTGCGTAACAGGTTTCTTCGTCACTCGTCAATGCAGCCCGGGAATCACGCAGGTGGGATCTGAGTACGGCATTGATCAGGCCGCGGGCGCGCGGCCGGCCCAAGCGTGTGGCTGCCTCGACGCTACCGGTGGTGACCGCATAGTCGGGCTCATCGAGATGATGGTACTGGTACAACGCGCAAAGCAGCAGCGCTTCGAGGCTCCCGTCGCGTCGGCGCAATGGCTGGCGCAGGTAGCGGTGTAGCAGCGGCCGGTAGCGATAGAGCCAGCGGACAGTGCCCCAGGCGATTGCGCGCGCCTCGCTGTGACGGCGCAAGGGCAATTTAGACAAGTGGCGCGCAGCGACTGCGTCGAGTGAGCGTCCCCGGGTAACGACATCGTCGACGATGCGGGCGGCCGCTGCACAGACCTCAGCTGTCGGCATGACCTTTGCCTGGGGTGGTAAATCGTGCACCGGGTTTAACGGCGTGCCCATTGAGGAAAGACCGAGCGTCGAGCACTCTGCGGCCAGGTAGCTGCAGTTCTAACAGGTCGAGAGTGCCATCGCCCGCCTGAATCCGCAGCAGTCCGGCGCTCGCTTCGAGCACAGTACCGGCAGTGGCCGTAGTGGTTGTTGGCCCTGGTCGTGCGCGCCAGATCAGCCAGTCATTGTCGTCCAGGTGTGAACGCGCCAGTGGCCAGGGGTTAAAAGCCCGGATGCGTCGATCCAGCGTTGCCGCACTCTCCCTCCAATCCAGGCAGGCTTCCTCCCGGCTTAGTCGAGGCGCGTAACAAACACCTGCAGCGGACTGTGGCTGGGCGGTGACTGGTCCACCTGCCATTTGCCCCAGCAGATCGATCAGCAGGTCTGCACCCAATTCGCTGAGCCGGTCGTGCAGAGTCTGGGTGTTGTCGTCCGGATGGATGGGCGTGTTTGTCTGAGCCAGAAGCGCGCCGGTGTCCAAGCCTTGATCCATCTGCATCAGGGTAATGCCAGTGCGGGCATCGCCGGCTTCGATGGCGCGTTGTATGGGTGCGGCGCCACGCCAGCGTGGCAGCAGCGACGCGTGCACGTTGACGCAACCCAGTCGGGGCAGGTCCAGTATGGTCTGGGGCAGAATGAGGCCATAGGCAACCACCACGATTAAATCCGGCGCCAGTTGGGCAAGAGGGCCAATCTCCGCACCGAGCGATTGTGGTTGGCGCACACTGAGGCCATGCTTGATTGCGAACTGTTTGATTGGCCCGGGTCGTAATTTTCGACCGCGACCCGCGGGGCGGTCAGGCTGGGTGTAAACGGCTGGGATATCGATCTCAGCTTCGCACATAGCCTGCAGCGATGGCAGTGCGAAAGCCGGGGTTCCGGCGAAGACCGCGCGCAGGGTCACTGGGGTCAGATGACCAGCGAGTTTTCCCGGGTAGGCGCAGGCGGTCCTTCCTTGGCCTCGCGCACGAGGCGTTTGCGGATCCGGTCACGCTTCAGCCGGGAAAGGTGATCGGTGAAGACCTTACCGTCCAGGTGGTCCACTTCATGTTGGAGGCAGATCGCCAGCAGGCCCGTGACGGCCGTTTCGAACGGCTTGCCTTCCCGGTCCAGCGCACACACCCGTATGTGCTCATGCCGAGTTATCGGTGCAACAATGCCCGGTAAGGATAAGCAGCCCTCCTCGGTTTCGATACTGCCCTCAGCGTCGCTGATGAGCGGATTAATAAAGACCTGCAACTGGTTTCGTTCCTCGGAGAGGTCGATAATGACCACCCGTTGCTGAACGTTGACCTGGGTGGCAGCGAGACCAATACCCGGCGCGGCATACATGGTTTGGGCCATGTCATCGACCAGGGTGCTGATTTTCCGGTCGACCGTCTCGACAGCCGGGGCCTTTTTACGCAGCCTGGGATCGGGGTAGATCAGAATTTCGAGCAGGGCCATGGCAGTCCCCCCCGGGGGGGGGTTGGGGATTTTGTGATCTGGTTCGCTTGGATCGCACTCCCAACTGGCCGTAGACTACAACCAGCCGTAGGCTACAATGGATTGCAAAGGGCGCGATTTGAATGCAGGCCGATTCTAACGGATTCGCTGGCGGCGAAGGTCCCGGTATCGGGAACTTCGGCTCGCGCACGACCGGGCGTGGCGTTCCGGGCAACGTTAGCAGGGTCGCACGGGCGGCGCTCGCTCAGGTTGTTCTCCTGCTGATTTTGGTCTCCTTCCAGGCGGGTTTTGCTGGAGCCGATGACCCCGCGGCACCAGCGTTCTATACGGTACAGCCAGGTGACACCCTTTGGAGTATCGCGTCGCGTTTTCTGGACGAGCCNGGGCACTGGCCGGAACTATTGCAGTTGAACCCGCAGTTGGCCGATGCCGGTGCCCTGCAAGTTGGCCAGGTGCTGCTACTTACACGCGGCATTGACGCTGCCACCCGGGCCAAGGTTCTGCCGGTGGCAAAACTCAGCCCGCAGGTGCGGGCCAGCACCCATGAACGTATCCCCCTCGTTATTCCGCCTCACGCAATCCGGCCGTTTTTGTCCGATCCCCAGGTACTGAATGAACGCGACGCCTTGTACGCGGGTCAAGTGATAGCCGGAGTTGATGGGAATAACTTGTTGGGACAGTTCAGCCGTTTCTTTGCCGAGAGACTGCCGCCATCACTTAACGGTTTGTACCAGGTTTACCGACCTGGCGAAGCTTTCATCGATCCGGTCAGTAGCGAATTGCTCGGTGTAGCCGCCAGGCACCTGGGAACCGCTCGGCTGCTGGTGGCCGATACCCGTGGTCGCAACTACGACCAGATCGCTAAGTTGGAGATGTTGAGCAGCACTGAGGAAGCGGGTCCGGGGGACCGCTTGATTCCAAAAAACGCAGAGATCGGCCTGCCGTCTCTTTATCCCCAAAGACCCAGGCAAGCGGTTGCCGGTCATATCGTCAGCACCCTGGGCAATATTAACGAACTGAGNTTAATGTCGGTCGTGGTGGTNTCGGTCGGCAGTGCCGATGGGCTTCAGGNCGGGGATATGCTGAACATACTGCGACCGGAAAAGACCACGGTTACGTCCGTTGAANNNGTCCGCCCGGCCTTTGCNGGNANTTCATGCAGGCCGNCGATNGCCGAATCGAAAATTGTCCATACCCGAATTNTATGCGGGGCACAGAGTTGGCTTGGCCTGAATTTGGCGAAGTTTCAGAGCGCNGGAAGCGGTTTTTCNCCGTATCGACCCGCNTATCTCAGNGGCGAGTTCAACACTCTGCCAGAGGATGTGTCTGGCCAACTGATCGTTTTCCGGGTATTTAGGCGGGTGAGTTACGCGCTGGTNCTCGAATCAATTCGTGCCTTGCACCGCAACGATAGAGTAGTCAGCCCGGGCGTTTGAACCGCTTGTTCCTGGCGGCGCAAGGATGCTGCCCTCCAGGATGACAGTGCTACGAAGGACTGCGACTAAAGCCGCAGCCTTACCCAAGCGACCAGGGAGGGTCTGTTATGGGCGCACAAAGTTTGGATTGGCTGCGTGTTGCCCGCAGCCGCCTGCCCGATGGCGCCAAGCGTCTGTTGCTGGAGCGTTACCCGGATCCTGCCCGCGCACTGACTGCCGATCTTTCCAGAATTTCGAGCGCTGGGCGGTTGCCCGGATCGGGCCGGCTGACGATGAAGAGTTTTTGTGATGCACAAGCAGTGGCGCGGGACCGCGCCTGGCTTGAGAGCACTGCTGCTACCGTGGTTGGGTTGACCGACCCACATTACCCTCGATTATTGCGCCAGATACCTGACCCTCCCGTGGTGCTCTACTGCCTGGGCGCCACTGCGTTGCTGCAGGTACCAGCACTGGCCATTGTCGGCAGCCGTAACCCGACGCCGGTTGGCCGCGAGATCGCCCGTAACTTGGCACGCCAACTCGCAGGTGGTGGTGCCGTTATCGTTAGCGGCCTGGCTGTGGGCATCGACGGTGCTGCGCACCAAGGTGCGCTCGATGCGAAAGGTGCCACGATTGCGATATGTGCTACTGGCCTGGACACCGTCTACCCGCACTGTCACCAGCAGTTGGCCGGGCTGATTGGCCATAGCGGTCTTTTAGTATCAGAATTTCCGCCCGGCACTGGGGTCAAGCGTTACCACTTCCCGCGCCGCAATCGGATCATCAGCGGCCTTACTCTGGGCACACTGATTGTTGAGGCTGCGCGGAAAAGTGGCAGCCTGATCACTGCCTTTTTTGCCGCGGAGCAGGGCCGCGAAGTGTTGGCAGTGCCCGGCTCAATTCATTCACCGCTGTCGCGCGGGCCACATCGTTTGCTTCGGGACGGCGCGCGCTTGGTCGAGTCGATAGCGGATATTCTAGAGGAGTTGCCAGCCCTGGGGATGGCGCCTGGGGCAAGCTTTTCTGCTGCTGCTGGCAGTGTCAGGGCCAACCCGGTGCTTGATGCTGTTGACTTTGCGCCGACCAGCGTAGACCAGGTCATCGAACGCTCTGGTTTGACGATCACCGAGGTTTGCGCCATGCTGATACGGATGGAGTTGGCGGGTGCGGTGCGCAGTTGTGCCGGGGGGTATGTTCGTCTGCCCGGCTGAGAGCACCCTGCGATAGCCGCTCGGTCGCATGTTTGGCCTGCCTGGCAAACACATCTTTAGCAGCAATGTCGAGACCACAATATTGTCCAATAATCTGATTATCGTCGAGTCCCCGGCCAAGGCCCGGACGATGGAGAAATACCTCGGACCGGATTTCGAGGCGCTGGCCTCGTACGGTCACGTGAGGGATTTGATCGGATCCGGTGGTCGCGGGGTGGTCGAGAAGGTCGTGGATGGCAAGACTATCTTTACCCCGGTATGGGAACTCGACGAACGCGGCCAGAAACAGATGACCGCCATCGCCAGGGCGGTGAAAAGTGCTGATAACGTCTACCTGGCAACGGACCCGGATCGCGAGGGCGAGGCGATTTCCTGGCATATCCACGAAATCCTGCGGGAGCAGGGTGTACTCGAAGCCAAACCCGTTTACCGGGTGGTGTTCTATGAGGTGACCCGCCGGGCCATACAAGAAGCCATCGATGCGCCACGTGCGCTGTCACTGGAATTGGTCGAGGCCTACCTGGCACGGCGCATCCTGGATTATCTGTTGGGCTTTAACTTGTCGCCGGAGCTGTGGAAGAAAATTAAACGTGGTCTTTCCGCAGGCCGGGTCCAGAGCCCTGCTCTACGGTTGCTTTGCGATCGTGAGCGAGAAATCGTCCAGTTCGTGCCGCGGGAGTACTGGACCATAGAGTCTGATCTTAATGCGGGCGGTGCGGATGGTTGCTTCCAGGCCAGGTTGTCGCTACTCAAGGGCAACAAGGTGGAGCAGTTCAGTATCACCTCAACTGATCAGGCCCAGGCGATCCGGCAGCGTCTTGAGCAGGCGGCAGGTGGACACCTGCTGGTTCGCTCGATCGAAGAAAAACCGAGAAAGCGCAATCCGGCTCCGCCATTTACCACCTCCACGTTGCAGCAGGAGGCCTCGCGTAAACTCGGTTTCGGCGCCCGCAAAACTATGCAGGTCGCCCAGCAACTGTATGAAGGCATAGACATCGAAGGCAGCCGTGTGGGGTTGATCACCTACATGCGTACTGACTCGGTCAACGTGGCGGGTGAGGCCCTCAACGAGCTGCGTGAACTGATCACCGAGCGTTTCGGCAAGGCCAACCTGCCGCAAACGCCCAATCGGTACAAATCCAAGGCCCGTAACGCACAGGAGGCCCACGAGGCTGTCCGGCCGACTTCGGTTCGGCGCACGCCGGAGTCAGTGAAGCAGACGCTGACTACTGATCAGTCTCGGTTGTATGACTTAGTCTGGAAACGGGCAGTCGCGAGTCAGATGATCCCGGCAACCCTGCGGCTGGTGGCCGTCGAGTTGTTGGTCGAGGAAGATTCGGCCGACGTCTTCCGCGCAACTGGCTCTACCGTGGTTGATCCCGGCTATATGCAGGTCTACCAGGAGGATGCCGATGATGCTGGCGACGACAAGGGCCGGTTGCTGCCACCGCTGAAACGCGGGCAGGTGGTCGATCTGGAGACCATTCGGGCAGAGCAACATTTCACCGAGCCCAAACCACGCTATACGGAGGCGAGCCTGGTCCGCGAACTGGAGACGCGCGGGATCGGTCGACCGTCCACTTATGCTTCGATTCTCTCCACTCTAGTGGACCGGGAATACGCCCTACTTGAGCGTCGGCGCTTCGAGCCGACGGCGCTGGGGTATGCGGTCAACGGGTTCTTGACCACGAGTTATGAACCTTTTGTGGATTTCGAGTTCACAGCCCGCATGGAAGAGGATCTCGATCGCATTGCCAGCGGCGATACCGGTCGCGATGGCGTGATCGAGACATTCTGGCAGCGACTGCAGGAGCATCTCGGAACGGATCACCCCAAGCCAGTCTTTAGCCTGGACAGCGATCCTGCGACTGGTCGCCAAGTGTCCTGGCGGGTCGGTCCCTATGGCGCTTATGTGCAACTGGGCGATGAGGATGACGGTGACGAGCCGGTTCGAAAAACCCTGCCGCCGGGCCTGCCACTAGGCTGGCATGCGCCAGCGATGACCCGGGACAAAGCACTGTGGCTGCTGTCGTTGCCGCGCGTACTCGGCCGCGCCAACACCGGCGAAGATATCGTACTCGACACCGGTCGTTACGGGCTGTACCTGCGCTGCGACATGCAGACAGCCTCGATCCCCCCGGGTACCGATCCGATAACTATCGATGCCAACCTGGCTGTGGAACTTTTGGACAATGCCGCGCGGTTGCCCCGGGAACTGGGCAGCACAGCCGACGGTGAGAGCGTGATCGTAACCACTGGTCGCTTTGGGCCATACCTCAAGTGTGGCTCGGTGTCGGCGTCGTTGGGAAAACGAGAAGACCCCTACACCATCGAGTTGGAGCGGGCACTGGAACTGGTGGCTAAAAAGCGCGCGGCGGATGCCAAGCGCACCATCGCCGTGTTCGATGGCGGCATTAAGGTATTACGCGGTCGCTGGGGACCCTTCGTGACCGATGGCAAGGCTCGGGCTCGGGTGGCCAAGGAGCAGGATCCCCAGGCCCTGACCCTGGAAGACTGCCAGCGGCTGCTGGCCGAGACACCAGCTCAGGGGAAGAAAAAAAAGGCGAAGAAAAAAGCGAAGAAGAAAATAATAAAGAAAACAGCTGGCAAGCAGAAAACGAAAAAGAAAGATATACCCCCGGGGTGAAAGTTCTTGCCAACTAAGGCCCTGGCAGAGACCGGTACCAACAAAACTGATGACGTGCTGGCCGGTTAAGCCAAAACTCCCTTCGGGCCTAATCGGGCAAGCCAGTTAGAACAGGCCTTCGACCTGCTGGGTCCCCTGACGCCTACCCGCCGCTTCCTCGCCGAATGGTGACTGGGCCTGTGGTTCGGTCCCCATGACGAAATACTCCTCGAAGCCGTCGGGATCATCCGTGGCTGTGGGTTCACCGCTGTCGCCATTGATAAACGCGGTGATGATGTTTTCGGGCATCACTCGCCGCGCCTCAGGTTTGTCGGCCAAAGCTACTGCCATGTAATCTATCCATACGGGCAGGGCGGCGCGGGCGCCGGACTCGCGTGTTCCCAAGTCCCGGGGATTGTCAAAACCCACCCAGACACTGGTGACGACATCCGGGTTGTAACCCGTGAACCAGGCATCGTGGAAGTTGTTGGTGGTGCCGGTCTTGCCGGCAAGGTCGTGCCGTTCAAGTTTCTGTGCAGCACGGCCGGTACCCGTGCGAATGACCTCACCCAGCAGGCTGGTCATAATGAAGGCATTCTCGGGGGCCAGCACCCGTCGGGCAAAGCGGGGATCAACTGCCCGACTAGTGGTGCTGTTCTGCGCTGGGCCGGCAACGGGCGTGCAGTCTGGGCAGACCATGGTCCGGTTGGCATATTCCATAACCCCACCAGCCTGGCCTTCCACCCGGGCAATGAAGTACGGTTCGACCAGGTAGCCGCCGTTGGCAAAAGCTGCATAGCCGCGGGCGATCTCCATGGGCGTGACAGTCGCCGAGCCCAGTGCCAGCGACAGCCCCTGTGGCAGGCGGGAGCGATCGAATCCAAACTGTTCCAGGTGATCTGTTACCAGCGGAATGCCCATAGCTCGGGTAATGCGAACGGACACCAGATTAAGCGATAGGCTCAGCGCCTTGCGCAGCCGGGTCGGGCCGAAGACCTTACGGCTGTAGTTTTCGGGGCGCCAGGCATCCCCCAGGTTGTTTTCGACCACGATGGGAGCACCGCTGACGAGGGTGGCGGCGGTGAAGCCGTTATCCAGTGCTGCGGAGTAGATAAACGGTTTGATATTGGAGCCGGGTTGCCGCTCAGCCTGGGTTGCCCGGTTGAATTTACTGGCCTGGAAGTCAAAGCCACCCACCAGCGCTAGCAGCGAGCCATCGACCGGGTTGAGTGAGACCAATGCACCCTGGATCTGCGGTATCTGGGCAAGGCGTGTGCCATCGCTGTGGCGCAGAACATAGACCACATCGCCGGGGTTGAAGAGTTGGCTGGGTGTGCGCCCGGTCCAGCGCCATCCCTGTTCCCCGATTTCAATGTAATGGCCATCACCGGTCCACACCTCCAGCGAGGCCGCACCCGTAGCGAGAACCAATGCTGGTTCAAGTTGCCAGGGGTGGTCGAAGCCTGCCAGTTGTGCGGCTCGCTCATCCACGCTGGTCAGCATCTCAAGGTCGATGTGCCCGGCGGTGCCACGATAGCTGTGGCGACGGTCGTAAGCCATCAGCCCCCGGCCCAGAGCCGCGTTAGCGGTAGTCTGGTACTGGGGGTTGATGGTAGTGAAGACACGAAACCCTGCACGATAGGCGTCCTCACCATAATGCCGTACCATGTAATCTCGGACCATTTCACTGACGTATGGCGCCTGGATTTCGATCTTGGCGATGTGGTGGGCTGCCGTTACCGGTGCGGCGCTAGCGCTGGCGTATTTTGCCTGGTCAATAATCTCCAGGTGGCGCATGCGGCGAAGCACGTAATTGCGTCGGGTGACTGCAGCTTCAGGGTTGGCTAATGGGTTGTTGCGCGAGGGCGTCTTGGGTAATCCCGCCAACATGGCAAGTTGTGCCAATGACAGTTCCTGTAGTTCCTTGTCGTAGTAGATCGAGGCAGCTGCTTGGAAGCCGTAGGCGCGGTGGCCCAGAAATATCTTGTTGAGGTACAACTCCAGAATCTCCTCCTTGTCGAGTTCGTGCTCCATGCGGAAGGCCAGCAGTACCTCTTTGATTTTGCGGGTGTAGGTCTTCTCGCGGGACAAGAAATAGTTGCGCGCTACCTGCATGGTGATGGTGCTGGCACCCTGGCTGGCGTCCCCAGAGTGCAGATTGGCAACTACGGCGCGCAATACCCCGGTGAAATCGACCCCGTGGTGTCTGAAGAACCGGTCATCCTCGGCGGCAAGAATGGCGTCTATGAGTAGTGGTGGAGCCTGTCCGATATTGATGGTGATGCGCCGCTCATTGCCGTACTCGGCCATCAGCCGGCCGTCGATGGTGTAGACCCGTAGCGGCTCCTTGAGGCGGATGTCACGAACCTCGCTAACTGCCGGCAGGTCTGGGATAAGGATGGCGAGTAGCCCACCGATGGCGCAGGCGGTAAGTAGTAGTACTCCCAGCAGGGACCAGAGGATGGTACGAACGAACGTCAAAACTGATCGCGTGGCCCGGTCCGCGCAGCTCGGCGAACCTGTTGAAAAGGAAATGCAAACTTCCGGAGCTGATTCTAGCAGAGCAGGGTCGGCACCCGCGCATACAGGCCGCCCGTTGGTGCCCCAAGAGCGCAGCTGCGCGGCTTCCGACAGCAGGCGCCGCCCACCTTGGATACAGGCGACAGTATCCCGCCTCTGACAGGTTAAACTTGCCTCATGCCGGGAAAAACTATCGCCAAGACTGGGCCTTGTCGCCTCACGTTTGGATCGCAAAGGACGGGTTCAGTCTCTATACCTCGAGCCTGTACAACATGAGGTTGTTCAGTCGCAAGGGTCACCGGGCCGTTGGTATCGACATCGGTAGCGGCGCGGTCAAACTGCTGGAGGTCACGGTGGCCCGTGGTGGCTATCGGGCCGAGCGCTGTGCTATCGAACCGTTGGCCCGCAACGCGGTGGTCGAACATGGCATCAGCGATCTCGAGCAGACCAGCGATGCACTGCGTCGCGCGCTGCGCAATTCTAGGACCCGTAGAAAAAAGGCAGTGGTGGCGGTGTCGTCTACACACGTTGTCTCGAGGAAGATCAGCCTGCCGGCAGGGCTCAGCGAAGCGGAAATAGAACAGCAGGTGATGATCGAGGCGGCTCAGCACATTCCCCATCCGCTGGAAGAGGTGAATTTGGACTACCGCGTGACTGGCGGGGCGCGTTCCGGCAATGATGACGAGATCATGATCACGGCTTGTCGCAAGGAAATAGTTGAGGATTACGTAGCCGTGGTGGAGGCTGCTGGTTTGAGCGCGGCAATCGTGGACGTTGGTGGTTTTGCGGTAGAGCGGGGATTTGCCTTTGTCGCGCCAACGCTAGCCCAGTCCCTAGAGGGCAAGGTTGTGGCACTGATAGATTTCGGAGACGTCACCACTCACCTGGACGTTTTCCATAATGGCACTGTCATCTACAGCCGAGACCAGAATTTTGGCGGCCGTATTCTGACCGAGAATGTGCGCGCGCGTTATGGTATCGGTTATCCGGAGGCGGAAGCAGCCAAGCGTTCCGGTGAACTGCCACAGAATTACGAGGTGGACCTGCTCGAGCCTTTTCGTTCTTCCATGGCAAGGGAGGTCGCCCGGGGCATCGAGTTCTTCCTTTCTGCCGGCCGTGGGTACGGTAGTGTCGACGCCCTGTTAGTTTGCGGCGGCTGTGGCCAGTTACCCGGTGTTGCCGAGGTAATAGAGGCGCACGCCGGCATACCCACGGTTATCGCCAATCCGTTTGCGCCGGGCAGTCGAATCACGGCCGGCAAGGCTGTCCAGAGACAGGCGTCGTTGCTGCTCAAGGCCGCCGGGTTGGCAGTCAGGGGGGCAGGATGAGCGAGGGCATCAATCTGTTGCCTTGGCGGGAAGCGCGGCGCTCGCGCCAGCAGCGCCGCGCGCTGGCCACGGCCATTATGTTGTGGGTACTGAGCCTGGCCACGGTCGCTGCCAGTTGGTGGTATTTCGAGGGTGAGATTCGTTTCCAGCGTACCCGTAATACTTTCCTTGAAGGCCAGATTGCAAAGGTTGATCGACAGTTACAGGAAATCAGCGAGATACGCCAACGTAAGGACGAACTGATTGAACGGATGGGTGTTATCCACCAACTGCAAGCCGAGCGGATACGCCTGGTGCGTGGTTTGGATCACCTGCCGCGCGAACTTCCAGAAGGTGTATTCTTTTCCTCACTGGAACGTGACAACAAAGGCATCAACTTGACCGGGATTGCCCAGTCCAGCTCTCGTGTCTCGACACTGATGGAACGCCTCGACCAGACCCGAATCTTCGGCCACTCGGAACTCAACATCATCAACGTAGGTGATACCCACCAGTTCGAGTTATGGGTGATGTATCCGTCCTTGGCACCGACCGACGCCGATGCAGACTCGGACAACGCCCAGTGAATACCCCTGAGGCTGAGGCAGTGACAGCATGAGTCGGCTCGACGAACTGCGAGACATTGAGATCGGCCAACCAACCAGTTGGCCAGCCTGGTTCGTCGTGGTTGCGGCGCTGGTGTTGGCTGCGCTGCTAGCGTTTGGTGGTTGGCAGTTCCTAGTCCAGGACCAGTTGCAGATGCTGGAACGCGAGCGAGCCCGGGAAGGGGAGTTGCGCAACACCTACAACAGCAAGAAGGGTATGGTGGTGAACCTGCCGGCGTACCAAGCGCAGATGGTGGAGATAGAGCAGATGCTTGCTGCCATGGTGCGCCAGTTGCCGGACAGTGCCGAGGTGCCCTCGTTGCTGATCGATATCACCGAGGCTGGCACCCAGCGCGGCCTGCACTTTGTGACTTTTGATCCACAGCAGGAAGAAGTGGGGGATTTCTATGCGGTTTTGCCCATCCGTGTCGAAGTGAGTGGGGGTTATCACCAGTTGGCCGGATTTATCAGCGACCTGGCAAGAATGCCCCGCATTGTCACCGTCGGCGACATGACCATCAGTGCGGACGACAGCGGTGGACTGACCACTTCCGTTATGCTCCAGACGTACCGTTACCTGACGGAGGAGGGCGGCTGATGGTCGGCCGTAACTGTCTGGCAGGTAGGCCCTGGCCGGCGCTCGCGGTCGTCATCGTGGCTCTGCTTGGCACCTCATGCAGCCGCGAGCACTCGCTGGCGGATCTCGAGCATTTTGTGCGATCGGCGCACAAGAACACCACGCCGCGGGTGGAGCCGCTCCCGGAACTGCCGCCGGTGGAATCCTACCTGTACACCGCCGACACCCTGGTCGATCCATTTGCCCCGGAGAACGTCTATGGCAAGGTCGAGGAAGTCGAGGACGAGGAGGTCGCCGAGGTGGTGCCCGACCCGCTGGAGCCCGATTCGACGAGACCCCGCGAAAAACTAGAGAGTTTTCCGTTGGATTCTCTGCGGTTGGTGGGTACTATTGTGCGCGAGGGCGAGGTCAGCGCGTTAGTGACGGCGCCTGACAACCAGATTCACCAGGTCATTGAGGGCAATTACCTCGGTCAGAACAACGGCAAAGTGGTAGCCGTAGACCTCGCTGCCGGTGCATTGGACCTGGAAGAAGTGGTGAAGGGCCCGACTGGCCAGTGGGAGATCCGCCCATACCGGATGAGCACCGGGCAGTAAGATGATTCGGATTACGGTACATTCAGGGCCATGAGTAAAAGTGCGGGCAGGCGAGGTTTGGAATCAACCAGGATGGTGTGGCTCGCCGGGCGACGCGTACTGGCAACGACCAGCATCTACCTGGCTTTACTCGGCGGTTTGCACGCGACCGCTAACGCCGATACCGAGTTACTCGAGATCAAACATGTGATGCTCTCGGGTGGACAACTGCAACTGGATATTGGCGCCTCCGGGCCGATGCCCAAGCCGGTCGTTTTTCGTACCAGCGGTCCCGACCGGATCGTGCTGGACTTCTTTGGCGTGACTAGCCGGGTCGAGCCGCCACTGATCAAGATCGGCCGGGGCTCGGTCGAGAGCGTCATGGTGGTGGCCACTGCAGAGCGTTGTCGGGTCGTCATTAACCTGATTGCGTCGGTGGCGTTCGAGAGCCGGCCACGGGCACGGGGCATGACTCTGCTGATCGACCAGGCTTATGTCGCCGGGGAAAATGATGCAGGGCGGACGCAGTCGATCATGGGTGAGGTCGAGCACAGTGGCAGTAGCCGGGTTGAGCGGGTCGATTTTCGCCGTAGCCCGGACGGGGCGGGCCGCGTCATGGTTTACCTGGATCGGGAGGATGCCGCCATCGACGTGCGAGAGCGGTCGGGTGAGATCGTGTTGGAAATTGCCGACGCCATGTTGGATACTGTTTTGGAACAGCGACTCGACGTCATCGACTTTGCTACCCCGGTACAGTTTGTGGACGTTTTCGACGTCGAGAATGCTGTGCGGATAGTGGTCAGTCCCCGTGGTGAATACGACTACGTATCATTTCAGTCAGGGGGGTTATTCACCCTGGAGGTGACGGCACGACCGGCAGCGGGGCAGGGGGATACGGCCGGGACCGGTTACACTGGCAAGTTGATCAGTTTCGATTTTCAGAACATCTCGGTGCGCGGCGCACTGCAGATGATTGCCGATGACACTGGACTCAACTTCGTCATCAGCGACAGCGTCTCGGGGGACCTGAGCCTGCGCCTCAAGGAGGTGCCCTGGGACCAGGCATTGGATACCATCATGCAGGCCAAGGGGTTGGCTCGGCGCGAGCACGGCAAAGTGGTATGGATCGCGCCGGCGGAGGAGATATCCAATCAGGAGCGCCTGGCCTTAGAGGCATCCCGGCAGGTCAGCGAACTGGAGCCGCTGATATCCGAACTTATCCAGGTGAACTACGCCAAGGCCGAGGACATCGCTAGCTTACTGAAGTCGGTGCGGGCAGTAGAGCCCAACGTGCAGAGCACGATGTTCGGTAATGTGTCCGTCGCCGAAGTTCAAACGGAAGAGAACCGACTGCTTTCCGATCGCGGCAGCGTGACCGTTGATTCCCGCACCAATTCCCTGCTCATCCAGGATACGGCCCATAAAATCCACGAGATTCGTAAACTCATCAACGAGTTGGACCGGCCGGTCAAGCAGGTCTTGATCGAGACCCGGATTGTTGAGGCAAACGAGGATTTCAGCCGCAATCTTGGAGTCAAGTTGGGCTTGACCGGCATCAACAGCAATACCGACCTGGGCACGGTAAGCGGGTCGGGTTCGGTCGACAACACTGGCACCATCCGCAGTGATGGAGTCAACGCCAGCGGTGATGGTTCGCTCGGGGTCAATTTTCCCGCCCAGTCTATTGGCTCAGTAGCTCCCGCATCCTATGCCTTGAATCTGGCCAAGGCTGGTGCCGGCTGGGCAGCGTTGATAGATCTTGAGATCTCGGCGCTGGAAGCCGAGGGTACCGGCAAAATCATTGCCAACCCGCAACTCCTTACAGCCGACAAGCAGGAAGCGTATATCGAGCAGGGCCAGGAGCGCATCTTTACCACCAGCACGGCTGGTGTAAGCGAGATGGTCACCAAAAAGGCTGTGTTGAGCTTGACGGTTACCCCACAGATCACGCCGGACGATCGGATTATCCTGGAGGTCAATATCACCAAGGATTCGTTCGTCTCGCCGACCGAGGAAAACATCAATACGTTGCAGGTGCGCACCCAGGTGCTATTGGACAATGGGGAGACAGTGGTCATTGGCGGCATCTACACCCTGGAATCATCAGTAAGCGTTTCGAAGGTGCCGGTACTCGGTGATTTGCCGATTGTGGGGGTGCTTTTCAAAACCCGGGGAATCCACGATGATCGGAAGGAATTACTGATATTCCTGACGCCGCGCATCATCAATCCAGCGCTGACTGCGGGTTAGCCGGCGTCGGCACACTCACATCACCAGCTGGTTGAATAGACCAGCCCGGCGCCCGATACGGGCGGAGTTTTTCCTAGCATGGCAACGCGAAGCAATATCTATCTAGTTGGCCCAATGGGTGTGGGTAAGACCACCATCGGCAAAGCCCTGGCGAAAAATCTTGGGATGGATTTTGTCGATTCCGACGAGAGCATCGAAGAGCGTACCGGGGTCAGCATCTTGACCATCTTTGATATCGAGGGCGAGGACGGGTTCAGGCAGCGCGAGGCCCAGATGATCAGTGAATTGACCGGGCGAAAAAACATCGTTCTGGCAACCGGTGGCGGGGCAGTGATCCGTGACGATGTGCGTAAGACGTTGCGGCATAACGGGTTGGTCATCTACCTGCATGCCACCGTCGACATGCTGCTTGAGCGGACCCGCAACAGTAAGAACAGGCCGCTGCTTAACAGGGGCGGGGACCGGCGAAAGATTTTCGAGGATCTGATGAGCGAGCGTGAGCCGTTGTACCGCCAGGAGGCCGACATCGTATTCGAGACCGATGGCCGTTCGCCGCACGCCGTCGCCCGGGATATCCTCAGTGAGGTAAAAAAGCGATGGTTGTGCTAAACGTCGACCTGGGCGAGCACAGTTATCCCATCCATGTCGGCGGTGGCCTGCTGCGTGAGGCGGAACTCCTAGGTAGCCACATCACCTCGAGCGAGGTGATGGTAGTGACTAACGAAACCGTGGCGCCGTTATATCTGGATACCCTGCTTGGCTGTCTCAGCGGCTATCAGGTAACCTGCCAGGCACTGCCGGATGGCGAGCAGTATAAATCGCTCGAGACCCTGGCCGGGTTGTTCGACACCCTGCTGGCTGCTACCTGCAGTCGTGACACTACCTTGATTGCGCTCGGCGGCGGGGTGGTGGGGGATATCGCCGGATTTGCCGCGGCCTGTTACCAGCGCGGCATTCGTTTTATCCAGGTGCCCACAACCCTGTTGGCGCAGGTTGATTCAGCGGTCGGCGGCAAGACCGCGGTCAATCACCCGCTTGGGAAAAATATGATTGGGGCGTTTTACCAGCCTGCTTGTGTATTTGCCGATACCGATACCTTGTTAACGCTTGCGCCAAGGCAGTTGGCGGCGGGTATTGCCGAGGTGGTCAAGTATGGCTTGATCCGCGACTCCAGTTTTTTTAAGTGGCTGGAAGACCACATGACCCGCCTCCTTGCTCGTGATCAGGATGCACTGCAGCACGCTGTCATTGAATCTTGTCGGCACAAGGCGGCGGTGGTCGCTGTTGACGAGAAAGAGACCGGTGAGCGCGCGCTGTTGAACCTGGGCCATACCTTCGGCCACGCTATCGAGGCAGCGTTGGGTTACGGTGTTTGGCTGCACGGTGAGGCGGTAGCGACCGGCATGGTGATGGCTGCTACGATGTCCCAGCGGCTAGGGTGGCTGGATGCAGTAGACGTTCAGCGCATCCGTGACCTGTTGACTACTGCCGGCTTGCCGGTTGATCCGCCGGCGGCGCTGACAGTGGCGAATTGCCTCGAACACATGGCAGTGGACAAGAAAGTCACGGCTGGGCGGGTGCGGTTGGTGTTGCTCGAGGAAATCGGCCAGGCTCGACTGGTATCCGATTATCCCGACGCCTTGCTGCACGAGGTACTCGCCGGTAGTACTTGATTTCGCCCTATCAGCGTCACGCTAAAAAAGCTCGTATTGTATTACCCTGCATCGGTCTGACCGCTGTAGTGTGAGTGTTCGGTTATTGTTGGCGCCGGGAAAGAACTGGGCTGGCTCGGGCTTTAACGATGAGTGCTGGATCTTGCACCAGGATCGGGCACAACAATTTTCTCTTTAGCCGGGCTTTTGTAACCGTAACCCGTACCAATTTGAACCCCCATGGCGCTCTCGCTATACTCGTTCGGCCGTCGGGTGCGCGTTGGCGTATGGCGGCCCCTGCCACCCGCAGTGTTGTTGGTCGGCTGACCCCCCGGGAAGATTATCAGGCTCTGAGCCTGATCCGCGCGCGAACCAGTTCTGTGCACTGGGGCGCGCTGCGAATGCCCGTATCCTCGAACCCGGAAATAGTCAAGTAAATGAGTCGACCACAACCACAAGCACAGCCACAACGCTATGGTCTCTATGACCCTGTCTTTGAACACGATAGTTGTGGGGTCGGTTTTGTTGCACATATTCGCGGTCAGCGCAGCCGCGGTATCATCGACGACGCCTATACGGTGCTCCAGAATATGGATCATCGCGGCGCCGTCGGGGCCGAGCCCAACAGTGGCGATGGTGCTGGTATCCTGACTGCGCTGCCGCACGAGTTTCTGGCTCGGGTTACCCGCGATGAATTAAGTACTACCTTGCCAGAGATCGGCCGTTTTGGCGCCGGCGTGGTGTTTTTCCCGCAAGACAAAACCGAACGCGACCAGTGCAAGCGGGAGGTTGAGCGACTGGTTGCTGAGTGTGGCCAGCACCTGGTCGGTTGGCGGCCGGTCCCGGTCGAGCCCGAGCGGGCGGATCTTGGTGCGACCGCTCGAGCCTGCCAGCCGCGCATCGAGCAGTTGCTGGTGGCTGCTGCTGCTGCACTCGACAATGACAACTTCGAGCGGCAACTTTATCTGATCCGCAAGCAGGCCAGCCGTCTGTTACGGGGCAACACAACTCTTAGCCACCGCAAGATGTTTTACATCTGCTCGCTGTCCAGCAAAGTAATGATCTATAAAGGCATGCTGCGCACCTTGCAGTTGATGGAATATTTTCCTGACCTGCGTGATCCTGACTACACCAGCCACCTGGCCATGGTGCATTCCCGGTTTTCCACCAATACCTTTCCCAGTTGGGATCGTGCCCAGCCGGGGCGGTTCATGGCCCATAACGGTGAGATCAATACCCTGCGCGGCAACATCAACTGGATGCGTGCCCGTGAAGGCGTGATGAAGTGTTCGCTTTTCGGAGATGATCTTGCCTCGATCTTTCCGGTTATCGAGCCGGATTGCTCAGACTCGGGTAATTTTGACAACGCCCTGGAGTTTTTACTGATGACTGGGCGCACGCTGCAGGAGGCCATCATGATGATGGTGCCGGAGGCTTGGCAGAAGCACGACACCATGGATGAAGCCAAACGTGCCTTCTATGAGTATCACTCGGCCTTGATGGAGCCTTGGGATGGCCCGGCCTCTATTGCCTTTACCGACGGCCGCTACATTGGTGCGGTCCTGGATCGAAACGGCCTGCGTCCCAGTCGTTATTACGTGACTACCGATGATCGGGTCATCATGGCGAGCGAGGTTGGGGTATTGCCCCTTGATCCAGCCGGTGTCCGGGAAAAGGGCCGTTTGCAGCCGGGGCGCATGTTCCTGGTCGATTTTGAGCATGGCACCCTGATACCCGACGCCGAACTCAAGCAAGAGTTCGCTACTGCTCGCCCCTACGCGGCTTGGTTGGGCGAGCAGCGCATTGAACTATCCGAACTTCAGGTAGCAGGCGAGATTCCGGGACTTGTTGCCGCTACCCTTTTACCGCGGCTACGCGCTTTCGGCTACACCCGCGAGAGCTTGCAATTCATGTTGATCCCCCTAATCCATGAGCAGCGCGACCCGGTGGGTTCCATGGGTAACGACTCGGCGCTGGCTTGCTTGACCGTTCAGCCGCGCCTGCCCTATGACTACTTCAAACAGTTATTTGCCCAAGTTACCAACCCGGCGATCGATTCGATTCGCGAAGACGTGATCATGTCGCTGGAGTGCTACATCGGTCCGGAGAGGAACTTGCTGCAGGCCGGCAAGGAGAATTGCCATCGTTTGCTTTTGCGTCATCCGATCTTAACTAATGCTGAATTAGCTGCCATTCGGTGCATGGATCACCGCGGTTGGCGTAGCCGACTTATTGATATCACCTTTAATCGTGCACAGGGTAGTGCAGGTTTGCAGCGGGCGTTACAGCGCATCTGTGACGAGGCGGAAGCTGCGGTCGATGCTGGCGACAGCGTGCTGCTGCTGTCGGATCGAAATATCGGTGCGGAGCAGGTCGCCGTTAGCACGTTACTGGCGGCTGGTGCAGTTCACCAGCACTTGGTGCGCAAGGCCAAGCGTACCAGGGTGGGGCTGGTAGTGGAGACTGGAGAGGCCAGCGAGGTACACCACCAGTGCTTGTTGGTGGGTTTCGGAGTGGACGCGATCAACCCATACCTTGCTTTCGAAGCCCTATGGCAGGCTCGACGTACCGGCCGACTTGACCCGGACCGGTTTGACAGCGACGACGCGGTAGTTGGGGCTTATCGCAGGGGTGTGGCCAAGGGCATCTTAAAGGTTATGGGTAAGATGGGTATCTCAACCCTGCAATCCTACAAGGGTGCGCAGATTTTCGAAGCCGTAGGCTTGGCCGAAGAAGTCATCGACCTTTGTTTCTCCGCGACCGCGAGCCGAGTACAGGGGGTGGGT
>PBTT01000061.1 GCA_002729195.1 Acidiferrobacteraceae bacterium
GCCATACCAAACTCGCGCACCCCGAAATAAAGATAATTTCCCGCCGCATCCTCTTTGGAGATGCTCTTGGAGCCGGACCAGAGCGTGAGGTTTGAGCCAGCCAGATCAGCCGAACCGCCAATCAATTCGGAAAGCATCGGCCCGAAGCCCTCCAGCGCCAGTTGCGAGGCTTTGCGGGTGGCGACGGTCTTAGCATCGGCATCCACCGAGGCGACGAAAACTTCGACTTCCTCTGGCCAGTCCACTGGTAAATCACCCGCCATACGCCGTTCGAATTCGGCGGCGAGTTGAGGGTGATCGGCCCGGTAGGCCTCAAAGCGCTGCTGCCAGTCCTTTTCGCGTGCGCCGCCCTGTGCGGTGGCATCCCAGGCCGCGCGCACATCCTCAGGTACTTCAAAAGGTGCGTGCATCCAACCCATTGCCTCACGGGTGAGCGCAATCTCCTCGTCGCCGAGCGGCGCACCGTGACAGGATTCTTTACCCTGCTTGTTGGGCGAGCCCCAACCGATCACGGTGCGACAGCAGATAAGCGAGGGCCACTCGCTGTCGGTGTGAGCCTCGTCAATGGCCCGGGCAATCGCTTGCGGATCGTGGCCGTCGACGCCCTCGATAACCTGCCAGCCGTAAGCGCGAAAACGTGCCGGGGTATCATCAGTGAACCAGCCCTGCACTTTGCCATCGATGGAGATGCCGTTGTCATCCCAGAAGGTAACGAGCTTACCCAGGCCCAGTGTACCTGCAAGCGAGCAGGCTTCGTGGGAGATTCCTTCCATCAGACAACCGTCGCCCAGAAAAACGTAAGTGTGGTGATCGACTACCGTATGGCCATCGCGGTTGAATTGCGCAGCGAGCACCTTCTCGGCCAGCGCCATACCCACACCATTCGTGATGCCCTGACCCAAGGGCCCAGTAGTGGTCTCTATGCCAGGGGCGTAACCATACTCGGGGTGGCCGGGCGTGCGCGAGTGCAACTGGCGAAAATTCTTGAGCTCTTCTATGGGCAGATCGTAGCCGGCGAGGTGCAGCAGCGAATAATGCAGCATCGAACCGTGGCCATTGGAAAGGATGAAACGATCGCGATCGGCCCACTTGGGGTTAGCGGGGTTGTGGCGTAGGTAATCCGACCATAAAGCTTCAGCGATGTCGGCCATACCCATGGGCATACCGGGGTGGCCGCTCTTGGCCTTTTGCACCGCATCCATACTGAGTGCGCGGATGGCGTTAGCCTTGGTCCGCCGATCCACTCCTAAGGTGGCTTTTACTCCTGCCGTATTCATAGGACTCTCTCGCAAACTGTGATTGAGCGCAGCCGGTCCAACTGCCGCCTTTCTGGGATACTGCCGATAGAGTTAGTTCTGCGGTCAAACGCCGCCAGGTGGCGCCTGCATAGGGCTCGGCTTTTGGGGCCGCTCACTATGCGCGGGGCAAACCAAAAGGTATAGCAAATCTTATTGATTTGAAACATAAATAATTACTTATTTACCCCAGTGCTCGTCGTTCTCGCGAATCCAGCCCAGCCACTTTGCGTGTAGGTCCGTGTTGACGGCTGCGGCCACCGAGCGCTTGGTGAACTTACGGCAATCCAAAGGATTACCTGGGATGGTGGTAAAAACTCCGCCAGCCTCCTTCAGGATGAGGCTTCCGGCAGCGTAATCCCACATCCGCTGGCCGCCGTGCAGATAAAGTTGCAGGCGCCCGGCCGCCAGCCAGCACCACTCGAGCACACAAGCGCCGAGATTGCGCTGTGAACGGTATGGTGGGTAACGCACCAGGCGATCTGCCAGGCGCGAGACCAAGCGCTTGTAATCCACGTTCGCCACGCACTCGCGCAAAGCAAATTCCTGGCCCAACGTCGTCATCGGCTCGCCATTCAGAAAAGCCCCGCCGCCATCAATAGCACTGAAACACTCGTCACGCACAGGATCCAACACCACCCCCAGGCGTGCCTCACCATCGACCACCAACGCCAGGGACACGCCGTAAAAGGGGAAGCCCATGGCAAAATTGGTGGTGCCATCCAGTGGATCCAGAGCCCAGAAACCCCGGGATTTACCATCGACGATGCTGGCCTGTTCATCGTGCTCCATTTCCTCACCCATAAAAGAATATTCCGGCCAGCTTGCTTTGAGCGCTGTTGAGATGAGGCTCTGCATCTCGTGATCTAGCGCCGTGACGATGCTGCCGTCGGCCTTGGTATCGGTAGCGTGCAACCGGGTGTTGGCAAGACCCGCCGTGCGGGCAGCAGTGGTGACGATCTCCACTAATTGGCCGAGCTCGGGCTGTGCGCTCACCGGGTTGCGGAGCTGAAAGGGCGGAAACAGAAGCCGCAAACGCCCCTTGTCCGGCCGTTTTGGCGGTTCTGAGATGGGCGAAATGACCTTAGGTGCGGCTGCATCGGGGAGTGCCGGCGCGGATTCTACCGCTCTCGCTGCCAGAAAAAAACCTCCCTGGGGTTACCCTCCGCACGACAATACTGAACTGCGACCCCGAGCGCGGTACAATACTTGCTGACGAGGCACAAAGAACTGCTCCATCGCGGCCATCGAACACCCCTGCCAGTGATCGCGCAAGGCCCCTTCGGCCAATCGGCGATCAAGGGCCGCTTTTTTTTCCTGACAGCGGCCGTTCCCGCCAGACGTGCCCGGCTGAGTCTTTCCGCCTCCATCGCGATTCACGGCTTTCTAATCCTCGGTATCGGCTTTGTCGCGGCCGCCCCGGCCTTGCTGCCGCTCGACCCACCGGTGCTTGAACTGATCCTGGCACCCTTGCCCCAGGAATCCACCGAGGATGCGCTGGCTCTAGCGCAGCACAATCTTGCCGGTGGTGGCACGATTACGCATCTTGCCCGAACTATCGCTGAGCCTCCGGTCACGCTGACAAAGCCCCCCGCGAAACACGACGAAACGGCTTCCGTAAATCACCTTATTGCCCTCATGCAACAGACCGCACCCTACCTGCCATCAAAGACAGCCCAACGGGTAGAGGCCGCACAACAGACCCGAGCGCTGGTTACACGCTACCGCGGCGAAATCGAGTCGTTGGAAGACGCTTCCACGCGCCTGGCTCGCCAGAGTTTTGTCAGCGCCAGCACCCGCCAGAGCGAGTACGCTGCCTACATGGCCCGTTGGCGGGAACAGGTCGAGGACGTTGGCAACCACCACGCGCCGGAGTGGCTTGGGCGCTCGGATCACACCGGCGAAGTTCTGTTGGCTGTTGCAATAAAGCCTGACGGGGCACTCCACTCGGTGCGCGTACTGAACTCTTCCGGCAACCCAACCATTGACGCAATGGCTATGCGTATCGCCCGTCTTGCGGCGCCCTTTGAGGTGCTACCCGAAGAGATTCGCCGGCACACCGACGTGCTGCATATCACCCGCACCTGGCAGTTCCTACCGGGGGGGCAAACGCTGGCCCGCTAAAGATCAATGTCAGAACTCTCCTTCCAGTCGCTCACTAATCACTTTTTGCTGGCCATGCCGGAATTGAAAGACCCCAATTTCAACCAGGCCGTAACACTGATCTGCCAACATGATGCTAATGGCGCGCTGGGTGTGGTGGTCAACCGACCACTGGACAACCTCATCGTGAACGATGTACTAAACCAATTCGACCTGCCCCCGCCTAAGGATAGCCCCACGGGCCTTTATCCGGTGTACGCGGGCGGGCCAGTGCATCACGAACTGGGCCTGGTACTGCATGAGGGGCTGGGCGAGTGGCAGTCGACACTGGAAGTGGGGGGCAGAATTGGTCTCACTTCCTCGCGCGACGTGCTTGAAGCCATATCAAAAGCTGCCGGTCCACCGGCCTTGTTATTAACCCTGGGTTACGCCGGCTGGGGACCCGGACAACTGGAAAAGGAATTGCAAGAGAACGCCTGGCTCACGGTCGAAGCCGATCCCGATATCCTTTTTCGGGTACCACCAACAGAGCGCTGGCAACGCGCCGCCCAAGGCATTGGTGTGGACATTACCCGGCTAGCCCCGGGCGCTGGGCACGCGTGAACTCTACCGTACTCGCTTTTGATTACGGCAACTGCAGGATTGGCGTCGCCGCCGGGCAGAACGTGACTGGCTCTGCCCAGGGCATCGCCACCCTCACAACCGGCGGTGTCCAAGGCCCCTGGCCAGCCATAGAGCAGCTTATTTCAGAGTGGACACCTACTGCACTGGTGGTAGGCCTGCCACTTGCTTTTAATGGGCGTGAAACCCCTCTTTCATTGGCAGCACGAGCATTTGGCAAGGAATTGCTGGAACGATTCGGCCTGCCCGTTACTTTCATTGACGAGACGCTGACCTCGGTCGAGGCCGAGGCCTTGATATCGAGCGCCACCGCACCGGGAAAACGAGTAGTCGATCGACGCAAATCCTTGCGCGACCAAATCGCCGCCCAGCTTATCCTGCAGTCCTACCTCAACGAGGGAGCATCTAGAACAAACTTGCCCTGACTGTCGATGAATTGGCCACTTAAGAACATTCAGATCGATGGCGCAGGTCGACTGCGCCATTTTCTTACTATAGAAGGCCTTGGGCGCGAACGCCTGACCCAGATACTCGATATCGCCCAAGGCTTCATTGAAGTTGATAGTCGTCACAAAGCTAACATGTCTTTGCTCGCCGATCACACCGTGGTGAACCTCTTTTTTGAAGACAGTACCCGTACGCGCACCACTTTCGAGATCGCAGCCAAACGACTTGGCGCCGAGGTGGTGAACCTTAATACAACAAGAATGTCGACCCGCAAGGGCGAGACGGTATTAGATACAGTCCGCACACTGGAGGCCATGGACACGGATATCTTCGTGGTGCGCGACAGCGCCAGTGGTACCGCGCACCTGATTGCCCGCCACGTGCCTGAGACGGTGCACATCATCAACGCCGGTGACGGCCGTCATGCTCACCCCACCCAAGCCATGCTGGACATGTTCACCATCCGCCAGCATAAGGGTGGTTTTTCACATCTCAAAGTGGCCATTGTCGGGGACATCCTGCACTCACGGGTTGCGCGCTCACAGATTCATGCGCTGAATACCCTTGGCGTTAAAGAAATCCGTGTGATCGCGCCGGGCACCTTGCTGCCGACCGAGATTGAGCGCCTGGGCGTAACCGCACTTACTGATCTGGATGAAGGACTTCAGGATATCGACGTCGTCATGTTGCTGCGTCTGCAACTTGAGCGCATGGAAGGCCAGTTGATTCCCAGTACGCAGGAATATTTCCGCTGTTATGGGCTCACTATGGAAAGACTGAACCGAGCGGCGGCCGAGGCGGTCGTGATGCATCCCGGGCCCATGAACCGGGAACTCGAGATTGCCTCCGATGTTGCCGACAGTGAGCGTTCACTCATTCTNTCGCAAGTCACCAACGGTATCGCCGTGCGCATGGCCATCATGGCGCAACTGGTTGGTGCCGACCCGAACGCCAGCCAACCATGAGACTGCACATCCATAACGGCCGCTTGATCGACTCGGCCGACGGGATAGACGAAGTGCGTGACCTTTTCATCGACAAAGGGCGCATCGTTGACCCCGGTGAGGCCGGCGCTGACTTCTGCGCGGACGAGGTCATCGATGCAACTGGAATGATCGTCTGCCCCGGGTTGGTGGATCTACAGGCACGCTTACGCGAACCTGGCGAAGAACACAAAGCCACCATGGAAAGCGAACTCAACGCGGCCGTTTCTACCGGCGTGACCAGTATCTGTGTGCCACCGGACACAAACCCGGTGATCGATACCCCNGCCATGGTGCACATGATGCGCCAACGTGGCCGGCGCATCAATCGCGCCCGAGTTTATCCACTGGGGGCACTGACCTTGGGCCTTGAAGGTGAACGCTTGACCGACATGGCGGCCCTTCGCGACGCCGGCTGCACCGCCGTCAGCAACGCAGATAACATTGTCGACAACACCCTGGTGATGCGCCGGGCCATGCAATACGCTAGTACCTTTGATCTCACAGTATTTCTAACCGCGCTCGATCCCTGGCTCAAAGGCAACGGCTGCGTGCACGAGGGCGAGGTCAGCACGCGCCTGGGGCTGCCCGTGATTCCGGAGGCCGCTGAGATCGTCGCGCTGGCCCGGGAACTTGCACTGATAGAGACAACCGGTGCACGCGGTCATATTACGCAACTTTCCTGTGGCCGATCTGTCGCGAAGATCAAGGACGCGAGGGAGCGTGGTTTGCCGGTCACGGCTGGTGTCTCAGCTCATCATCTACACCTATCGGAGCTGGATATCGGTGAGTTCGACACCCGCTGTCACGTGATCCCCCCGCTACGCAGCATCAGGGATCGAGAAGCGTTGAAAGAAGGCCTTGCCGAAGACATCATCGACGTGATTTGTTCGGACCACCAGCCGCACGGCTTTGACGCCAAACTGGCGCCATTCAGTGAGTCAGCACCCGGTATCGCAGGCCTCGAGACCCTGCTGTCACTGACCCTCAAGCTAGTCAGTGAAAGCATATTGTCACTGCCTCAGGCCTTATCTAAGGTCACTGCCAACCCGGCCCGTATCCTCGGTATCGATGTTGGCTACCTAGGGACCGGCGCACCGGCAGACATCTGCATCTTTGATCCCGGAGAAATCTGGACAGTCGATACAGTAGAGATGAAAAGNCGCGGTACCAATACNCCNTTTGATGGGCAATCGTTACCNGGGGTCGTCTACTGGACTCTGGTCGCCGGCCANGTTACGTACTTTCGANGTGNCCNCACCTNATCAGTTAACCGGNAAATCTCTNTCATNCTNNCGANCNCANTAGCCGNGGGTCCGTTNCTCTACGGCCGCTNAATACACGNCCTTTTCTCAGNNGNAAACCCGTGAANATGGTAGCAGTGCGATGCTACTGTNCCNTTNNTGCANNNCNGCNNTNGNGCTGCATCAANACTCTACCTTGTCAAANGTAGAGCCCAATTGCTTCTGGGACTTNGCCTCTTTGCCTTCCAGTTTGATACGAAGCCGCAGGTTATTCACGGAATCGGCACTACGCATGGCATCTTCATAGGTGATAAGGCCTTGTTCAAAAAGATCAAACAAGCTTTGATCGAATGTAATCATACCCTCCCCGGTAGAGCGCTCAATAGCCTCTTTGATCTCATCAATCTCGCCTTTCATGATGAGATCACTGATCAATGGCGAATTGAGCATCACCTCCACCGCCGGTACGAAACCTCCGTTACCAGATCTGGGCACCAGCCGCTGGGAGACGATGGCCTTTAAGTTCATGGAAAGACCCATGTAAAGCTGACTACGGGCATCATCTGGGTATAGGTTGACGACCCGCTCAAG
>PBTT01000062.1 GCA_002729195.1 Acidiferrobacteraceae bacterium
CAATGGCAGTACCGCCAGTGCCAGGGCNAAAAGCAATGGGGTGGGCACAAGCACCGCCTGGGCGCTGACCGCACACGCACCCAGGGCGAAGCCGATCCCGGCTTGCAGCAGTTTTGGCATCCTTGCCAGGCCCTATAATCCGTTACCAGGCCAGAATCTGCATTATACGGCGACTTTGCCGGAAACCACGTGCCTAGAAAAACCATTCGCCGCCTGCTACCCAAGCGCGTCAGCACGAACCAGAAGATAGGCTACCTGAAGCGCTGGCTGGGTAACGAAAACCTTTGGCATTTGAACCGACGCTCGGTTGCTCGCGGCACCGCTATTGGCTGTTTCTGGGCGTTAGTGCCAGTACCCATGCATACGCCACTNGCCGCGCTCAGCGCTGCCGCATTCAGGGCGAACCTCCCGGTGACAATCGTCGCAGTATGGCTTTCCAACCCACTGACCATGGTGCCGCTTTATGGCAGCGGCTTTCTACTCGGCGCTTACCTGCTGGGTACGCCGCTGGTACCGGTCGCGGAAATGAGCATACCGTGGCTGCTGGCACGATTGCCGGANCTNTGGCTTGGTTGTGGCCTGCTGAGCGTGCTGGCCGGTGGGTTCGGTTACGGCCTGGTAAACCTACTGTGGCGGCTCAAGGTCAACCAGAACTGGCGGCAACGGCGGGCGGCACGGCAACGCACCCGAATCTGANCTATTNGGGGAATACTCCGCTTCAATCGCCCGNGCTNCGCAGGACGCCATTTTCTAACCGGTAGACGCGCTCCAGCATGCCGGCAAGCCGCAGGTCGTGGGTAGCCAGTACCAGGGCTGTGTTCATCTCCTGGTTAAGTTCCAGCATCAATGCTTGAACCGCTGCGGCCGTTTTCCAGTCCAGATTGCCGGTCGGCTCATCGGCAAGGATGCAGGCCGGAATCGTGACCAGCGCACGGGCTACTGCTGCCCTCTGACGCTCACCCCCGGAGAGTTCCCCCGGCGTGTGCTCGAGCCGGTGCCCCAATCCAACTCGGTCAAGCATCGTAACTGCCCGCGCCCGCGCTTCAACCACGGGGGTTCGACGTATAAGTAAAGGCATGGCGACATTCTCGGTGGCGGTAAACTCCCCGAGCAGGTGGTGGAACTGGTAAACGAAGCCTAGCGACCGATTGCGCAGCAAGCCCATTTCCCGGGTACCGAGTTTTGCCATATTTCTACCGCCCAGTGTTACCTGTCCGGCTGTCGGCCTTAGCAGGCCGCCGAGTGCGTGCAACAAGGTGCTCTTGCCGCTGCCCGATGCACCCGTGATGGCGATTGTTGCACCGCGTTCGACGTCGAGACTAACGCCCCGCAACACCTCTACTTCGAGGTCGGCCTCCGAGAAAGTGACCGTCAGGCGTTCAGCCGATAGCACTTTGCGCCCCTCACTCATAGCGCAGCGCCTCTACCGGCTGGGTCTGCGCTGCTCGCCAGGCCGGGTATAAGGTGGCCACGAGACTGATTCCAAAGGATGCTGTGGCGATGTGGATCACGTCCAGCCAACGCAGCTCGCCCGGGAAGTCGTTGATCACGTAGACGCTCGCCGGGAAAAATTCGATGCCAAAAAGACTTTCTATCCATGGCACCAGAGTCTCGATATTGACCGCAGTCAATACACCCAGCGCTGACCCGAGCACCGTGCCAACCA
The DNA here is from genome assembly GCA_002729195.1 of Acidiferrobacteraceae bacterium. GTDB lineage: Bacteria > Pseudomonadota > Gammaproteobacteria > Arenicellales > UBA868 > UBA12578. The sequence goes on from PBTT01000062.1 coordinate 1,667, forward strand.
GTCCAATTATCATGCCCTGGACAACGAATATCGCGGTGACACTGAGCGGCGGCAGACCCAGAGTGCGAAGAATGGCGACCTCGGAGCGTTTGTCGGCAACGACCATAATCAGAGTGGAGACGATATTGAAGGCGGCGACTGCGACAATCAGAAGCAGGATGATGAACATGACCCGTCGTTCGATCTTGAGTGCCCGGAAAAAGTTCCTGTGTTCCCGGGTCCAATCGCTAACCCGCAGATCGCCGCTGAGAAACTGTCTTAGTTTTGCACTCACCAGTGGGGCATGGTAGATGTCCTCCAATCGCAGGCGAATGCCGCTGACCCCGGAGCCGGCCTCGAGCAGCGCGGCAGCATCGTCCATGTGGATCAGCGCCAGGGTGCTGTCGTATTCGTACATGTTCATTCCGAAAATGCCGGTGACCGTGAACCGCTTCAACCGAGGCAACAGCCCGGCTGGGGTGATCCGACCCTTGGGTGCAATCAGTGTGACCTTGTCACCAACCGTGACGCCGAGTTTCAATGCNAGTGCAGACCCCAGCACCATACCCCAGCGATCGCTCGCCAGCGACTCCCAGTTACCGCTCTGCAGATGCTGCATTATCGAGGACACCTTGGCTTCGTGCTCCAGCAGCACTCCCCGCACCAACACGCCGGTAACCGTCGCGCCCCGTGTAAGCAAGCCCTGCCCTATAATAAATGGTGCCGCGCTGGTAACTTGTGGCTCAGTCGAAACCACTTGTGCAAGTTCTGGCCAGTCCTGCAACCAGCCTTGCCTTACACTGATGGTCACATGAGAAGCAACCGTCAGTATCCTGTTTCGCAGTTCGCGTTCAAAGCCGTTCATCACCGACAGCACGGTGATCAGCGCCCACACNCCGACNGTGATGCCGAGCATCGACGTTAACGCAATGAAGGAAATAAAATGACTGCGCCGCCTGGATCGGGTATAGCGCAAGCCAATAAAAAGTTCCAGCGGTCGAAACATGAGGGTGCCGCCNTTAGGGCAGGGTTATTCAGNCCGNGNTTTCTGGGCGCATGTGCGGAAACAGAAGTACGTCCCTTATCGAAGGGCTATCGGTCAGTATCATGACGAAACGATCTACGCCGAGTCCGCCGCCGGCATTTGGCGGCAGGCCGTACTCCAAGGCTGTGATGTAGTCAGCGTCGTAGGACATCGCCTCNTCNTCCCCTTTCGCCTTGGCNGCAGCCTGCTCCAGGAAGCGGCTGGCTTGATCGTCCACGTCGTTCAGTTCTGAAAAGCCGTTAGCAAGTTCGCGGCCAGCAGCGAACAATTCAAANCGGTCGGTGATCTGCGGATTAGCTCGGTTGCGGCGGGCAAGCGGCGAGACCTCCGCCGGGTAACCAGTGATGAAGGTCGGCTGGGTCAGCTTGACTTCGACAGTCTCCTCAAACAAATCCAGTAGCAGTTCTCCACAGGTTTTGTCCGGTTCGCTGTCGAGCCCGATTGTTCGGAGGTAAGCGGTGAGTTGCCCAGAATCCAGGCAGTCTGCCGGAGTCAGNGGGGGATTTTCTCGGCAGACCGCCTCGACCATGGTTACGCGCTCAAACGGAGGAGCGAAATCGATCAGCGCATCCTGGTAAGGTACCTGTAGTACGCCCATCACCTCCCCAACCACCTGGCGCAGCATCTCCTCGGTCAAGTCCATATAGTCGTGGTAGTCGAGGTAAGTTTCGTTGTACTCAAGCATCGTGAATTCGGGATTGTGCTGTGTACTGAGACCCTCGTTGCGGAAATTGCGGTTCAGCTCATAGACCCGTTCGAAACCACCGACCAAGCAGCGCTTGATGGAAAGCTCCTGGGCAACCCGCAGGTACAGATCCATGTCCAGNGCGNGGTGGTGAGTGATAAATGGTCGAGCATTCGCACCGCCAGGTATAGATTGCATGATGGGTGATTCGATCTCCAGGTATCCTCTTTCATCTAGAAAGCGTCGTAGTGCTGTGATCGTAGCAGCACGTTTTCGGAATACTTCACGCGAACGGGTATTGACCATGAGGTCGAGGTAACGTTGTCGATACCGGGTTTCTATATCGGTCAACCCGTGGAACTTTTCCGGCAGTGGGCGTAGTGATTTGACCAGCAGTCGAAGTTGAGTGGCAGCTACTGTCAACTCACCGGTACGCGTTCGAAACATTGTACCGTTAATGCCGACGATATCGCCGAGATCAAGTTTCTTGAAAGTGNTTTGGTAGGTGCCTTCGGGCAGAGTGTCGCGTTGCAGGTAAATCTGCAAGTCGCCGGTCTCATCCCGGATGTGGGCAAAGCTGGCCTTGCCCATGATGCGCCGGGTCATCAGCCGGCCGGCGACGCAAACCTTAAACTCCTGTTCCTTCAACTCGGCCTCGTCAAGGTCACCGCATCGGGATATGATTTCGGTCGCCCGATGCTCGCGCCGAAAATCATTCGGGTAAGGCTCACCTNNGTCNCGAAGTTGCGCCAATTTGGCTCGGCGTTGTTCGACTTGTTCGTTATGTTCCGTGTTGCTCATATCTGAACCAAGCTTTAGAGACCGGCTTTCAAGCTGGCTTCAATAAAAGGGTTAAGGTCACCGTCGAGTACAGCCTGGGTGTTGCCGGTTTCCACTCCAGTTCTCAAATCCTTAATGCGGGACTGATCAAGCACGTAAGAACGAATCTGACTGCCCCAGCCAATGTCGGCTTTGGAATCCTCGAGTTGTTGCTGTTGCTCGCGCCGCTCGCGCATTTCGGCCTCGTACAAGCGGGCCCTCAGCACAGTCATCGCTTCGGCCTTGTTACGGTGCTGAGACCGGTCGTTCTGACACTGCACGACGATTCCGCTGGGCAGATGGGTGATGCGCACGGCCGAATCTGTTCGGTTGACATGCTGGCCGCCGGCGCCACTGGCCCGGTAGGTGTCGATGCGAAGATCCGCCGGATTAATCTCGATNTCGATGCTGTCATCTATCTCGGGATAGACGAAGANCGAGGCGAAAGAGGTGTGGCGGCGGTTNCCCGAGTCAAACGGNGATTTTCGGACCAATCGGTGTACGCCGGTCTCNGTNCTGAGCTTNCCGTAAGCATATTCGCCCNTTAGNTGTACNGTCGCACTCTTGATGCCNGCNACTTCACCTTCAGATTTTTCNACCAAGTTCNGTNACCAAGTCTTCATCCTCAGCCCAGCGTAGATACATNCTGAGCAGCATTTCNGCCCANTCCTGGGCTTCGGTCCCTCCCGATCCGGCCTGGATGTCGACAAACGCACTGGCAANATCTAGCTCGCCGGCGAACATCCTCAGAAATTCCAGTTTCCCGAGGCGTTTGCCAAGTTGCAGGNCNTCCCGCTCGATTTCCGTCAGTGCTTCNGCGTCGTCCTCCGCCCGAACCANTTCCAACANCTCGATCGCATCGTGAGTCCGGATGTCGAGGTCATCCAGGGTCTGAACAGTCTCCTCCAGCCGGGCACGCTCCTGGCCCAACTTCTGGGCCTGGGTCGGATCACTCCAGACCGCTGGATCCTCCAGCCTCAGCAGCACCTCTTCCAGACGCTCCTTGCGGGTGTCATAGTCAAAGATACCCCCTGAGTGCCTCGACCCGCACCCGGATATCCTCCAAGGTATGTTGGGTTTCACCGGTTTCAACCATCGACTGCTGCCTCTTCTTAATTGTGCACCAAGGGGCGAAGGATACCGGATTTAGCACGGCTGGTACTGTCTGGCGCTAGTCATCGTGATCGATATCCAACTTGGCTGACATTAACGGTTGATGCTAGCGACGCTTTTAGCGACAATCCCGCCTTTGTCTGAACTGTGGCCATTGATCCGGCCCACTACAACAAATTAAGTACGCGAAAATGCGCATTGGGGTTCCCAGGGAGATTTTTTTCGGCGAGCGACGGATCGCGGTCGCGCCCGACTCAGTCCCTCTTCTGGCCCAACTCGGGTTCGAAGTTGCCGTGGAACGGGGCGCTGGTACAGCTGCCGGGTTCACTGATGGCGTCTATAGCGAGGTCGGGGCGACCTTGGTGGCCAGCCCGATCGAGCTATGGTCATCGGCCGAAATCATTCTCAAGGTTCGCCCGCCGGGCCACCACCCGGACCTTAACCGGGACGAATCAAGTCTGCTTAGTGCAGGCAAAACACTCATTAGTTTTATTTGGCCCGGCCAAGATTCAGAACTTCTGGCGCGTCTCGCTGCCAGCGGCGCCACTGTCCTGGCCATGGACGCCGTGCCACGTATTTCCCGAGCCCAAAAACTCGACGCCCTGAGTTCCATGGCCAATATTGCAGGCTACCGGGCCGTAGTGGAAGCTGCAGCCCATTGTGGGCGTTTCTTTACAGGCCAGGTGACTGCTGCCGGAAAAATTCCGCCAGCCAAAGTGTTGATTATCGGCGCCGGCGTGGCGGGCTTGGCCGCGGTCGGTGCCGCCGGCGGCATGGGCGCAATCGTTCGCGCCTTTGACACCCGACCGGAGGTAAAAGAGCAAGTTGAGAGCATGGGTGCCGAGTTCTTGATGCTTGATTTTTCAGAAGACGGCAGTGGCGAAGGCGGCTACGCCAAGGTCATGAGTGAGGAATTTATCGCTGCCGAGATGAAGCTTTTTGCTGAGCAGGCACGGGAAGTGGACATCATCATTACCACTGCCCTCATACCCGGTAAGCCTGCACCAAAACTTATCCTCGCCGATACGGCCCGTACCATGAAACCGGGCAGTGTCATCGTTGACCTCGCGGCCGAGCAAGGGGGCAACTGCGAATTGACACAGCCAGGGGAAGTTATCGAAATCGGGGGGATCACCGTAATTGGGCTGACTGACCTGCCGAGCCGGATGGCGGCGCAATCCAGCCAGTTGTACGGCAACAATGTTCGACACTTGCTGGCCGAGTTGTGCCCGGACAAAGACGGGCAGATCGACGTCAATATGGAGGATGAGGTAATCCGAGGCGTCACCGTGGTAAAAAATGGCGAGATCACCTGGCCACCACCACCACCGAAAGTAGCAGCCGTTCCACCCACACCATCACCCACAACGCCCGCNACGACAACGGCGGTGAAGCAAAAATCGCGCGGCTTGGGCACGTTGGCCGCGTTGATGGTAGCGGTGGCTACCATTCTTGGGGTCGGCGCAGTGGCGCCGGCATCGTTCATGGCTCACTTCACCGTATTCGTACTCGCTGTGTTCGTCGGCTGGCAGGTCGTCTGGAATGTCACTCCGGCACTGCACACCCCGCTCATGAGTGTTACCAATGCCATCAGTGGAATCATTATCATTGGCGCCCTACTGCTGATCGATTCCGACTCTGCTCTGGTAGCAACCCTCGCCGGCGTCGCCCTTTTGATATCTAGTGTCAATGTCAGCGGCGGTTTCCTGGTGACCCAGCGCATGCTGCACATGTTCAGGAAAGACACCTGATGCCTGCAGGAATCATTCCCGCGGCCTACATAGCCGCAAGTATTCTTTTTATCCTTAGCCTGGGCGGGTTGAGCCACCAAGAAAGTGCCCGGCGGGGTAACCTGTTTGGGATCCTCGGCATGCTACTTGCCATCGGCGCTACCCTGTGGGACGGGGCGGTCACCGGCTATACCCTTATTATCGTGCTGATGGCCGTTGGCGGAGCGGCGGGTGCAGCGGTCGCCTCACGGGTCGAGATGACCGCTATGCCGCAACTGGTGGCGATGTTACATAGTTTCGTCGGCCTGGCGGCGGTGTTAGTCGGCATTGGCAGTTACCTCGATCCTGGTACACAGTTCACAGATGCCGAAAAAACGGTGCACGACGCTGAAATTTTCCTGGGCGTGCTGATCGGTGCGGTCACTTTTACAGGTTCCATAGCGGCTTTCGGTAAACTGCAAGGGGTTATTTCCTCGAGCCCACTGCTGCTGCCAGGCCGCCACCTCATTAACTTAGCGATCGGCCTGACCTGCCTTTGGCTGGGTTATGTTTTTCTGGGTGCGGACTCCAATGCCGGCGGCATGTGGCCCTTGCTGCTGATGACAACATTAGCGCTGGTGTTCGGTGTGCATATGGTTATGGCCATAGGTGGTGCCGACATGCCGGTGGTTATCTCTATGCTGAACAGTTACTCTGGTTGGGCTGCTGCCGCTACAGGGTTCATGTTGTCCAACGACCTGTTGATCGTGACCGGGGCGCTCGTTGGCAGCAGCGGTGCGATACTGAGTTACATTATGTGCCGGGCAATGAATCGGCGCTTCCTAGCCGTAATCCTGGGCGGCTTCGGCACCACTGGTAGTAGTAGCGCAATTGAGGTAACTGGTGAGGTGATCGCGTTGTCGGCGCCGGAAACTGCCGATCTGCTGGCTACTGCCGGCAGTGTGGTGATCGTTCCTGGTTACGGCATGGCGGTCGCCCACGCTCAGCACCCAGTCTCGGAGCTTACTCGCAATCTGAAGCAGCGCGGGGTAGAGGTCCGATTTGCCATTCACCCGGTGGCCGGCCGTATGCCTGGTCACATGAATGTGCTCCTGGCCGAGGCGAAAGTATCCTACGACATCGTTCTCGAAATGGATGAAATAAACGTTGATTTCCCGCAGACAGACGTCGTGCTGGTCATCGGAGCCAACGACATCGTCAATCCAGCCGCCCAGGAAGTACCAGACAGCCCCATCGCCGGTATGCCGGTACTTGAGGTCTGGAAAGCTGAGACCACCGTGGTCTTGAAGCGCAGCATGGCTACTGGCTATGCCGGTGTGGACAACCCACTTTTCTACCGGGAAAACACACGGATGCTTTTCGGCGATGCCAAGGAGAGTATCGAACAGGTGCTGACCGCCCTCTAGGCGGTAGTTCCCGCCAACTTTGCCTACTATCGACGCCGTATCAGTCTAAGGCCGCTCGCATGGCTTCGCCGATTCGAGCTGGATTGCGGGTTACTGCCACGCCGGCGGCTTCCAGCGCGCGAATCTTATCCTCGGCTGTGCCTTTACCACCGGCAATGATAGCTCCGGCATGACCCATGCGCTTGCCCGCTGGTGCCGTACTACCGGCGATGAACGCCGCCACCGGTTTTTTTAGGTGCTGGCCGATCCAGTCCGCGCAAGCCTCCTCATCCATGCCGCCAATTTCCCCACACAAGACAACCCCCTCGGTTTGAGGGTCATCGTTGAATAATTTCATCACCTCCAAATGCTTGAGGCCGCCAACCGGGTCACCACCGATACCGACGCAAGTCGATTGGCCGAGACCCAGTTTGCTTAACTGGTCCACGATTTCATAAGTCAGGGTGCCCGAACGTGAGACCACGCCGATCGGACCTTGTTGGTGAATATAGCCGGGCATGATGCCAATCTTGACCACATCTGGTGTAATTATCCCAGGGCAATTGGGTCCGATTAACACCGAGCCACTACTTTTCATTCGCTGGCGGCTGAGGATCATATCCTTTACCGGCACACCTTCGGTGATGCAGATAATGGTCTCGATGCTGGCCTCCACGGCCTCATCGATCGCGGCAGCGGCAAACGCCGGCGGCACATAAATTACTGACACATTTGCCCCGGTCTCTGCCCGCGCTTGTGCTACCGTGTCAAAGATCGGAATCCCTTCGAAAACCTGGCCGCCTTTACCTGGAGTGACCCCTGCGACAAATACAGCCCGACCATGGGCATAGGCCAAGCAGTTGCGCGTGTGGAATTGCCCGGTCTTGCCGGTGATCCCCTGGGTGACGATACGGCTGGATTCGTCTATCAAGATGGCCATGGCGTTCAGGCCCCAGCGGCGGTTACGGCCAGTTCTGCCGCATCGGCCATAGTTGAGGCGGTGATCATGTCAAGGTTCGAGTCCTGAAGAATTTGCCGTCCAAGTTCCACGTTAGTGCCTTCCAATCGCACCACCAGCGGGACCCCGAGCTTCACAACCTTGGCCGCCTGCACCAAACCCTCGGCGACTACGTCGCAGCGCATGATTCCCCCGAATATATTGACCAATATGGCTTCGAGATTCGGATTTTTAAGCATAATCTTGAATGCCTCGGTGACCTGTTCGGTAGTGGCGCCCCCGCCAACGTCGAGGAAATTGGCCGGCTCCCCACCGTAGAGTTTAATGATGTCCATGGTCGCCATCGCCAGGCCCGCGCCATTTACCAGGCAGCCAATATTACCCTCGAGGGCGATGTAGCTGAGACCCGCGTTGGCGGCCGCAATTTCATTGGTGTCCTCCTCCGCAAGGTCGCGCATCTGTAAGACCTCGGGATGACGAAACAATGCGTTGTCATCAAAATTGATTTTTGCATCGAGCGCAATCACCTCGCCATCGTTGGTCAGCACCAGTGGGTTGATCTCAGCGAGGGATGCGTCCATTTCCCAAAATGCCCGATACAGCTGCTGCAGGATCGTGCTGGCGTTTCTTGCCGAGCCCTGTTCAAGGCCAATATACTGTGCCAGTTGTAGCGCATCGGCTGCCCCTAATTCCTTGCCTGGTTCTACCGTGAACTGGCAAACCCTCTCCGGTGTCACTTGTGCCACTTCCTCGATCTCGGTGCCGCCTTCCGCGCTTACCATCATGGCTACTTTTTGACTGGCTCGGTCAACTACCAGGCCAACGTAAAACTCCGCCTTAATGTCAATACCTTGCTCGACCAGCAACCGCTCAACTTTTTGCCCCCGGGGCCCGGTCTGGTGAGTTACCAACTGCATTCCTAAAATATCTCCGGCGTGCGAGGCTACCTCCTCGATCGACCTGGCGAGCCTTACGCCGCCCCCCTTACCTCGACCACCAGCATGGATCTGGGCTTTGATCACCCACCGGTCACCGCCGATCGTCTCGGTGGCTTGGACAGCCTCAGCAACACTGAAGCAGGCACATCCTGCAGGCACCCGGACACCATAATCCCTTAGTATCTTTTTAGCCTGGTACTCGTGAACCTTCATTCCTGATCCTTGATAATTGTCCTGTGGTTCGGCTAGATCCCTACTTTGCCGGCTTGGCCCTGCTTTCGCTCTTGCCGGGGCGTCCAGCAGCGTGATACTCGAGGGCTAAGCGGCCGGAATTCATCGCTCGCTTGCCGCTTTGGTTTTGACACCCCTGGCAGACTTAGCCACGACTCCGTCACCGGTGGCGACAGGCCGCTTGGAATCGGTGATCCACTCGCTCCACGAGCCAGGGTAGAGGCGTGAACCAGCGAGTCCGCAATAGTCCATGGCGAACAAGTTGTGGCAGGCGGTCACACCAGAACCACAACTATGAATGACTCGTGTCGCATCGAGGCCGCCAAGCAATTTCCCGAACTCCTCGGCGAGGGCCGCCGTAGATTTGAACAAC
>PBTT01000063.1 GCA_002729195.1 Acidiferrobacteraceae bacterium
CTTGCTCTAAATGCTAAGCCCGCGACAAAGATTGACTCTCTGCCGCGGGCCGCTATTAGAGACTGACAAATGGTTAGTGTTTAATCGCGTGAGGTCCCTGGACGCGGCAGGTAGGCCCACTCATTCCAGATTGCGTAGTTCGTACGGAACTCCTGCATATCATCCCAAATCACCTTAAAGCCTGGATCTTCGGCAATTGCCTCGGCCACGACCTCATCCCACTTTGATGAGAATGTAGCCAACATCTCGTCTGACCAGTACTTGTTCACCGTACCGGCGGCGGCATTCTCTTTCATGGTATCGAACTGCATTGCCTCGCCCATTGCCAGCGCATCGGTCATAACCGCCCGACAAGCAAGCTCAATGATGGTACGCTGCCCTTCGTTCATGGTGTCATTCCAGACATCCTTGTTGACGATCAAATCAAACAAGGTGGCGGGCTGATGCCATCCGGGGAAGTAGTTGTACTTGAGAATCTTATTGATGCCCAGTCGCTTATCAATTGCCGGCATGGAGAACTCGGTGGCGTCGATGGAGCCTTTCTGCAACGCAGGCACAATCTCGCCGCCAGGAAGTTGAGAGGTCGATACGCCCAGTTTTTCCATTACCAGGGCGCCCAGGCCGAAGAAGCGCATGCGCAGGCCTTTTAGATCGGCAGGCGAGTTGATCTCCTTGGAAAACCAGCCCGAAGTCTCGGGTGCAATAATGCCGCACGGGATAGATTGCACGTTAAAGCCCGCGTCGTCATAGGTCTTTTGCCACAAGGCGCGGCCGTTGCCATAGTAAACCCAGGCCAGGAACTCCGGCGCATCAGGACCAAAAGGCACCGCTGAGAAAATAGCGCCTTTCTTGCCGAGTTTCCCCTGGTTGTAGCCCGGGGTCGTGTATCCGGCGCTGACCTGCCGCTTGGACACTGCTTCCAGCATCTCTTTGGGCGGTACTAATTTTCCCGGCTCATAGATTTTCATCTTCATATCAGAGCCACTAATGGCGTTGACATGCTTTGCGATCCATGCGGGCGAAGTGCCTAGAGCAGGTAAACTGGTTGGAAACCAGACCGGCACCTTCAGCACGACCTTGCCTGCGTTTACTGGGGTGGCAATTAGCGTCAACGACACGACGCTGGCCATCCCCAGGGTGGATAAAATCTTCTTCATTTTCATCTCCTGTGTTGTCCTAATCAGTGATTTGATCGGTTGCCGCGATCCGTCCTCGATCTGGCTACTTTTCTCGTCCTCCCACAGCCGCGCTCTTGATACCGTCAACCGTTACACAGCACTGCTGTTATACAGCAACGCTGTTACTGGCTACACGCAAAACTCCGGTTGGAATGGGGCAGTTGACCATTTAGTGGTCAGGCTAATCAACCACTACCGTGAAATAGCGGTAATTTTCTACCTCTAGCGAATCTATCCAAAGTGTTGGCCGCGCCATCAGGCCCTCTTAAATGGCTCGTTTTATCACGCTTTTTCCCATTTTCCCATTGAGGGATTTCATGGTAGATTACTGTGCATATTGGTCTTACCAGATTACCAGTAATCCATGACCCAAGAACGTGTCGCGGAGTCCGTAGTCCGACAGATTGAGTCTCTGATCCTCGAGGGCGCCCTCAAGCCGGGCGACCGCTTGCCGGCCGAGCGCAAGTTCGCGGCCAAACTCGGAGTCTCAAGGCCCTCGTTGCGCGAGGGCCTGCAAATCCTGGCGGCGCGCGGGTTGCTTATCAGTCGTCGCGGCGGCGCCACCGAAGTGACCGAGAGCCTGAACCCCTCGTTGGAGGATCCTCTGCTCGAATTGATCAGCGCCTCACCGGACGTCTACGAAGATGTCCTCGAGTTGCGTCACGGGATTGATTCGATGGCCGCTTACTATGCCGCAAAGCGGCGCACCGACACTGACATACTCGTACTGAAGGCCGCCTATAAGCGCATGATCGTCTCCCACGGCCAGGATGATACTATGGTCGAAGCAGCTGCCGACACCGATTTTCATCTCGTCATCGGTGAGGCCTCCCATAACGTGGTATTGGTGCACGTGATGCGCAGCCTGCACTCACTGTTAGAAAAAAGCGTCCATTACAACCTCGAGAACCTGTACCAGCGGCCGGACAATTTCAAGCATCTGCGCGACCAGCACCATCACCTGATGGCCGCGATCCTAGAGGGTAACGCTGACGGTGCCCGCGCCGCTTCCGATGCGCACGTAGACTACGTGGAGAAAACCCTGGACGCGCTGGCCACTCAACGCCAGCGCGAAGACCGAGCCAACCGTCGGGCCGCGGGCCTGACTGCGTTATGAGCAAGGCACAGGCCACCTTCTGGACCACGGCAGGTAATACTGGCGGGCGGGGATTTTCTAGTGCTACCCGGCCCGGCACAAAAAAATCCGCGGATTCCGCTGCGCCCAAACGGCACGATCGGGCNCNCCNCGATCNATCGCAGTCGGTTTGATACGCCTGCTGATTCTCTCTGTTCTNCTGGCTGCTGCCTGGCTGCTGCTCTCGGGTCATTTCGAACCGTTGCTGCTCGGCCTTGGNGCNTTGTCGGTGGCGGGGGTGGTGGNGTGTGTCAGCCGCCTGGGCACAACCGACGCCGAGGGGCTGCCGCTGCGGCTGTTGCCGGGCCTGGCCCGNTACGCACCCTGGCTTGCCTGGCAGATTATCGTCTCCAGTGTCGACGTCGCCAAACGCATCGTCCANCCTCATTTNCCGATCGACCCCACCGTTATCCGCGTGCCNGCNGACCAGCAAAGTGCTCCCGGGCAGGTCACCTACGCCAACTCGATCACGCTGACCCCGGGCACCATCTCGCTGGACGTGGCCGAGGGGGAAATCGAGGTGCACGCTTTGACCTCAGACGCCGCCANCGAATTGGCCNGCGGCGAGATGGGCCGGCGCGTNCGCGCTATGGAGCGGCGCTGATGCTGGCACTGGCCACCATTGCATTGCTCGTGACCATGGCACTGGCACTGATCCGGGCGGTNAANGGACCAACCGTCTACGACCGGATCCTGGCCGCNAACGCCTTGGGCACCAAAACCGTGCTGATGATCTCGACCCTNGGGTTCGTGGTNGGTGAGCCGGANCTCTACATAGATATCGCTTTGATGTACGCGCTGATCGGCTTCATCGGCACAGTAGCAGTACTTAAGGTTTCGGAGTTTGGTGACCTCGGCCAAGCCCGGTCGGCGCCACCGGAGGATGCCCAGTGAACAGCCTGCTGGAGGTCTTGAGCGGTGCCCTGCTGCTGCTCGGCGCGGTGTTCACGCTGGTGGGCGGTGTCGGCCTGCTACGCATGCCCGATGTCTTTACCCGCATGCACGCGGCCGGCATCACCGACGCCGTTGCCGCTGCCGCCATCATTCTCGGGCTTGCNTTGNTGGCCGGTTGGAGCCTGTTGTTGGCCAAGNTGCTGCTGGNNCTGGCGCTGCTGCTGCTGCTCAACCCCTCGGCCTGCCATGCGCTGGCCCGGGCGGCCATTCACGGCANCCGCCGGCCATGGCTCGGCGGTGCGGCGGACTAAAGTGTTGNTCGAGGCAATCAACATCGTGCTGCTGGGCATGCTGGCAGTGACCGCACTCGCCGCTATCCGCCTGCACGANCTGTTCGCNGTGGTGATGCTGTTCGGCATCTACAGCCTGCTGGCNGCNGTGGTGTTCGTGGTGCTCGACGCCGTCGACGTCGCCTTCACCGAAGCCGCGGTGGGGGTGGGCATATCGACGGTACTGATGCTNGCCACCATTGGTTTGGCCGGCCGCCATGAAAAGCGCCCGGCCCANCGCCCGCTGCTGCCGCTGCTGGTGGTGGTAGTCACCGGNGCGGCNCTGGTCTACGGCACCCTGGACATGCCTCACTTCGGCGATCCAAACGCGCCGGTACACCAGCACGTGGTGCCCCGCTACCTGCAGCGCTCGGCCGACGAGATCGGCATTCCCAACGTGGTAACCAACATACTGGCGAGTTACNGGGGCTATGACACGCTGGGCGAACTAACCGTGATCTTCACTGCCGGGGTCGGCGTACTCGCACTGCTGGGGCTGCGCCGGCGCCGGCGTGAAAGACCCGGGCCCGGGCAGAGCCCGCCATGAGAGACAACCCCGTGTTGCGGGTGGTCACCAAGATCACCCTACCGCTCATNTTNCTGTTCGCGCTGTACGTGCAGTTNCACGGCGACTTCGGGCCCGGTGGCGGCTTTCAGGCCGGGGTGATATTTGCCGCCGGCTTTATCCTCTATGGCCTGGTGTTCGGCACTGAAGCACTGCGCGCTGCGGTACCGGCGGCGGTGCTGCGGCTGGGCATCGCCCTGGGCCTGATGCTCTACGCCGGCGTNGGTGTCGTGACCCTGGGCCTGGGTGGCGAGTATCTCGCCTACGNCACGCTNGCACACACTGCGGCCCATGGCCAGCACCTGGGCATTTTCCTGGTTGAACTGGGTGTCGGGGTNACNGTGGCAGCAGTGATGGTAGCGGTGTTCCTGGCCTTTGCCGGGCGCGCAGACCCATGAGCGCGGCAGGCCTTTACAACTACTGGATCGTNATCCTGTTGATGATGGCGGGCTTTTACGTGGTCATCTCCAGCGGCAACCTGGTCAAAAAGATCGTCGGCCTCAATTTGTTCCAGGCCTCTGTATTCATCCTTTACATCAGCATGGGCAAGGTTGCAGGCGGCAGCGCACCGATTCTGCGCGAGGGCGTNACCCAGTTCTCCAACCCGCTGCCCCACGTGCTGATTCTGACCGCCATCGTGGTCGGCGTCGCTACCACCGCGCTCGGCCTGGCGCTGGTGGTGCGCATCCGTGAAGCCTACGGCACAGCCGAGGAAGACGAGATTCACCAGCAGGACGAGTCCCTGTGATCGCGGCCCANTTGCCGGCGCTGCAGGTGGTCGTGCCGCTGCTCGGGGCGCCCCTGTGCCTGCTGGCACGCAAAGGTAATACCGCCTGGGCGCTGACCCTGGCCATAAGCGCCGTGGCGCTGCTGATCGCAACCCTGTTGCTCGGCCAGGTGCTGGAGCAGGGTTCGGTAGCCTACGCCTTCGGTGGCTGGGCCGCACCCTGGGGCATCGAGTACCGGCTAGACGCGGTCAACGCCATCGTGCTGCTCATTGTCACCGGTATCAGCACGGTGGTGCTCTTGTTTGCCAAGACCAGCGTAGCCCACGAGATCAGGCCTGAGCAGCAGGTGCTGTTTTACACCTCCTGGTTGCTGTGCCTGACCGGCTTGCTGGGCATCACTATCACCGGGGATGCATTTAACCTTTTCGTGTTTCTCGAGATCTCTTCGCTGTCGAGTTACGTTCTGATATCCCTTGGTTCCGATCGCCGGGCGCTGACCGCCGCGTACCAGTACCTGATCATGGGCACCATTGGCGCTACCTTCATCCTCATCGGTATCGGCCTGCTGTACATGGTGACTGGCACCCTCAACATGGCCGACCTGGCCGGCCGCCTGCCCGAACTCACCGCCAGCCGTACGGTGCGNACCGCGTTTGCCTTTCTCACCGTTGGTATCGGCCTTAAGCTCGCGCTCTTTCCGCTGCACCTGTGGCTACCCAATGCTTACGCCTATGCGCCCTCGGTGGTGACGGCTTTTCTCGCCGCCACCGCCACCAAGGTGGCCATATATATGTTGCTGCGTTTCATGTTTTCGGTCTTTGGCGCCGGCTTTTCCTTTGGCGCCATGCCGTTGCCAACGCTGCTGGTACTGCTCGGCGCGGCGGCGGTGCTGTCGGCCTCCACGGTGGCCATCTTCCAGCACAACATCAAACGNATGCTGGCCTACTCCAGCGTTGCNCAGATNGGCTACATGGTCTTGGGCATGAGCCTTGCCAGCAGCGCCGGNCTGACCGCGGCAGTGCTGCACCTGTTTAACCACGCCCTGATGAAAGGCGGGCTATTCCTGGCCCTGGGCTGTATTGCCTGGCGATTNGGTAGCGTCCGGCTGGGTGACCTGGCNGGTCTCGGTTACCGCATGCCCTGGACCATGGCGGCCTTCGTGGCCGGCGGCCTGAGTCTGATCGGGCTGCCGCTGACGGCCGGGTTTATCAGCAAGTGGTACCTGGTATTAGCCGCGCTGGAGCAGGGCTGGTGGCCAGTGGTGATAGTGGTAGTGGCCGGCTCGCTGCTGGCCGTGGTCTACATCTGGCGGGTAATCGAGACCGCGTATTTCCGCGACCGCGGCGAGCCCGCGCCGCCCGTGCAGGAAGCGCCGCTATCCATGCTGCTGCCCACCTGGTTGCTGGTGGGNGCCAATGTCTACTTTGGCATCTACACCGACCTCAGCGTNGGCGTGGCGNGCCAGGCTGCGCGGGTATTGCTGGGAACAGCGCCGTGAGCGACGCCCATTTACTGGTACTGGCCGTTTTCACGCCGCTCGTGGGNGCAATACTGGTCGCGNTAACCGGCAAGTGGNNCAACCTGCGTGAGTCGGTCAGCCTGGCAGCGGGGGTGACCCTGCTGGCGCTGGTCAGNTCGCTCATTCCCNCCATCCTNGCTGGCAAGCAGCCGGGANTTCTGCTGGCGCTACCAGTACCGGANATACCGATCGCGTTGCAGGCCGAGCCACTGGGCCTTTTGTTCGCGTTGCTCGCGTCTTTTCTGTGGATCGTGACCACGGTCTATTCCATTGGCTACATGCGCGCTCACGGTGAGGCTCACCAGACTCGGTTTTATGCTTTCTTTGCCATTGCCATTGGCAGTNCCATCGGCGTGGCCTTCGCGCAGAACCTGTTCACATTGTTTTTGTTCTACGAACTGCTGACGGTTTCCACCTACCCGCTGGTNACCCATGCCGGTACTCCCGANGCGAGGCAGGGNGGNCGGGTGTACCTCGGCATCCTGATGGCCACCTCGATGGGCTTTNTGCTGCTGGCCGTGGTCTGGACCTGGCACCTGACCGGCTCTGTCTCGTTCCAGGACGGCGGCATTCTCGCCGGCAAAGCGTCGCCGCTNGTCATCGGTGTGCTGTATGCCCTGTTTGCCTTCGGTATCGGCAAGGCGGCGTTGCTGCCTTTTCATCGCTGGCTGCCNGCGGCCATGGTCGCGNCGACCCCGGTCAGCGCGCTGNTGCACGCGGTAGCAGTAGTTAAAGCAGGCGTTTTCGCCATTCTCAAGGTCACGGTGTACATCTTCGGTATCGATCTCCTCGGGCAGACTCACGCGACTGGCTGGCTGNTGTGGGTGGCAGCCGGCACTATCGTCGGCGCCTCACTGGTGGCCATGCACCAGGACAACCTCAAGCGCCGGCTGGCCTACTCCACCATCAGCCAATTGTCCTACGTGGTCCTGGGCGCGTTGCTGGCCAACGCCGCCGGCATTATCGGCGGGGCCATGCACATCGCCATGCACGCTTTCGGCAAGATCACACTGTTCTTCTGCGCCGGCGCTATCCTGGTGGCAACCCACAAGACCGAAATCAGCCAAATGGATGGTCTGGGCCGGCGCATGCCGCTGACCATGGGTGCTTTCTTGATAGCCGCTATCAGTATCGCTGGGCTGCCGCCGCTCGGTGGACTGTGGGGCAAGTGGTACNTGGCCCTGGGTGCGCTGGATGCCGGCTACAGCGTGCTGGTTGGCGTGCTGATGCTGAGCACGTTGCTGAACATNGCCTACTTGATACCGCTGCCGGTGCGGGCGTTTTTCCGNGGTGANCCAAACGCCCCCACGGGGACCATCACCGAGGCNCCCNCCGCCTGCCTGCTGGCTATCGGCGTGACCACAGTGATGTGCCTGGTGCTGTTCTTCTACCCGGAACCCGTCTACCGCCTGGCCCTGATGCTGGTCGATTGAGCAACACATGAGCGANAAACAGCACCTGTTCGATAAGNCGGTCAACGTCCGNCGGGTCCTGTGGGGACTGGCCGCAGCTTGCCTGGTCACCTTTGTTGCCGATTTCGTCTACCACCGCCACGTGGTGCATCCCTGGGAGGGTCTGTGGGGCTTCTACGCACTCTATGGCTTCGTCGCCTGCGTAGTGCTGGTGCTGCTGGCCAAAGAGATGCGCAAGGTGCTGATGCGCAGCGAAGACTATTACGAGCGCGATGACTGAACTGCCGCCCTTTGCCCTTTTCTACCTGGCGGCACTGCTCGCAGCCGTGCTGCCCCAGCGGGCGCGCCAAGTACTGATGCTGGCAGTGCCGGTGGCTGGCGGTCTTGCGCTCACTGGGCTGACCGAGGGCACNCTGCTGCAGTGGGATGTAGCCGACCTGGTGCTCGAGCCGTTGCGGGTGGATGCCTTGAGCCTGCTCTTTGGCTACCTTTTTCACATTGCGGCGTTCCTCGGGGTGGTGTTCTCGCTGCACGTAACAGACCGCACCCAGCACGTGGCGGCACTGCTCTACGCCGGCAGCGCCCTGGGCGCGGTTTTTGCCGGCGATCTGTTAACNCTGTTCTTGTTCTGGGAGATGCTGGCGCTNTCGTCGGTGTTCCTGATATTNGCTCGCGGCAGTGGACGNGCCTACCGGGCGGGCATGCGCTACCTCGTTATTCAGGTGCTCTCAGGCGTANTGTTGCTGGCTGGNGCGCTGATGCTCTACCGNGACAGCGGTTCACTGGTGTTCGGCCACATCGGCCTGACCGGGTTTGCGAGTGTTTTGATTTTCATCGCCTTCGGCATCAAGTGCGCGTTTCCACTACTGCACAACTGGTTGACTGACGCATACCCCGAGGCCACCGCCACCGGCACGGTGTTTCTGAGCGCCTTCACGACCAAGGTCGCCGTCTACGCGCTGGCCCGCGGTTTTGCCGGCACCGAGGCGCTGGTATACATCGGCACCGTCATGACCTGCTTTCCCATTTTTTTCGCCGTCATAGAGAACGACCTGCGGCGGGTGCTGGCTTACAGCATGATCAACCAGATCGGTTTTATGGTCGTAGGCATTGGCCTGGGTACGGCGCTGGCTATGAACGGCGCGGTCGCGCACGCCTTCAACGACGTGATTTTCAAGGGCCTGCTGATGATGTCCATGGGCGCGGTGCTGCACATGACTGGGCGCATCAACGGCTCCGACCTTGGCGGCCTGTATAAGAGCATGCCGATCACCACCACCTTGTGTATCGTTGGGGCGGCCTCGATCTCGGCATTTCCTCTTTTCAGCGGTTTCGTCAGCAAGTCCATGGTGATGGTAGCGACGCTGGAGGAGGGTCACCCGCTGGTCTGGCTGGCGCTGCTGTTTGCCTCGGCCGGTGTCTTTCACCATGCCGGTATCAAGATTCCGTTTTTTGCCTTCTTTGCCCACGATGCCGGCATCCGCACCAGTGAACCGCCACTCAACATGCTGACCGCAATGAGCATTGCCGCAATCCTGTGTGTCTTCATCGGTAGTTATCCGTGGCTGCTCTATGATCTGCTACCCTTCACAGTGAACTACGCGCCCTTTGACGGCTCCCACGTGCTGGCGCAGATTCAGTTGCTGGTTTTCTCCGCCGCCGCCTTTGCCTGGCTCAAGGTCTCGGGTCTGTACCCGCCGGAACTGCATTCGACCAACATCGACGTNGAGTGGNTATACCGGCGNCTGGCCCCGCGCATCGTGCGCAACGCCACCAGCAGCCTGCGCCGTGCAGCCGATACTTTCGGCGGCGGCGTACACGCCGGTGGCAAAACCCTGATGCGCTCGCTGCTGCGCCACTACGGCCCGGAGGGCACCCTGGCGCGAACCTGGCCAACCGGCTCGATGGTGCTGTGGGTGGCCGTGCTGCTNGCCGCCAGCCTGATACTGTACTACCTGTAGCGGCCCCCTCCCGTCGAGGCGGTGACCTACGCGCGTCATGCGCTATGTGCTTTTTTGCCAACGCCCGTTGATGACCGGATTATCCGCGCGATCCTCGTCATCACGTGGTCAGGCGCCTGGGTTTTTGCGGCTCTCCTTGAAATGCCTGCGACACATTGAGAGATAGGTTTCGTTGCCACCTATCTGGATCTGTTCNCCCGCCTGCAGCGGCTTGCCAACTGCATCGAAGCGCACGGTCATAATCGCCTTACGGCCGCAATGGCAAACCGTTTTGATCTCGCGCAACTCGTCAGCCAGCGCCAGCAACAGGCGGCTGCCGGTGAAGAGTTCACCGCGAAAATCGGTGCGCAGTCCATAAGTCAGCACGGGTATGTTGAGCACGTCAACCACCTCGGTGAGTTGCTCCACTTGCTCGGCACTTAGGAACTGAGCTTCATCCACCAACACGCAGTGTACTGCCGGAGTTTCTTGCTGCTTCAGAACCAGCTGGTACAGGTCCGTCTCTGGTCTGAAATTGATAACGTCTGCCTCCAACCCGATCCGTGAGCGGATTTTGCTCGCCCCTTCACGGTCGTCAACCTGGGGTTTGAGAACCAGCGTGTTCATACCGCGCTCGGCATAATTGTGACTGGACTGCAACAAAGTAGTCGTCTTACCTGCGTTCATCGCCGAGTAGTAGAAGTAGAGCTTGGCCACTGATTGAATAACCTCCGTTCGCCGGGGTCAGAGCAGGGCTTTATGATACCCGAGGGCTTAGTGTGCCCCGGGCAATGCCAGTTATCCCGGGTAGGAGATTGCTGCCCGTGCACACACCATGGCAAGCGCCTAGCTTCCAGTCGCTGCTGGCCAGCATGCCACTGACCGCACCACTTACCCGCCGCTTTGCTCGGAGCAGAACGTCTGGCTCAGAAATCGGTCGGCACGCCGCCTTCGCGCTTACGCCGTTCGACGAATTCTGTGAGGGCTTCGCGGATGCCCGCATCCATGGGCGGGGGCTGGTAGTGGTTCAGCATGTCTTTCCAGATGCCGTTTGCCCGCTGCGGCGTCTCGATTGCGCCTGCTTCCTGCCAATTTTCGAAGTTGCTCCAGTCCGACAGAAACGGACTGTAGAAGGCGGTTTTATAGCGTGCCTGGGTATGCTCGCAGCCAAGGAAATGGCCACTCGGCCCTACCTGGCGGATGGTCTCTANTGCCAGGTCATCNTCNCCAACGCTGATGGGGCGGNGGTAGTAGATCAGTTGCTGCAGCATCTCGCAGTCGATCACGAACTTCTCNAAACTGGCGCACAGCCCGCCTTCCAGCCAGCCGGCCGCGTGGTAGACGATGTTGGCCCGGGCGCTAGAACAAGCCCACAGNGAGGCGGCGCTNTCCCAGGTGGCCTGGGCATCTGCACAGTTGGCCGCGTTGCAATTAGAAGCCCGCCACGGCAGTTTGTAGCGCCGCGCCAGTTGGCCCGATATCTGGGTAGTGCGCACATATTCCGGGGTACCGAATGCTGGAGCCCCGGTCTTCATGTCGACGTTGGAGGTATACGAGCCGTACGCGACCGGNGCCCCGGGNCGGATCACTTGCAGCAGNGCCACCGCCGCCAGGCACTCTGCAGTTTGCTGGGCGAGTGCACCAGCNAGGGTCACCGGAGCCATGGCACCGGCCAGGGTAAACGGCGTGACGATAACCAATTGATTGTACCGAGCGAAGCGCATGGCGCCATCAAGCATCGGCCAATCGTGCTTGAGCGGCGAGGACGAATTGATATTGGTGAAAGCGTGGGGCTGGCGCTCGAAAGCATTCCGGTCCAGCCCGGCTGCAATACGCACCATGGCCAGGTCATCTTCTACTCGCTCGGGCCCGAGCGAGTAGATGTGGACCAGTTTATCGGTCAAGGTCAACTTGTCGAACAACGCGTCCAGGTGGCGGGTCGACGGATGCAGGTCGACCGGCTCTACCGGGTAACCGGCACTGAAGTGGATACAGTTAAAGCTCTGCGCCAGTTTCAGCAGTTTCTGGTAGTCGGCCCGGTTGCCGATCCGGCGGCCGTGGTCGAGGTCGGACACGTTCGGCGGACTGCCGACTTGGCCGAAAGCGCCATAGGCCCCACCAAAAACCAGGGTGCGATCGGGGTTACGCGGCACCAGGGTGACGGCGGCAGGTGCCTTAGCCACCTGCTCCATGACAAACGCCCGGTCCATGCGCACAGTGCTGGTGCCAGTATTGACCTCGCAGCCGGCTTTTTTAAGGATCGCGCGCGCCTCATCGTGCAGGAAATCGATGCCGATCTCCTCCAGTATCTGCATAGCTGTGTTATGGATGCGCTCGATGCCGTCCTCGTCCAGCGGCTCGGTCGGCGCATCGGTGTACTGCAGCTGCCCCCAGGGCAACTGTTCTATGGCGTTACCGGCAAGTGCCGCTGTGCGCCTCCTGCGCCGGTGTGACCGTAAGATGCCCCGCTCAGTCATTCAATACCCCGGGTAACGAGCCGGCCGCGACTATCTCCCGGCCGGCCCGGCGAGGCAATACATTGATACGCCCGCGACTGTCTTGCACGGGACAGGTGCAACGCCACAGGCTGACCTCTGCCAACGGCCACCCGGTTTTGCGTTGGCCCTGCGCGTTGTTCTGCATCTCGGGCGACAGGCTACTGCTAAACTCAACTTATTTAGAAATCAAAAAAGGGGAGGTCTAGAAATGGCAAAAGGTTATGTTGTAGCGCATATCAGGGTGCATCATAAAGAGGGATTTGAGAGATTTAAGGAGATGGCCGGGCCAGCCATTACTGCGCACAGTGGCAAGGTTCTCGTGCGCAACCCCAACCCAGAGGTAAGAGAGGGAAGCCCTTCAGGGGTGGCAGTCGTGATTGAGTTTGAAAGCCTGGAAATTGCTCGAACGTTTTATGAATCAGAGCAGTACACACAAGCAAGAGCAGTACGTGAAACAGCAGCAGAGACTGATTTAATCTTAGTCGAAGGGATGTAGTAGCGCTCGCTGCCCTGCTTCAAATACGCCGTATCGGAATAAATCCCTCAGCGGTGCTCCAGCAACATCGGCATACCAAAGGTTTACTCTACTATTAAAGTGTATTGATTAGTGTTCTGCTCACATATACCACTTCCCAGTACCATTTTTTGTGTTTGTTAACGCAAAACCCCGGTATAGTCGTTGAAGCATGGTTGGTTGAATAATTTGTTATGCCAAAAGCAAAGCCTGTAACTATCAATGGCCATCGATACGACTCAATGTCCGCTGCTGATCGGGAACTTGGGTTGCCCAAGGGAACCATTGATAGCCGACTGCGGAAGGGCAATCTAAGTGCAGATACGGTGTTAGTGGGGTGTTTGGAATGAAAACTATTGGAAAATTATTCGCTGGGATTGTAGGTGGAATCGTAGTCGCACTATTATCTTATTTTGTCCTTTCTCTCGCATTAGCATCTGGCGGCGGTTTAGAACAAGACAATATTTCGCTTGTGATCTTCGGCGTCTGGGGTTTCATGGTTCTCGTTTCAATTCTGACAAAAAGGCCGGCACGTGCTTGGCGAGTTCAATTTATATTAGCGAGTCTTTTGTGCTTTTCGTTACCGCTCTCTTCAGTTGTATTTACCGGCGCAAGCATGATTGATGTAGTAGATCAGAGCGCACCAGCGTTGATCGGAACGTTTGTCGGCGGGAGTTTGGTCACGATGCTAGCCGGTGTGACGGGGTTCTTCATGGGTCTAATTCTCCTTGTGATTGGTTTGTTAATTGGAAGAGAGAATGCTGTGATCATCGTTAACCAATCTGAAAAAAAAGACCCCTCGTTATGACAAGACTCACTCTGTTCATTTTTCTATACGCGATCGTCGAGCGCGAGGCAGGTTCGGCTCTTGGGGCGTTGGTCAGTGCTATCGAGAAGAAGGTGCGCAACCTTCCTGCTGAGTAACCCCACACGTCTGGCAAGACTCGATGCTGATGTTAAACACCCGCTTGAGCCGCTGAGCCCAGGTCAGCGACGCTCGTCGTTCTGCGGGTGNTGGCCGCTCCTCGACTACTCTGGCCTTGTNGCCTCTGCCCCGCTTTGNNGGNGTCACCAACGCTCGGTGTTTGCTGTTAGGCGCAAACACACCGTGAAAACGTGTCAGATTCACCCGGGGTTTCGGCACCAGCGCCGCTAGTNTGNNNAGAATAACCAGAGGTCACCAGCCGCAACAAAAAAGGCAGCCGAAGCTGCCCTTGTTGAGTTGGTCGTTAGACGTTTAATCCAGTGGCACGTTGATGTGGAATCTCAGGCTGTTCGAGAAACCAGCACCTAGCGCCTCAGTACGCTCATAAGCAAAGGAGCTAGTGACACCGTCCTTCATTTCGTAATCAGCACCCAAACGCAGCATCAGATTTGATGTCGCTGTCTTTTCAAGCTTGGTGCTGTACGCTGTGGTATCGCCCACATAGTTCATACCCACATCTGAGTCTCGGGTCAGATCCAAGCCATACGCAAATGCCGCAAACGGCTTGAGCTTGCCATTGGCATAGGTCGTTTCATAAGTGACGTCAAAGCCGAGGAACAACATGTAGCGATTGATGTGTTGCTTGTCGTAGTTCAACGCCAAGTTACCACCTGTCTCAGAATAGCCATCGAGTTCAATGTATGCCCACTCTGCACGTCCATACGGGGTAATAGTGGCACTACCCTTAACCAGTGGCTCATCACGCAGTGAGATAGAACCAAATGCCATCGTGGCATCACGCTCGCCGGTCAATGTCTGAGTGCCATCAATACGCTTAGTATCAATCGCCATTTTGCCAAGACCAAACTGCGTCTCAAGTCCCAGCTTATTAGGCAGCTGTTTCACGTTATAAAACGACAGGCTCAGATTGTCAGACTCAACCTCACTGCCCAAAGAACCGATATCGATATCGTCTTGACCGATGTTCAGTGCCACACCGATCAGACCCAGATCGCCATAAGGACGATCCATACCCCCAGCAATGTTAATGCTGTCGCTATCTTGAGCAGCAGAGTTAGTTGATGCATCAATCTCACCTACGGTGATTTGCCCATCAGTCCAGACTGACCAGTCACCCACCAACGCACCTGCTGTTGGGTTCAGATTGACGGTGCCAAAGATGTCCTTCATCTCAGCCATGACCACTTCAACCAGCTTATCACTCAGTGATGCCGTTGCACCCTCAGGATTAGAGGCTACTTTCGTTAGTGCCTCTGCAGCGGCGCGCTCATCAAAGCCTAATGATGCAATACCCGACTGAGTGCCATTCACATACGCATCAATCAATGGGTCAGCAAAGCTCACCTTGATGCCTAGCCGTGAGGTTTTATTTTTGTCCGTATTGTTGCGTAAGAACGCTAAACGATTATCTACAGTCCTAATACTGTTACCACTAAAGTTGACTGCAGCATTAACGCTAGATTCCACAGATTCAATTACATCCACCTTCTCTAATGGACTAGCCAGCATTATCTCGATCGATACCGTTGCCGTTGCACTACCGGCTGTCGCACCTGCACCCGTAACGGTATAGCTTGTTGCTGATTGCGCCGCCGTTGGCGTACCATTGATCACACCCGTACTCGTATCCAACGACAAGCCCGATGGCAGCGATGGACTGACTGAGTAAGTCACTGATCCAGTAAAGTCTGTCGCGGTATAGGCGGTCGTGGCTGTAATTGCTGTTCCGACTGTGCCTGACACCGTTTGAGTTGATGGTGATAGTGAAGGCGCACCTGATGTTGTGGTATCGACTGTCTCCTCTTGCGGATCCTCTGATGGTGATGGTGAAGGCGCACCTGATGTTGTGGTATCGACTTTAGTTACACTGGACTGAACGTTAGGCGTCCCCTCATCGTCTTCTGCAACAAAATAAACGTCATAAGCCGTGCTAGCTGATAGCGATGTAATTGCTGAGAAGCTGCTTGTAAAGGGCGAGCTTGAAACTGTGGCATTAGATGAGTCTAAAGCAGATGAGCCTGTCGAGTCTTGACCGGCTTTAACCTGTGCCACGCTAGGAGCTGTAGCTCCATCAGCAACAACTACATAATATATCTTACCTGCCTCGTCGATCGACGCAGAAGGCGTGAACCCTGAGGACGTCACACTACCAACAGCAGGGGCAACATCAAATGTCGGTGCCGTGGTTTCTGTGCCGTCAAGAGAAACTATTGGATAGCCCGTGCCTCCACGATCAGATGTAAACGTCCAGCCAGTAGCATTTGTGCTGGATTGGTCAAATCCCACATTACCACAACTTGCACAATCCACTCTAAGACTATAGGTCGTGTTTGCAGAGAGTGTCACAGAGCCAGTTAGAGTTACTCTCTTCGTAACAGAATCATAGGAGCTATGAGTGAACGTTCCTAATGTGGTCGCCCCTGATAAAATTTCCATGAAGACTTGTGTAGCAATAGCATCGGGGTACCCAAAGTCTGCGTTCGAGGTTGTATTCATTTGAAAAACGATAGAGGTTACATCTCCTCCGCTGAGGGCACTTGTTTGAAATGTCCAACTAGGATTAATATTTGAACGAAAAATGCTAGCTTGGCGGGTTACAGGATTGCCAATTGTACTCATCAATGTGGCGGCATAGGCTGCGGATATTGAGCATAACAAGAGTGCGCTGCTGAATATTATCGCAGCGGATATCTTGAAAAGAGTTCTTATTAATTGTTGCGGTCTCATTCCAGAACGATCAATGGGTTCTAAGGGGGAGTACCACCCGATTTAATTAAATTTAATTAAACTAAGTCTAAATCAAGGCGGGGCATTAGCATAAGTGGTTTGGTTAGGACTGAAAGAGGTATGTATTCCCATCTCCAGTGCGCCTCTGACCTCCCTATTGAATTCAACGAGTCTTTTGATCCAGCGTTTTCATGTAAGGGATAGGAATTTGCTTTTAGCAGAGGTGAGGGATTGCACCATCAGCGGCCCTCGAAACCCTGCCGTTGTCT
>PBTT01000064.1 GCA_002729195.1 Acidiferrobacteraceae bacterium
AGCTCGTACACCGCTCGCGATTCTATTGCCACAGGCGGACCAAGTTTGGATCAACTATGTCAACCACTGGATTAGCCTGCAAAAAGCTCGCGGGCTTTTTGACAAATTGAGCGCCAAATGGGGGGTATAGAACGCCACTTCTTAATTTGAAAAACAATAAAAGAGCCCGCTATAGCGGGCTCTTTTATTTCGGCAAACCACCAGCCATTGCTCCCATGCGCGCACCAGATCCTCAGCAGCAAGCCTGCCATCAGTCAGTCGCCCGTTATCACGATGCCCGTCTCAAACCCGGACATATCCGCAGCGTTGAGAAACGCAATCGAACTTCCAGCTAAAATTCGGGCGTGGTAGTCTGGCCGATATGAAGGCCAGGCCATTCAACAGGTGGTTGCTGGCAACCAAGCAGCGGTAGCGGCGTGGTTTGACTCTTACCAATAGAGCAAGATAAGTTGAAACTTGAAACCGCAACCAGTCGCGAAGTTGCCGATTATCTCGACAAGTGTGCAGGCATCGTCCTGCCGACCGGCTCCTTGGAGCAACACGGGCCCATTGGCCTGATCGGCACAGACGCACTTTGCGTTACCACTATTTCTGAAAGGGCAGCCACAAAATACACTATGCTGATTGCACCGACTCTCTGCTACACGCCAGCGCAATTTAATATGAACTTTGCTGGCACGGTTTCGGTGACGGCGCGAGCTTTTGCCCAACTGTTTGAAGACATTCTCCGATCTCTGTATCGACAAGGCTTCAAGTTTATCTATGTGTTGAACGGCCATGGTGCCAATCTAGCTCCTATGCGCAGTGCAGTGCATGATCTTTATCTTGATCTCGATGACCGAGCGCCAAAGGTCAAGTTGCGAAGTTGGTGGGAATATCCCACCGTAAACGCGCTGCGCAACGAACTCTTCGGCGATAGGGAGGGGATGCACGGCACGCCCTCTGAGGTCGCGATCACCCAAGCTAGCGTACGTGTGGTTGATTCATCGAACCATCAGCCACCTGCATCATTAAGTGAAGAGTTCATCCGGGATCACACTGGGGATTTTCACGGCCCTGCGAGTGAGCACGCGCGCGACTTCCCGGACGGCCGGGTGGGTTCACATTCGGAGCTCGCCAATATTGATCACGGTGAGGCGCTGATTGCTGCTGCAGCTAACGCCTTGATTGGTG
This sequence comes from Acidiferrobacteraceae bacterium, assembly GCA_002729195.1. GTDB lineage: Bacteria > Pseudomonadota > Gammaproteobacteria > Arenicellales > UBA868 > UBA12578. Next base: position 1,174 of record PBTT01000064.1, read on the forward strand.
AATTTACCTCATGGATAGCTGAATCTGATTGAAGAACGACTAGTTCTCATCAAGCGCCAGATGTCGCTCCAGCCAACGCACCCCCGAAGACGCAATCAGAATCAATACGAGGTATTCCAGAACCAAAAATGTATATATCTCCAATGGGCGGTACTCCGTAACAACTAATTCATTTGCCCGACGGGTGAGTTCCTGCATTCCAATAACGGAAATAAGTGAGGACATTTTTAGCATGTAAATGAGTTGATTACCCAATGGTGGTAGTACGCGCCGGATAGCCTGTGGTAACACGATGAATCGCATACGCTGAAAATAGGTTAGTCCCAGTGCATTCGCGGCTTCGATCTGTCCCCGGTCTATAGATTGGATACCTGCACGAAATATTTCGGCTTGAAAGGCAGAATCTGATATCGCGAGTGCTAATACGCCTGCTGAAAAAACTCCTATGGAGATCCCGGCTACCTGTGGCAAGCCGTAGTAAACCCAAAGAATCATGACTAGGAGAGGTATGGCCCTTATCAGTTCAACATAAGTCCAATTGAAGCGTTTGGCGGCTCGATTCTTCGAGATTCCGGGCAAGGCAATCAACAGCCCAAGAACAATCGCAACTATGATCGCGGTCACCGACAGTAAAATGGTGAATTTAAGACCGCCGAGCAGAAACTTAATGTTGATAATTCCTTGATCTGTCGCAGGAGAGATAACATACCAACCCCAATTTCCGGAACAGCCGGTCAAATAAACTAGCCCGCTTGTCAGCGTTAGCCAGCGCATTGCATTAGCGTTAATCTTTTTCGAGTATGTCATTTGTTTTCCTATGGCAACAAAGACGCTACTAGCCTCACCCAACCTGACGATACATGGATATTTGGGAATCAGAACCATCCATTAGATGGTCTGAGTAAAGATTACATTACCAAATTCTAGGCAGACTGCANTAATCTGCTTACATTTACTATGATCGCACAGAATGTTGTCTGAATGGGGGGGTAATTTGGATACCGTGCTTGGACGCTTTCAGTAACGGTTGCCAATACCGCACTATTGCCTGCCGGCGGGCCTGTTCGAACGCTGGCGAAAACTCACCACTTGGCTTTAAAAAGCGAGCCGTTCACTCACCGCAGAGATACGGTTTAGCACACTCGAGGAAGGCATAATCAATCAGGCTTCAGGTTATAGCGGGCTATGCACCACAGCGCCCGTAAACCATCTTTCCAGCCGATCTTCTTGCCCTCTGCGTAGGTGCGCCCGGCATAATTGATGCCCACCTCGAATATCCGCAGTTGGCTGCCGTCAGCCTTACGGTAACGAGCCAGGCGTGCAGTCACCTCCGGCTCGAAACCGAAGCGATCTTCGGCGAGCTCGATATCCTGGATGATCTCGCGACGGAANACCTTGTANCAGACNTCCATGTCNNTCAGGTTGAGATTGGTCAGNATGTTGGAGAGNAAAGTCAGCGCGCGGTTGCCGACNGNGTGCCAGAAATACAGNACNCGGTGTGANTCNCCNCCGACAAAACGNGAGCCGTAGACTACGTCAGCCTCATTTTTTTCTATGGGAGCAAGCAAGCGTGGGTAATCTTGCGGGTCGTATTCCAGGTCGGCATCNTGCACCANNACNACGTCNCCGGTTGCAACGGTAAATCCTGAACGCAGCGCTGCACCCTTGCCACGGTTCACCTNGTGGAANACCGCCNGAATNCCNTCCNCTTGTGNCAGGGCCTGGACNNGCTCNCGGCTGCCNTCAGTAGAGCAGTCATCCACGAGGATGATTTCGGTTGNTACCNGNACCTGGCGCACACGTTCGACGATCNGCGCCAGAGTGGCAATCTCGTTATAAACAGGTATGACGACACTGACAATCATCTTGAGGTCCAGTGGATGCAGTGGATAAGGGATATTGTGCCATTAACGCAAGTAGAAAGGAGAATGGGACAAGGGGTTAATGAATTTAAAAANAGGGTTCAACGGTTCGTAAGTTGTTATTGTTATGGCGCACCTGGAGAGATTCGAACCGTCGACTTCGTGCTTGGCAACTGAGATACCCCGGAGTCGGGATAGATATTGCGCTCGATACCGGGTCAGGCTCTGACGCTGCAGGTACAAACCCGCCGTATTACGCTGTTCGAGCGCAGAGTTCGTCTAACCCCCCGACAGCCTAGGCGTTCAGGTGCCGTGGCGTTGCGGCGGTCCTGACTGGTGATCGGCTGCCACCTTCTGCTGCAGAGCTTTTACGACCTTCTCCGGAGTGATGGGGAGATCGTGAATCCGCACGCCAATGGCGTCAGCCACAGCATTGGCGATGGCGGCGGCAGTCGGTGTGATTCCTACCTCGCCCATGCCCTTAGCGCCAAATGGCCCAAGACCACTGCGTGATTCAAGAATGATGGACTGGATCGGGCACATATCCATCGCGGTCGGGCAGAGATACTCACTGAGAGACGGGGTCTGCAGACAGCCGTTCTCATAGATCAATTCTTCACTGAGGGCAAAGCCGTGTCCTTGGGCCGCGCCCCCTTCGATCTGGCCTGCNACAGCCTGGGGATTGATGGCCTGGCCAACGTCGTGGGCGCCAATACTCTTGAGTACCGTGACCTCACCGGTTTCGGCATCCACGGCCACCTCGACCGCATGAGCGCCGAAAGTGTAATCGGGATGCACCCGGCCCTGGCCAGTTTCCGGATCGAGCTGTCCAGCGAAAGGGGCGTGGAAGATAGACAGTTCTGAGCACTGGATCCCGTCGGCGGCGCAGATGGCAACTAGATCCTTCAGCGAAATCGAACGCTTGCTCTCGTCGGCTACCAAGACACGAGAATCCGCTAATAAGATGTTTCCGGGATCGACGCGAAATTCTTTTGCTGCCCGGGCCACCAGGCGCCCGCGCACGGCCTCGGCGGCAAGGTGCACGGCATTGCCGCTCATATACACGCCCCGGGTCGCGGTGCACATGCCGGCTAAAGGTGTGGTTGCTGAATCACTATGGAAGACGGTGATAGTGTCCATGCTTACGCCGAGGATCTCGGCAGTGATCTGTGCGAGGGTGGATATTTGTCCGCCGCCGATGTCCGGCATCCCCGAACGTATTTGTACGCTGCCGTCTAGCTCTATGCCAACCGACCCCTTGGCAGTGTCGCCTATCCAGACCATTCGACCATAGGGTTGTTGATAGGCGGCGAAACCGCGACCGAACTTGAGCGGCCCGTCATCGGGTGTGGGCGGGCCGAGTGCCGCTACCGCCTTAGTCATACATTCGTTGGTCCACACAGCGCTTTCGACCCTGAAACCGGTCACGATGGAGTCCCCACTGTTGAGGAAGTTGCGGCGCCTCAACTCCAGTCGATCGATGCCAAGCACCTTGGCTGCTTCGTCCATTTGCTGCTCGTAGGCTATACAGGCCTGAACCGCACCGAAGCCACGAAAGGCACCGGTATACATGTTGTTGGTGGCGACTGAACGCGAATCGATATGTNCATTGTCAACNCGATACGGGCCGAACCCAGCCTCGGTCGCGTACAGCAGAACATAGGGAGACATGAATACATACGGCCCTGAGTCAGAGGTAATGTCGATTTTGGCGGCGGTAATCCCGCCGTCCTTGGTGAATCCGGTCGTATGGGTGATGGTAAAAGGGTGCCGTTTGGCATGCCCAAAAAATGACTCCTCGCGGGAATAACACAGCCGTACGGGCCGGCCCGTGGTCACTGTCAGCAGGCCGAGAAACGCCTCTACGGTAATCTCGTTCTTGCCACCGAAAGCGCCACCGACAATAGCCCCGCGAATCCGTACCTTGTTGTGTGGTACGCCGATAACCTCGGCGACATCACGGAAGTGTTCAATGGCTTGGGTGGACGTTCGGATATTTATGATTCCCTGCCGATCGATCCAGGCCAGCCCCGCCTCGGGTTCAAGAAAAGCGTGCTCGAGGAACTGGGTGCGGAAGGTGTTCTCGATGATCGTATCGGCAGCAGCGAATCCAGCATCGATATCGCCTTTGCGGACCTTGTAATGGGCCACAATGTTGTCGCTGCCGAAAATGATCGGAGCGCCGGGCTTCATGGCGACAAATGGATCGTACACTCCTGGTAACGGCTCGAGCTCCACCTCGATAAGGTCGATAGCTTTTTTGGCAATAACTTCCGACTCGGCTGCCACTAAAGCCAGTGGCTCCCCCTGATAGCGCGCGATTTCGTCGACCAGAAGTTGGCGTTCGCTATGCAGGTTTTCAGGACCGCTCACGCCGGGAAAATCGGTTGATATGGCGCCCCTAGGGAGGTCCGGGTAAGTCAGTACGCAGGCGACGCCTGCCAGGCCCCGAGCCTTGGAGACATCGAGGCATCGTAAGCGTGCGCTGGCAAGATGACTTCTCAGTACCTTGGCGTGCAACATGTCCGGCATCAGATGGTCGCCCGCGTAGACAGTTTCCCCGTAGGCCTTACCCGGGGCGTCGACGCGGGGCAGCGATTTACCAATATGCTGAAACGTGATGTTCACAGTGGCCTGCGAAAGAGGTGCCGGCTCGCTCATATCGTTCCTCTTGCCCGTGTATCGCCTTCGTTACCTCAGCGTGGTCGCCTGGTGGTTGCCCAGTTGGGCAAAGTGATGGCCGTTGATTTTCCAGAAGGTAAACTTGAGAAAAGCTCTGGGTTGGGCAACAATGTCTTCTATGCCAAACTGCCAGTATAGGCTACCCCCGCTGAATAGCCTGGTTGCTGTTGGTGGTGCTCCGCGCCACTTCAGTTGTGCCCGCGCCGTTCAAGAAAATATTGAGTCGTGGAAGCGGCACCTGGAGCCGGCTGATGGGAGAAGCTGGTTGATGCCAGGGGCACATCGTCAAGCACCTCGGTAAGGGTGCCGATGAAACGCTGCAACCANTTGGGGGAGCAGTTCAGATGCTGACNTTGACCTCGGCGCTTTGCCGAGCAGCGGCCACTTATCGGGATAAACTGGCGATCATCGATCCGGAAGGCCAGTTCACCTGGGCTGAGTTCGTTGACCGCATTGCNCGCGCCGCGAGCGTTTTACAATCGCTGGGGGTCGAGCGTGGCGATCGTTTTGGCATAATTTGCCGCAACAGTTTCCGCAACGCTGAGTTGATGTATGCCGGCTACTGGATGGGGGCGGTNCCGGTGCCCATNAACTATCGNTTGGCACCGATAGAGATCGCCGACATTCTGACGGATGCCGGTTGTAAAACCGTTGCAGTTGAACNCTATTTCGAGGCGTTGCTTGGCGCCGATGCGCTCAAACCATGGGCGGCTAGCCCGTTGTGGATTACCCCGCTGGCAACGCCGATCGAGGGGCAGAGTTACGAGGCGCTGCTGTCTGCCGCGGTGCCCGTGCCCGTGTATGCAGCGGCCGAGGATGATGAGGCAGTGCTTCAGTATACCGGCGGGACCACTGGCCGTTCCAAAGGGGTGCGGCTATCGCATAAGAATGTTATTTCGAATGGGCTGCAGGTGGCGAGTACTGTCCATCCGCGTTCGAGTGACATTTTGCTGCATGTTTGCCCGATGTTTCACTCCTCAGATCTGCTCGCCACGGCTTTTACTCTGGCCGGCGCGGCCCACGTCTATCTTCCAGAATTCTCCGGTGATGGTTTGTTTGCGGCGATCGAAAAGCACCACGTTACGTTCGTGATAATGGTACCCGGTATGGTCGTCATGGCTCTAAAAGGGGCAGATATCAGCCGTTACGATCTGTCGTCGTTGCGCGCTCTGTGGTATGGCGGCTCGCCACTTGCCATTGAATGGATCGTTAAGGCACTCGATGCCTTCCAGGTCGCCGATATTTTTCAATGCTATGGCCAGACCGAAGCCTCACCAGCCGCGACCCTGCTGCTCACTGCCGACCACCTGGAAGGGGTCGAAACTGGTAACAGGGAAATCCTGGGTAGCGCTGGCCGGTTGTTGCCAGGTATCGACATGCGCATCGTTGATTCTGAAGATTGCGAGGTTGCGCCTGGTGAGCCCGGTGAGATCGTGATTCGCGGGCCTAATGTTTCCCGCGGCTACCTCAATCGGCCGGCGGAGACCGTGGCCGTCTTCCGTGATGGTTGGTACTATACTGGGGATATCGGGCGCATAGACGACCGCGGCTACCTNCATGTTTTCGACCGCAAGCAGGATATGGTGATTACAGGCGGTGAGAACGTCTACTCCTCGGAGGTAGAGGCTGCTCTNAGCAAGCACCCGAAAGTCCTCGAATGTGCCGTCACTGGAGTACCTGACGAGGCGTATGGTGAAGCGTTGCTGGCTGCAATAGTCACCGGGCCGGGCGAAACCGTCGAAGAAGAGGAGTTGATCGCGCACTGCCGCGATCTTATTGGCGGTTATAAAATCCCGCGACGCTACGTTTTTCTCGATGAGTTGCCAAGGAGCACCTTGCACAAGGTTCTTAAGCACGAACTGCGTAACATTTACGGTGGCTGAGTACGAATGACTGGATCAGCAAAGGCTGCGCTAGAGCTTGGGGAGGCTCTGCGAATCAGCACATGGCCAAGGCGAAGACCGTGAAAACCGTCCCGATGTACTGTTATCAATGCTCGGCGGGACCCGATCTGATGAAGGTCGAGGTTGAGAACTGCCTCGCAACCAGAATTGTTTCTAACTTCGATATTAAGGACCAGCACCCTGGCGGCGGCCGCGTATGTGTCAAGGCCTATGGCCTCATTCAGAAAACCTACAACCCGCATCGGATAAAACAACCGATGAAGCGGACCAATCCCAGAAAGGGCCGCAATGAGGATCCGGGTTTTGTACCCATTACCTGGGAAGAAGCATTTGGGATCGTCGGTGAGAAACTGCGTGAGATCAGGGGCAACAACCTTCTCAACGAGGAAAGCGTTCCGCGTCTCGCTGTGACCACGGGCGGCGGTGGTACGCCAGTTCAGTACATGGGAACCTTTGCTGCTTTTTTGAAGGCCTGGGGGCCGATTGATCAGGGTTATGGTGCGGGACAAGGTGTCAAATGCGCCCATTCCGAACACGTCTATGGCGAATTGTGGCACCGCGCCTTTACCGTTTCACCAGACACTCCCAAAACGAACTACATCATTAGTTGTGGTTTGAATTCTGATGCCTCGGGCGGTGTTGTCGGAGTCCGGCGGGAGGCAGACGCGCGGGCGCGCGGTGTCCGGCGGGTCCAGGTCGAACCGCACATGTCGATTACCGGGGCCGTCTCCGCAGAGTGGGTGCCGATCAAGCCCAAGACGGATGCGGCGTTCCTCTACGCCCTTATCCACCGCATGATCATCGAACGGCAGTTTGAAGAGACTTGCGATATCCCTCACCTCAAACAGCGCACCAATTCACCCTATTTGGTTGGGCCGAACGGGTGGTTCTTGCGCGAGGAGCAAAGCGGTAAACCACTGGTGTGGGATCTCGCCGACCACCGAGCGAAGCCCTTCGACGCCGAGATCGGCGACCCGGCCCTTATGGGCAGCTACCCGGTCTCTGGGATCGAACACGGTGCCGACAACGAAAAGTTTTTGCACCAGAGTATCGAGACCAGGCCTTCATTCCAGGTTCTGCTCGAACACATGAAACCATACTCAGCTGACTGGGCGGAAGTGGAGTGCGAGATACCAGCCGCAACGATTCGACGGATAGCCGATGAGTATGTGTCTCAGGCCTGCATTGGCGAGACTACCGAGATCGAGGGTCAAATGCTGCCCTATCGACCAGTTTCGGTAGTCCTCGGTAAGGGCATCAATAATGGCTGGGGCGGTTACAGCTGCTGCTGGGCACGCACCATGCTCGCCTGCCTGGTTGGTGCGCTCGAGGTACCCGGTGGCACGCTCGGCACTACAGTCAAGCTGTTTCGCCCGGCCGCGAGTCGCGTCGGCTCGGTCGTTCCGGGTGAGGATGGGTTCATGCGCTATTGCTTCAACCAGACCTCATCCAANGAATGGAAGCGTAACCCAAGTATTAGGAACGCCTACGATACGCTGATTCCGTTACTTCCGGACTCGCCTTGGTCACCGGGGCTTGGGCCTGCTCACCTGCCTTGGTTGTTTCAAAAGGAGGCACCAAAAAACTGGCCGCGTACGACGCCGCCCGACATGTGGATCTGCTGTCGGACCAATCCGGCGGTCAGTTCATGGAATGCGCCCGAGGTCGCAAATCGCCTCGCGGAGTTTCCGTTCATTGTGGCGTTTGCTTACACCATGGACGAAACCAATCATTTTGCCGATGTACTGCTGCCAGAGTCGACTGACCTTGAGAGCACCCAGCTCATTCGCATCGGTGGCACCAAGTTCTCGCAAAATTACTGGCACCATGAAGGCTGGGCGATTCGACAGAAAGCTATCGAGCCGCTCCACGATACGATGGACATCTCGGACATTGTCGCCCGGTTTGCGGTCGAAGCCGATCTCGTCACTGAGTATGTTGCGGCGATAAATAGCGGTGCTGGGGGAACGCGGCTCGCCCGTGAAGGCAAGTATGACTTCTCGTTGCCCACAGATCAGGTTCCCACCAGTGAACAAGTTTGGGATGAGGTCTGTAAGGCTGCTAGTTGGGACCTGAGTGAGGGCAGGGAAGTACACGATCTTGCCTGGTTCCAGGAGCACGGTTTCATGCTGAAGGATTTTAGCGAGATCGACTGGTACCTTCACCCGGCTATGAAGAGCCAAGGCCTGCGCTATGAGTTTCCCTATCAGGAGCGGCTTACCCGCCACGGCCGTGAACTATCACACCGGCTCGGTGAAATCGGCATCGAGTGGTGGGAAGAGCAACTTGCTGAATACGAATTCCTGCCCAGTTATAGGCCCTATGCCGACATCTGGCTCAACTATGCGGCCGAGTACGGCCGCGATCCCGGTGACTACCCGTTCTGGGCCGTCACCGCACGCTCAATGCAGTACGCATGGGGTGCCAATGCCGGAATCCCAATAATTAACGAAATTGCCAATAACATTGCCGGTCACAAAGGGGTGATCCTCAATCGGACCCGGGCGCGGGAGCTCGGCATCGGCGAAGGTGACAAGGTCGTGATCGAATCGGTCACTGGCATCACTGAGGGCAGGGCGGTATTACGAGAAGGCATCCGCCCCGATACGGCCCTGATGATTGGCCAGTTCGACCACTGGAAAACACCTTTTGCCAAGGACCTCGGGTTACCGAGCCTCAACTCGGTGACCGATCTATCACTCAAGCTTAC
>PBTT01000065.1 GCA_002729195.1 Acidiferrobacteraceae bacterium
AATCGACTGCTCCAGTTGTCCGAATCTCAGAGGGCATGATACGCAACCGGGCAACGTGGTTGGCCCAACCCCCTGACCTGACTGGCAGCCGCAAGCGGTAGCCGTCGGGCACGAAACGCCAGCCGTGCCACACAAACCGGGTGAGCGCCGGGTTCAATTCTTTCAGTTGTGACTCGCTCAAGCGAAATACACTCTTCAGTCGACCGATGGAGACCGACCGCTTAAGTATCAGCGTGCGATACCTCAGTGGCCTGCCCTGCTTGACCGTGCCGAAAAATTTCTTTGCATTGCGCGCCACATGGCGAGCAGCCAGGAAACCGGCGTAAAAGTTCTTCACCGCGACCTGAAACTTGCGTGTGCGGTAGCGGTTGATAACGCGCATGAAATCCGGACCCANTTTCTTGATGGCGCGGCGCATACCGTTCACGCCGTAGTTGTACGAGGTGATCACGAATGGGCTCACCTCNCCNTGGCTGANGCCCGGGTTCCTNGNCANNGCTGCCACNGTNANCGNTTTACGNCTGTCTTTAAGGTAACGGGCTGCGGCCCAACTGGCNGCCTCGGGGTCGAGGCGTTCGTCCACGGTCGCATCGAGTTCCAGTCCGAGTACCCGGGCCGTGGCNGGCATGATCTGCCACAGNCCGGCTGCCCCAACCCGGGAATAGGCTTTGGGGTTGTAGGAGGACTCGACGAANGGCAAGTACTGNATGTCGGCNGGCAGGCCAGCNTCTTTCAGNACNTGGCGCACCAACGGCCCGTAGATACCGAAGCGCCGCAGAGCTGCGCGAAACCCGTCGCTGTTGCCGGACTGGCAACGAATNTTNCGCGCTGCCGTGCGAATCTTTGCCGGGGAACGGCTGGGAAACAATGTCAGTAGATGGCGGCCGTAACTACCCTGGACCTTCTGCTTGCGTTCGAGTCGATTCGCCAGCGCGTACANTTCCCCGGCGATTTTTTTCTTCTGCTCCTTGATGAAGGCTGTATTGCCCTTGCGCCCGCAGGCCCGACCNTTAACAACCCGNTANACCCGATCNGGCCGACTGGCGTCGTGCAGAATCGAATCCCGGCTTTGCCAGCGGCCGTACACGTCGATCCAGAAGTTGATNCGGCCGTGTAANTCGGCCGGACATGGGAAGTTACGACTGCACTGCANCTGATGCTGCCTGACGCTATCGTAGGCGCGGGCCTCCAGCGGTGCCAANNACAGCACCNCAANAGCCCACANGACCAGTATTACGCTGCCGAAAATCAACCGGCTTTGCATGGGTCTGNCCNAACCAGGAGTTGAAAGAGTCAGGTAGAGCCGCGCCCGGCCCAACCACGGGCAACGTTTCCNGAGCCCGATCCGCCAGCGGTGTATGCTAACAATTTGCGCCCGCCTGGGGAAACCTCGGCCAGACTAACAGTGGCATTGACAGTCTGCGGCACTACTGGCTGGCGCGTTTGCTACACTTGTGCTTCTTTGTATGGTTCCGCCCGAGTTGCCAGCGCAGCGCCTGTGATGGGGCCGCAGTGGAGGTTGCATGACCACCATCTCCCAGGATGATCTCGTCGACAGCGTTGCCGACGCCTTGCAGTACATCGCCTGTTACCATCCGCCGGACTTCGTACGGGCCATGGCCCGAGCCTACGAACGCGAAACTTCGGCGGCTGCAAAAAGTGCGATCGGGCAGATTCTGATCAACTCACGCATGGCAGCTCAGGGTCACCGGCCAATGTGCCAGGACACCGGCGTGGTGGTGGTCTTTCTCAAAGTCGGTATGGGCGTGCACTTTGCCGGCAATGACACGCTGCAGGAAATGATCGACCAAGGNGTGCGCCGGGCCTACCTGAATCCTGACAACCCCCTGCGCGCCTCGCTGGTTGCACCGCCGCTGGGCGCACGGCGCAATACTGGCGACAACACTCCGGCCGTAGTNCACGTAGAACTGGTACCGGGTGACGCTCTCGAGGTCACGGTCGCAGCCAAAGGTGGCGGCTCTGAGAACAAAGCCCGCCTCGCCATGCTTAACCCAAGCGATGACCTCATCCAGTGGGTCACCGACAACCTGCCAAGTATGGGTGCGGGCTGGTGCCCACCGGGGATACTGGGCCTGGGGATCGGCGGCACACCAGAGAAGGCCCTGCTGATGGCAAAGGAATCGCTGATGACCCCCATCGACATGGACCAAATCATCGAGCACGGTCCACGTGACGATATCGAGGCACTGCGTCTAGAGATTTTTGAGGCCNGCAACCGTCTGGGAATAGGCGCCCAGGGNCTCGGTGGGCTGACCACTGTGCTGGACGTAAAGATCAAGGACTACCCTACCCACGCGGCCTCACTACCGGTAGCCATGATCCCCAACTGCGCAGCCACGCGCCATCTGCACTTTACGCTCGATGGTAACGGCCCGATACAACTTACGCCGCCACGCATCGAGGACTGGCCTAGGATCACCATCGAGGCCAGCGGCCAGCGGGTCAATCTCGATGCGCTCAGTCGGGCAGACATTAAAACATGGCGACCCGGCGAGAACCTGCTACTGACGGGCCGCATCCTGACCGGCCGCGACGCCGCCCATAAGCGCATCGTCGAATTGCTCGACAGTGGGCAACCTCTACCCAACGGGATAGATTTCAGCGATCGCTTCATTTACTACGTGGGCCCGGTAGATCCCGTCGGTGATGAGGTGGTTGGCCCCGCCGGACCGACCACGGCCACGCGCATGGACAAGTTCACCGAAACCCTGCTGGCAAAAACCGGCCTTCTCGGCATGATTGGCAAGGCCGAACGCGGCCCCGCCGCGATCGAGGCGATCCGCAAGCACGCCAGTGTTTATCTGGTCGCAGTGGGCGGCGCCGCCTACCTAGTATCTAAAGCCATCAAGTCGGCCCGGGTAGTTGCTTTCGAGGACCTGGGTATGGAGGCTATCTACGAGTTCGAGGTGGAAGACATGCCAGTCACAGTGGCGGTGGATAGTGCCGGCGAGTCAGTGCATCAAACGGGGCCTGCGCATTGGCGCAAGATAATTGCGGATTTCCCGGTACCATTGNATTGAGNNNGCNGGCGGCTGCGGCCCAGTCAAGGTCACGGCCAGAGATATGCAAATCATGCAACCACGCACCCGGCNCCCACTCACGGTGNGGCTTGGCGTGTCAATCGCCTGGTTGCTGGTTGCAATCGCCCCGGCCACTGCCACCGAACTACCGCTGGGGGAGTTTCGCGGCGACATCGAGACCATCCACCCGGACTGGTTTAAGCAGAGCTTCCTCGACTTTGAGGAAGATATAGCCGAGTCCACGACTGCGGGCCGGCGCCTGGTACTGTATTTCTGGCAGACCGGCTGCCCCTACTGCAATGCATTGGTCGAACACAACTTCGCCCAGCGGGACATCGCCGACACCATGCAGGAGCACTTCGACCTTGTCGCCATCAACATGTGGGGTGACCGCGAGGTGGTGCAGGTCGGAGGTCGATCCTTCACCGAGAAAACGCTGGCAGCGGCTCTCAAAGTGCAATACACCCCGACCCTGCTTTTTTTTGGCGAGGGCCGCAATGTCGTGCTGCGCCTGAACGGCTACCTCCCCCCGGACGCGTTCCGCGCGGCNCTCGAGTACGTCTACAGCCGTGCCGAGATGACCTCGAGTTTCAATGAATTCCTAGCCCTACATGGGGCGGGTACCGAAAGCGGCACGCTGCACAATGAGAAATTCTTTGCACCGCCACCATTCGACCTGAATACCCGCAGCGGCCGACCATTGGCGGTGTTTTTTGAGCAGGCTCGCTGCCGCCAGTGCGACACCCTGCATCAGAAAGTGCTGACCCAGCCCATCGTGCGCGCCCAGATCGAGAAAATGCGGGCGGTGCAACTGGATCTGTGGTCCGATACTCCAGTGACCACACCGGACGGTCGGGCTACCACGGCCCGAACCTGGGCCCGAGAACTCGCCGTCAACTTCGCCCCCACCGTAGTCTTCTTTGATGCGGACGGCCAGGAAGTGATACGCCTCGAGGCCGCATTCAAAACTTTCCACACCCAGGGCATCTTTCGCTACGTACTGGAGCAGGCCTACCAGATGCAGCCCAGCTTCCAGCGTTACCTCTCTGATTTCGCCGAGCGCCTGCGCGAGCAAGGCTACGACGTCGACATTTGGAGTTACGGTCAGCCGGTCACCCGTGCGGGCAAAACGGTGATGATCGACTGACCGCACCCCTGGAGAGTGTCGTATGAAGTTACCCGAAGGGATACGTGAGGATTTCGCACGCGAACCGCTCACGCGCGCGAGCCTGCTGCCCGATCCAGTCCTGCAATTCGAATGCTGGTTGGCCGAGACTAGCGCCGAGGATCCGGCCGCACCCAATGCCTGCAGCCTCGCAACCGCCGCCAGCAACGGCCAGCCATCAGTACGCACTGTGCTGCTCAAACTCTACGACCACAAAGGATTTGTCTTTTTCACCAACTACGCCAGCCGCAAGGCGCAGGAATTGGCGGAGAACCCGTGCGCATCAATGTTGTTTCCCTGGATTCGTTTGGGCCGGCAGGTAATCATCAGTGGCAANGTGAGGCGCATTCCTACTGCCGAGTCGCTCAAGTATTTTGTCACCCGCAGCCGCGGCAGCCAACTCGGCGCCTGGACCTCTAGTCAAAGCAACGTCATCTCCTCGCGCACCCTGCTCGAGACTAAGTTAGCGGAAATGAAACACAAGTTTGCGCAGGGCGACGTGCCGCTACCCTCGTTCTGGGGTGGTTATCGCCTGGTGCCCGAAACCTTCGAGTTCTGGCAAGGGCAGCACGACCGACTGCATGATCGCTTCCTCTACCGCCGCAATCACCACGACGAGTGGCAGATTGAACGGTTGGCGCCGTAGTAACGGGTGGCCGCTTACGAGTCGCCCCTACCCTGTCAGATTAGGTTGGAGCCGAAACGCCCATGACCTCGGCTGGCAAACGCACCGGAAAACGCCTCCTGATGGNCTCATCCAGTGCCGGTGCAATATGCTCGGGTCGCGGCGCAGCGAGAATCTGTGCCACCCGCTGCCTGGCGACCTCAAGCAGGTTCGGCCGACCTTTCTCATTCCATTCCTTGGGGCTTGAGCGATCGCCCACCTCGGGATAGACATAGTCNCGCTGCATCAGTGACATGGTCTGATCGTGGTCGAGGAAATGACCGGGCCCATCGATACACACCTCCCACATGGTTTGCAATGACAGAGTCTGCTCGTTCACCTCGATGCCGCGGATGGTACGGTTGATGGCGCCCAGCATGTCGTTGTCGACAACCAGGCCNTCNAGGCAACAACCCAGCAGGCTCGCCTGCATGCCGGCCGACTCGTAGATCAGNTTGGCCCCGCTGTGGCCNGCCAGCACGTTAGTGTAGGCCTTCTCGTAGCCAGACTGGGCATCTGGCAACTTGGCATCAGCCATGCCGGCACCGATACCGGTGGGCAGCCCGTAGAAGTGCCCCATTTGCCCGCAGGCCGCCATCAACTCTGCTTGCTCACCACTGCCACCACTCATGGCACCGGTGCGCAGGTCAGAGACGAACGGCCATGGGCCAAGAACGCACGGGTGACCGGGCTGTATCAGGTTGACGTAGACCAGGCCGGCCAGCACTTCGGCCATCTCCTGCACAACTGCACCAGCGAGTGCCGCCGGGCTGGTAGCCCCAGCCTGGCCCGCTGCCAGCAGCAGTATAGGCATACCGCGCCGGACACAAGTCTCCAGCACACGGCATGCATCCTCGGCAAAGCGCAGCGGCGGGACCACGAAACAACACGAGCAACTGACAAACGGCCGTGCCCGCCAGTTGGTTTCACCGCCGGCGATTAACTCCAGCATGTCGATAACCTCATCAGCGTGGGCTGGGTCGACAAAACTGGTTCCCACGTGCTTGCTGGTACCGGCCACAGCTGCATAACAAGTATTGAGGTCCATCTCGCGCGGGTCCTCGATATCGCGCACGATTAACGGCCGCTGAAAAAAATGGATGTGCTCCATTACCTCGACGATACGAGCGGCGGCGTACAGATCCTGTATGGTGGAATCACGATATTCGCCGTTGACCGTGTCGACCACGTGAACTGCCGCTCCGGCAGTACCGAAGTAGGTGCGGCTACCGCTCAACTCCATGTCGTGGCGGGGATCCTGACCATGTAGGACGATGTTCCGGGCGGCAAGGGCAACCGTGTCCTCGACCAGTGCACGCGGGAACAGCAGCCGCCCGTCACCAGTTACCGTGCCGCCAGCACCGGTCACGAGTTGGCTGCACGAGGGCGGCGCATCGGCCAGACCGATGGTTGCCAGGGTCTCGAGTGTCGCCTGGTGAATGTGCTCGACGTCGACCGCGGCCAGCGGCCGGTAGCGGCCCCCGACGAAGCCCGGGCGTACCGCCCTCTCGTGTGCCGGGATGGGTGCTGCCCTCAGTGCGTGCCGCACCACTCTACCACCCTGTCGACTGGCCCTGGCCGTCATCGCACCTCCCCCCGCGGGCAAGATCTGCATTGTGTCAGACCACCACCAATACCTGCAGTCGGCGGCATTGTAGCCCCACAACCCACCGCTGGGAACAACGCAAATGCTGGCCGTCTGGACCGCCGGCAGGGTAGCGGGAAAGCGCCAGTTCTGAGCGCACTCACGACCTCGCCGGTGCCCACTTTTTCTGAGATCTACTCGTAATACAATCCGCCTTGCCCGGCGCCAGCCTCCTGCCTGCAGCTCAGCGCCGTATCAGTTCCAGGCCGTGGCGGCTGAGCGGTGTCGGCCCGTGCTCGGTCACCCGCACACTCTGACCCAGCGTCATGGCCAACTCCTGCTCGCTATTCATCAGGATCATATGCAGAAAGAGCACCATCCCCGGCACCACAGGCTCAGGGTTGTCGTGAAAGAACATCGGATAGTCCATCCAGGTGGGCGTAAAGGTGGCGCCCAGACTGTAGCCGCAGGCGTTCAGCCGATGCGCCGCCATACCCGCGGCATCCATGACCCGGGCGTGGGCGTCGAACACATCCCCCATCATCCGGCCAGGCTGCAGCACCTCCAGGCATGCGCCCATGGCCTCGACACAGGCCTGGTGCATATCCAACTGCTGGGAAGAGCACTCACCGATCACCAAGGTACGCATCAGGCAAGCATGGTAATGCCGGTAGACCCCGGCAAACTCCAGGGTCAGTTGGTCATTCACATCCAGCACCTCCCGGCCACTCTTGTGGCGGCACAGCAGTGCATCGGCACCTGAGCCGATGATGAACTCGTTGCCCGGGTAGTCACCGCCGCCGCGGAACACGGCGGCTTGCATGCGGGCGAGGATCTCGCCCTCGTTCACCCCAGCCGCGGTAGCATCGATGNCCTGGTCCAGAGCATCATCGGCCAACGCTGCCGCCCGGGTTACGTATAGCATCTCGGCCGGGCTTTTCACCATGCGCAGGCGCGAGGTCGTCTCCGAGATATCACTCAGTTGGCAGAATCCGGTAAGTGCCTGGCGCAGCCGATCCCAGNTGCGGGCAGTCAGCCCGTAACTGTCCAACTCTATGCCAAGGCGCCGGCCGCGCCAGCCCAGAGTATCGAGCAGATCGCGCANCTGCACGGCCGGAGATGCGCCCGCATCGTCGGTCCAGATGCGAATATCCTCTATCATCGAGGTGTGCCGGGCCTGGCGCAGGTCGGGCGCACGGGTCAGCAGCGCCAGTTGATCATCCGGGCCCAGCGCCAGGCACTGGAAGAAGCAGAAACCAAAAGTGTCGTACCCGGTCAGGTAATACAAGGTCTCCTGGCGAAACAGCAACGCGCCCTCGAGTTGTGCTGCAGCGAGTGCCGCGTTGAGCCGCGCCCGACGCTTGGCCAGTTCCTGCTCGCTGAAATGAATCGGCACCTGCCCTCCTCTGCCTGTGACCGGCCCCCGGCGGCCCATTTNCGCCATGGCGCTAAACTACCACGGCTCGCAAGCAGTGGGAAAATCATGGCCGAGGCAACTGACAGCTTTCACCTTAGTGCGGACGAGATCCTGGCTACCGTGCGCTTCGGCCCGCTGGTCGAGGCCCTGGCGCAGATGCACCGGGAAACGCCGGCCAGCCTCAAGGACATGCTACTCGAGCAGGACGGTAGTGCCGGTAAGGATTACTGTCTGGTTCGCGCTGCCTGGCAGCAGGGCGAGGCCCTGGGCGTCAAGATGGCGACCATCTTTCCGGGCAACCCGGCACCGGAGTTGCCGGCCATACATGCCGCTTACGTGTTATTTGATGGCGCCACCGGGGTACCACTGCTGTCCATAGACGGCACCGCGTTNACTTANCTNAAGACCGCCGCCGACTCGGCCCTGGGCTCGCGCCTGCTCGCCCGTGACGGCTGCCGGCGCCTGTTGCTGGTCGGTGCCGGTGCCATGGCGCCCTACCTGATCGAGGCGCATTGTGCGGCCCACCCAACCATCGACGAGGTTCGAGTATGGAACCGCAGCCCGGCCCGGCGCGATGCACTGGTCGACGCATTACAGACCCGCTATAACATCGCGCCAGTCGACGAGTTAGAAAACGCTGTTGGCAATGCCGACCTGGTCAGTTGTGCCACCATGGCCGTGCAGCCCATCATCCGTGGCGAGTGGCTGCGCAAGGGCACCCACCTCGACCTGGTGGGCGCGTTTCGTGCCGACATGCGCGAAGCCGATGACGAAGCCCTGCG
This sequence comes from Acidiferrobacteraceae bacterium, assembly GCA_002729195.1. GTDB lineage: Bacteria > Pseudomonadota > Gammaproteobacteria > Arenicellales > UBA868 > UBA12578. The sequence goes on from PBTT01000065.1 coordinate 8,655, forward strand.
CCGGGCACGGCTGTTCGTTGACTCAAGAAAGACCACCATCGGTGAGATTGGCGAGTTGCTGATTCCTATCGCCACCGGCGTCATCTCCGCGGATGACGTCGTCGCCGACCTTTACCAGTTGTGCGGCGGTGCGCCGGGCCGCGCCGGGCCAGACGAAATTACCTTGTTCAAGAACGGCGGCGGCGGGCACCTGGACCTTATGACCGCCCGCTTCATCCGTGAGTGCTGCCGGCCCAGTTGAGCGGCCGGGTCCCGCCGGAGTCGGACATCAATCTGTATTCAGCAACTGCAGTATCAGCGGCAGCCAGGCAACCGTCAGGATCACCCACAGCACGAGCTCCACCCAGATGATGAAGCGGAAGCGCTGGCGTTCAGCCCCTGCGGCACTGGCAAGGAAGATGCCGCACATCAGCATGTCCAAAAGGACCACGAAAAAAAAGATGGGTGCAAGTGCCGGGGCCACTACCGTGGTCGCGAACGCCCAGCCTGCGTAACTGGTCCGCGCCAGTGCCAGCGGCGCCATGGCGGCGAGCATGAGGATCATGGCTGCCAACATGAGCCGCAGCAACCCAAGCCGCCTGAGGGATTCTGTTAGGATGACAACACTCCGGAAGTACCAATCGATTCTAGCATCGGGCAACGAATAAACGATGAGACTCGCCACTTTCGCCTACCGGAATACAGTCCGTATCGGCGTCGTCGACAACAACACCCTGCTGTCCCCGGACCCCGCCGCCGGTACACCAGCGACGATGCTCGAACTCATTGCCGGTGGTGAGTCGGCGCTTGCCCGCTTTTTTACAGCGGCACAAGTGGCGCAACCTTTGCCCGTTGACCATGTGCGCCTGCTCGCGCCCATCCCACAGCCGGCACGCAACATCATGTGCCTTGGCTTCAACTATGTCGAGCATGTACAGGAAACTGCCGGATCTACCGTGGATGCTCGGGCCATACCGGAACATCCGGTCGTCTTCACGAAAAATACCACCAGCGTGGTCGGTCCGGGTGCACAGGTTCCCTGCCACCCGGACATCACCAGCGAACTGGATTGGGAGGTGGAACTGGCTGTCGTGATCGGCTCCGGCGGGCGCGCCATCCGCGAGCCAGATGCCCTGGATCATGTTTTTGGCTACACGGTGATCAATGACCTGTCGGCGCGCGACTTGCAGGTCCGCCACCAGCAGTTTTTTCTTGGAAAAAGTCTGGACGGCAGTTGCCCGATGGGTCCGTGGCTGGTGACTCGGGATGAGATCTCCGATCCACAGAACTTAAATCTGCGCTGCCGGGTAAACGGCGAAATCAAGCAGAACTCCAACACCCAGCACATGGTCTTTGATGTGGCCACCATCATCGCCCGGCTGTCCCGGGGCATGACCCTGCAGCCCGGCGACATCATCGCCACCGGCACCCCAAGCGGGGTCGGCTTTACCCGCGAACCACCCGAGTTCTTGCGCCCTGGCGACACCGTCGCTTGCGAGATCGACGGCATCGGCATGCTGACCAATTCCTTGGTAGCGGGCTGACAGCGGCGNTTTGTGCAGGATTAATCCCTGGCAGAACCCGACTCCGCCTCGATCTTTTTTTGTATCAACTCGCCCTTGATCATATCGACGTTCTCCTCCAGGAACTGCTGGTAATTCTCCCGAGCCTGTACGCAGACCTCCTCGTTAGCCTTGCCTAANTCAAACAGGCCCTTTGCCAGGATCGCCCAGGGGGTGATCGCTANCGCCGCCGCCCAGGTCAGCCCAGTCATGAAAAGTGTCTCGGGGTCGGGTACTGGTTTGGGCTGGGACAGGGTGCCACCAACGCCGCGAAAGTTCGTCAGCGTGGCAAAGGACAGACCAAGGCCACGCCGGGCTTTTGGCTTGACCGCAAACAGAATGCTCTCGTCATCGAATCGAAACCCGCCGCGCACCAGGTACGTGACCTCCCTGGTCACGANTGCAATACTGTCGTGTGAAAGCGCTTCCCCATCCANTATCCGAAAGCCGATCAGGCCGCACTCGAGATCGTAGTACTCCCTTTTTTCCGAAAACGATTTAATGATGTTTATCCGATTAATGATATTTAGTGTCTGAATGAGAATCGACCGGGTGAAAATATCCATGTTACTCGCAGGCATATACGCTTTGTTGGCCGACAGGTAAGCCGAGCCATTGGCGGAGGCAAGCATCTCGTGCGGGGAGATGCCCTTGCCAGATAACTCAATGCCGACAGTCACCTGGCCGCGGATGGGCAGGTCTTTTCCCCGCAGTTCGGGCAACTCTTCGACCTTTAACCCAGCAATGTTAAAGTCAAATTCGGCTTCGGGGCGCTCAGCAGTGGTATCGACTGTGATAGCCGTATTGAAGGTGCCTCCGGACAACTGGCCCGAGTCCGCTTCGATGGTGAGCACGCCGTCAAGGGTCTTCACGCTTGCGCTCAACCGTCCAGCTTCCAGCTTTCGCGTGATCAACTGCTCGGCCTTTAATTGCACATCGAGGTTTATCTGCTCGACCCAACCAAGAGGCAATGGCACATCACTGAATATCCGGTCCCCGGGAAGAAGCCTCGCGGTGCCTGCGGCTTGATCTTCCGGCGGTGCCGGAAAGATCGCCGCAAAATNGAGCCGCTCTGCAGTCAAATCGCCGCGCCAGCTTGGGCGCTCCGCAGGACCAGCAAGCAGAATACAGCCTGTCCAAGTGGGCGCAATACAGGATGCTGACCCAGAGAGCTCACTGTAGTGCTCACTATCCTTGTCGGCGATCGTTAAGTCAAAGTGAGATAACTCCCAGCTGTCGTCTTGTCCCGAGAGCGTGCCGTTAAGTTGCAAGGGTCCCACGTCGGCGAACTCAACTGGCAACAGTGCCGAGAGACTGGTCAGCGAATCGGCAGATAAGCGCGCATTTACCTCGGTTCCCGGGTGTGGCGGCCAGGCAAAAGTAGCCGCCAATACCGCCTGCAAACCACCAGATCTGGCCTCGATCTCACCGCTCAGGAGTTGGTTGGGGCCGGGCGGACGGTGCAGTGCCGCGCTGATTGCAACCTCAGACATATCCGGCAGCTTCTGCCCCAGCAACTTCGAAAGTTGCGCTGTATCGACCCTTTCGAAGTCCCCGTGAAAATCAAAGCCAGCGCCCTTTGCCAGACCATCCAACTGTCCATTGAGCAACAGGCTAAAGGCTTCACTTTGCGCTTTGGCCCGCACCTCGAAGGGCAACTTGCCGGAGGGTTCACCCACCAGGCTGAGGCTTATCCCCGCGTGACCGTGATAGTCGGGGTTGGTATGGAGCCACGAGGCAAACCGGGCGATATTGTCGATCTTGGCATCGAGCGAGAAACTGGATCGACGGACTTGCCCTATGCTGGGCAGGCTGGCGGTAAAGCGACCCGAGACACCGCCGCCGTTAAGACGGCCCCTGTTGACATCGAGGCCTATCTCATCTATCGAGCCAAACACACGGGCCGTTCCCTCAGCAGAAATATCGTGCAAGATGTCGAGCGGCAGTCCGAGCACCGGGCCAAGCGCCGCCAGATCGGAAACGCGGGCCTTGGCCACAAGACCCAATTCGACTTCCTCGCCCAGCGGACCGATCTCTCCGGTCAGCTCAAGGTTTGCCTGCGCACTGGCTGCATTCACCGCCAGGTCGGCAAGTTGCAACTGGCCGCGCGTACCGCTTAGTTTGCCACTAACCGTAGCTTGTGCCTGTAGGGGTAATTCCAGGCCGAAACGCGCAGTCAGTGCCGCGAGGTCTGCGCTATTGGCACTGAAGGGCAGGTCNTAGCGGGCCTGCCGGCCCAGTGGATGAATATTGCCATTCGCTTTGAGTTGCAGGTCTTTCGACACGACAGCCACTACCAGGTCGGCAGCCTGCAGATCTCCCCGCGGTCCAGTCAGTTTGCCGGTAGCCGTAGCTTGTGCCTGTAGGGGTAATTCCAGGCCGAAACGC
>PBTT01000066.1 GCA_002729195.1 Acidiferrobacteraceae bacterium
GTACCATCTGCCTCCTGGTACTGCCAGGAGGTCTCAAATTGGCGCTCGTGAAAGGCCCGGATGCGCTGCGCTGCCTGCTCGAGTGCCGCGCTCAACTCATCAGGTAACGCCGCACGCGCCTGGTCAAGGCGCGTCTTTGGTAGTTCAAGGTCTGATGGCGCCTGCAGCACCAGCTCATCAAACTCAGCGGTCAAAGCCAATAGCGCTGCATCACCCTCGCATCGAACGCGCTCGATAATTCCCCGTACTGTCTCTTCGACCGCTGCATCAAAGGGCTGAGTGCGGTTCAGCAGTTCGGCCAACCGTGCCTCGAAATCTGCTGCCGACATAGTCAATCGTGGTAAGGCAATGGACATGTCAGGTCAATCTAGGGAAGGCGTACAACACGCGCTCAGCGCACCGCGGCCAGTCGCCGCTGACTGCCGTCGGACACCCGGCAGATATCGGCGCCGCACTGGGCCAATTTTTCTTCTATGCAGTCGTAGCCACGGTCAATGTGGTAGATCCGATCCACTACGGTCTGCCCCTGGGCCACCAGCCCGGCCAGGACCAGGCAGGCAGAGGCCCGCAGATCAGTCGCCATAACCTGAGCAGCACTCAAATGAGGTACACCACGGATGATGGCGGTGTTGCCCTTAAGGTCGATATCCGCCCCCATGCGCTGCAGTTCCTGCACGTGCATAAAACGATTCTCGAAAATGCTCTCTGTCACCGTGGCAGTACCTTCTGCTATGGCATTTAGCAGCAGGAACTGAGCTTGCATGTCGGTGGGAAACCCGGGAAAAGGCGCGGTGCGCACATTCACCGCCCGCGGCCGTTTGTGGGTCATGTCGAGCAAAATCTCCTGCTCCCCTACCATGACCGCAGCACCGGCTTCATCGAGCTTGGCGATAACTGCATCGAGCAGGCCATTGCTGATACCACGTAGGCGCAACCGGCCGCCGGTCGCGGCAGCCGCCACCAGATAAGTGCCGGCCTCAATCCGGTCGGGTATCACCGTATGTTCAGCTCCGCTGAGTGCGTCCACACCCTCGATCTCGATGGTATCCAGCCCGGCACCCTGGATGCGCGCACCCATGTTGACCAGGCAACGGGCCAAGTCCACTACCTCGGGCTCGCGTGCGGCGTTTTCCAGCACCGTTCTACCTTGTGCCAGCACTGCCGCCATCAACAGGTTTTCAGTGCCAGTGACGGTCACCATATCAAAAATGATCCGGGCACCACATAGACGGCCACCGGGCACTCGGGCCTTGATGTATCCGGCCTCCACCGATACTTCAGCACCCATTTTCTCCAATGCCTTGAGATGCAGATCTACCGGGCGCGAGCCGATGGCACAACCACCGGGGAGCGACACTTCAGCCTGACCAAAGCGTGCCAGTAGTGGCCCCAACACCAGGATCGAGGCGCGCATGGTTTTGACCAGTTCGTAGGGTGCACAGCGGGATGCCAGATCGGCCGCGTTCACCTCGATCTCAAGTTTCTCGTCTACCTGTACGCTGACACCGAGATGACCTAGAAGTTCCAGCGTAGTGGTGATATCCCGCAGGTGAGGGATATTGCGTATCCGTAGGGTCTGGTCGGTGAGAAGCGCCGCGATCAGGACCGGCAATGCCGCGTTCTTAGCCCCGGCAACACGAACCTCCCCCTGTAGCGTCCCGCCGCCCGTGATGAGTAATTTATCCAAAATTGTGGCTGCTCAAGCGTGCGACTAAATACCTCTGACNGGATTGTGTGGGGCCGAGGAGAACTATGTCCAGCCANGTCCCCGGGAATCAGTCTGCCAATTAANGAAAAAGGCGCCTACCGGCGCCTTTTNCTTGCAAGGNGACAAGNTGCTCAAGNNTCAACCGACTGGAGTCTTTGTTTTAGTTCGCCGTTTTCGTACATCTCNATCATTATGTCACTGCCGCCGACGAANTCACCGTTGATGTACAACTGCGGTATGGTCGGCCAGNTCGAGTAACTCTTCACGCCCTCGCGGATCTCGTCATCCGCCAACACGTCGGCCGAGGCAAACTCAGTGCCGAGTGTCTGTAGTATCTGTACTGCCCGCCCGGAAAACCCGCACTGGGGAAAATCCGGCGTGCCTTTCATGAAAAGCATCACCTTGTTGCTCTCTACGGTTTGCTTGATTCGGTCCTGGGTATCCATTTGATCTCTCCTCGAAACTCAGTTCGGCTGTGCTGTCGCCTTTTCCTCAGGGGTGAGGGTGCGCATGGACAATGCGTGTATCTGTACCTTCATCCTGTCACCCAGTGCGGCGTACACCATCTGATGCTGCTGCACACGGTTTCTACCGGCAAACGACGGGCACACGATCACTGCATCAAAATGATGCCCGTCGCCGGATATCTCAACCTCGGCGCCGGNAAGGTTTTGCTCGATCCAGCCCTTGATGTCCTCGGCTGTTACCATGTTCCNATAATCCTTATAGTTGACAACGGAAAGCGGCCCGCCTAGTCCTTTGCATTNTTGCGGGCGAGCGATTCTATCAGAGAATCCAGGCCNTCCGCCTCGATCACCTGCCGATACTGGTTACGGTAACTCAACACCAGGCTGACNCCGTCGATCTGGATATCGTACATCTTCCACTGCCCACTTTTCTCGCGTAGGAAAAAGTAATTTACCGGCACCGGTGCCGTACCCGGCAAGATGACATCGGTGGGAACCACACCGAGGCGTTCATTGGCCTTAAGTTCGAACGGCTTGTAGAGTATTTCCTCGGCGCCGGTGTAGCCGAATATCGCTGTGGCGTAAGTGTGGATAAGCAGGCTTTTGAATGCCNCGGCAAAGCGCGAGCGTTGCTCNGGCCGTGCACTTTTCCAGTGGNTNCCGAGAATCAGTCGGGCCACCTTATCGAACGCGATGTGGGGAACGATTGTCCGCTCGACCATGGCATAAAGGCGTGCCTGGTCAGTCTCCAGTTCAGCCCGATGCGCGGTGAGCTCGTCGATCAACTGGCTTACCGCCTGGCGAATTAACTGGTCAGGTGGTAGCGACGTGGCGGGGGCTGGCGAGGATAACAACAGCAGTAGTAGTGGTGTCAGCCACCACCGGCACAGCCTCTGGCTGGAGAAAAAAATAGTCTGGCTCATAAGCAATAAGGGTAAGTTAATCAAACTGGNGATAGGTCTGCGTGGGCCCCAGTATATTGTGAGCATTTCCGCNAGTAACTACAAACGCCCCGTGCCGGCGGGCATCTGTTGGTAGTAGGTAGCANCGCAGCGTCTCCCTTGGCAACCCGGCAACTGATGGCTTTGCAGCGCGCACTGTTTGTGCTTGCTGGCTCATTTTGTTAGGGCGTATTCACAGCCACTGGCGCGGCGGACCCGAACGGCCTCAACAACAGTATCAACTTCGGTAACAAGGTCAGCGCTGCCAGCAGCGCAATAGCCATNGCCAACGCNGTTAGCAGGCCAAAGTAGATGGTCGGCAGNAAATTCGACAGCACCAGAATAGAGAAACCGACGATGATGGTGATGGCAGTGTAGAAGATGGCTCGGCCGATATTTGCNTGGCAATAGTGCAGGGTCGCCGGATAGTCGCCGCGGCGNGCATACTCNTCCCTGAANCGGTAGATATAGTGAATGCTGTTGTCCACCGCAATACCCAGNGTGATCGAGGCGATGGTGATGGTCATCATGTCGAGCGGTATGCCGCCCCAACCCATCAGCCCGAGAACCACAGCGGCCGCCAGCANATTTGGCACGATGCCGATGAGCGCCAGCACGACTGAGCGGAACAGCACCATCAACATTAGGGCGATTCCCAGCATCACGACCCCGAGGGTCTGGATTTGTGAGCTGAACAGGCTCTGCAGCATGTTGTTGTAGAGCACCAGCAGCCCGGTAACCTCGAAGCTGTTTGCGGCAAGACCAAGNTCACNGGTNAGGCCGTNNTGGATATTCTGTAACAGTTCGTTGCGCCTGAGGTCCGTGAGTGAATCCCTTATGCGCAGGCTGATGCGGGCCTCATTGTNATCGATNGAGACAAACGGCGCGATCATGGTCTGCTTGAGCGTNTCGGGCATTCGTTTGTTTACCAGCGCGAGNTCGAAAGCGTCAAATTCCCCCTGGTTTATCTCCTCGCCGACCCGNANCAGCGAGGCCAGTGATAACACCTGGCCGACGCCGTAAAGATCNCTGACGTAATCATGCACGGCCTTGATGCGGTCGACCCGCNNCGGNGTGAACCAGTAATCGTCCTTGTTACCACTCGAGATACTGCCAAGCAGNAATTCGTCNAGGTCATCCTCTTCTTCCAAGGCCCCTTTCAGTTCTTCTTCAGCATTGTCTGTAGGCGGCGGTAATGCATCGAAGGAAAGCAGGATATCCAGCGGCGTGGTCCCACCCAGCTTGTCATCAACCAGTTTCAGCCCCTGGTAGATTTCGGTATCGTTACTGAAGTAGTTAACGAAGCTGTTTTCGACCTCAAGGCGCGTTATGCCGACCACCCCGGTGGCCGCGAGCAGGCCCGACACCACCAGTACCGCAGTGCCGTGGCGCGCCGTGAGGCGCGAGAGCGCCGCAGTGACCCATAAGGTGGAGCCGGTGGTGGTTTCTCCCGGCGACCTGCCCAGCACCAACAACAGCGTTGGAAACAGCAGAAACGAAGTCAAAAAGGTGACCGCGAGCCCGACCGACATCATCCAGCCGAAATCGATCACCGGTTTGATGTCGCTTACCACCAGCGAGCCAAAAGCTATGATTGTAGTAAGCGCGGTATACAAACACGGCCAGACCATTTTGCGCACCGTCCGCGCTACCAGCTCGCGGTGCATGCTTTCTGGCTGATCACGGCACAGTTGCCGGTAACGTACCACCAAGTGGATGCTCATCGACATGGTGAGGATCAGCATCAGTGAGATGAAATTAGACGAGATCACCGTCACCTGCCAGCCGGCCAGGCCCAGCAACCCGATCATCAGCAGCCCGGCGTAGAAGCAACTGGCGAGAGGCAACAATACCCAGCGCGCTGCGCGAAATATGATGCTGAGCATTCCGACCAGAAACACGAACACCCCGATCCCGAATACCAGCAGGTCCTTTTTGATAAAGGTGATCATGTCGTCCGCAATCATCGACACACCGCCCAGGTACAACTGTCCGTGTTGCTGGTAGCGGGCAATGATGCTGCGCACCTCACCAATAGTCTGGTGGTTGCGCGCATCCAGTTCAGCTTTAAGCATCGCATAAGCTGCGCGGGCCTGTGTCAGTTGGGTGCGCTCAGCAGTGCTCGCAACCCCAGCACGAACCCGGCCCGCGAGCAGACGCTTGCGCTTCTGCAGGTCACGCAACTGCGGGTGCTCTTTGAGGTTGAGCTGCAGGGCTGTGGTGGTGGCGTCCCTGCTGATAACGAGTTCGGCAAACAAGGGGCTGTTCGTCAACTCCTNNTTNGCCCGCACCAGATCGACATCGGAGTTGGTTAGATTTTTGTAGTTACTCACTGCCTTGGCCAGTGAGCCCTCCATCTGACGAACCAGCGGCACATCGAGCAGCGAGACCACCGATTCNACCTCATCCAGGGCCGCCAGTTCCGCCGCCAGTGCACTAATCTGCGCCAGNGTNTCCGGGGCAAAGATCGGCTGGGAGGGGATAAAAGCNACNACCAGGAAGTTGCGCGCCTGGTAACGTTCGGACAACATCCTGAAGGCGCGCAGGTCCTCGTCATCTTCGAGCAATAACGANTCGGCCGAGGCGTCCAGCCTGAAATCTTGGGTATGGTAGGAGAAAAACCCAAGTACACANGCCAACAGGACCAGGATCGGCACCGGCCGACCCAGGATCNCCNGCTCATACCAGCGTGCCAGGTGCCTCATGTCGCCTCCAGCAACTCGGCGATGATACGGGCTTCGTGGGCGTGCTCATAGCCCCGCACAGTATCGGTAAGGATCAATGCGCCTCTGCCTGACAGTTCACGTTGCAGGGCCTCTATGATTTTGCGCAACAATCGCGGCTCACCACTATCACAACAGGTGATGGTGTAGTCGCTCGGCACCAATGGCTGATCCTTTGCCGGGCACCAGCAGGATCCAAAGCCGGCCGGCAACTGGCTGGCNGCCAATCCGTCCAGGCACAGCGCCGCCGGGTGGAGTGCTGCGCGGANACGCTCAAGCGCCGGCCATTCCGGCGCAACACTGTCGGCCAGCGACAATAGCACCGCATCGGCTTGCCCGGCAAAAGCCCGCACCCGGGTGGCGATGCGGTCGCTGTCTTCCCAGGGCGGCTTAGCATTTTGCCTGTCAGCAGGAGGCAGCTCAATGACGAACCGGAATGTCTCGTCGGTATCGTCGAGCAGGGTGCTGACCGCAGCAACATCGAGCGTGGGCCACGACTGCGCCGGCACCATGACTGCACGCAGGTGATTGGCGTACCAGGAAAGGCGCCATTCGGGCGGCAGGTCCGGGTCATAGAACACGCTGTTCCACGCCGGGTGGGCCCAGCCGTAGGTACCGATCAGCAGTGGGGTCTCCAAGTTTCAGGGTCGCCGGGGTCTGGTGCGNNGCATACCGAGGTTCCCGTAGAATAACCCGAATCATCAGCGAACCCGCTACCGCCACCCTCACCATGACTGATACAGAATTTCTCTGGCAAGGCCGTACCGTTATCGAACTGGAAGCCGCAGCGCTGAGCCGGCTCGCCGGGCAGTTGAATGCCTCTTTTGACCGTGCTTGTAAAGCGCTGCTTGCCTGTAGTGGCCGAGTGGTNGTGGTGGGCATGGGCAAATCCGGCCATATTGGCGGCAAGATAGCGGCTACTTTAGCCAGCACCGGCACCCCGGCCTTTTTCGTCCACCCCGGTGAAGCCAGCCACGGTGATTTGGGGATGATCACCCCAGCTGATCTGGTCATCGCCATTTCCTATTCTGGGGAGACCCCCGAGATCCTGACCATCTTGCCCATTATCAAGCGCATGGGTGTGACGCTTCTCGCTATGACCGGCCACTGCGGCTCCTCGCTCGGTCAGGCGGCTGATGTGTGCCTGGATGTTAAGGTCGAGCGCGAGGCCTGTCCCCACAACCTGGCCCCGACGGTGAGCACCACGACAACGTTAGCCATGGGTGATGCTCTGGCAGTAGCCGTGCTCAAGGCCCGCGGCTTCAGCCGCGATGATTTCGCCCGCTCCCATCCTGGTGGCACGCTGGGGCGCCGGCTGCTGGTCTACGTCGAGGACATCATGCATATCGGCGAGGCCATACCGCTGGTCGAATGTGGCACCACACTGGTTGACGCCCTGGCCGAGATGTCGGCCAAGCAACTGGGTATGACCGGCATCGTCGACCACCAAGGCATCTTGTGTGGAATCTACACCGACGGCGACCTGCGCCGCTCGCTCAANCAGGACATCGATGTNGGCNGGCTCACTATCGCTGAGGTNATGATCAAGGATCCGTACACTACTACACCGCTGACGCTGGCTGCCGAGGTGGTCGAGACGATGCGTCACCGTTCGATCAACGGTGTTTTCGTCATCGACCCCGCGGGCCGNCCGCTGGGGGCACTCAACGCTCTGGACCTGATCCGCGCCGGNATNTTCTGANCCCNTGTTCAAGCACCTCGAGCGAATCGTTCTCCTGGGCGTACTCTGCGTGATGGCGGGCCTGGTCGTNTGGCTGCACGAGTATGATNCGGTGGATCAGGTCGAGCAGCTNCAACTGCCGGCAACACACGATGCGGACTACATCATCCAGGATTTCNCCGCCACTGGCCGGGATGCGGCCGGTGTGGCCTACNTACTGAAGGCTGAACGGCTGGAGCACCTTCCGCAGGACAATACCTCGCTACTGGACCGGCCACACCTNCANCAGTACCAGAACCAGGAGCAATACCAGANCCNCCAACCCTTCCGAGATATTCGCAGTCAGTCNGGGCGGCTTTCGAGCGACGGCTCCGANGTGCTCCTGACCGGCGCGGTTGAGGTGAAACAGCGCGCCAGNACCAGCGACCCNGGTAGCATCACCCGGACNGAGCAGATGACAGTGCNNCTCAAGCGCGAGACTGGCAATTAACCGGCAGGTAACGCCCGCGCACGAGCCGCGAGAGCGTTCCGGCAATACTCACCCACCGCCAGCGGCGCGGCCGGTTTGGTAAAATTTCCCCCATGATCTTGCGATGCACCCATGTTGTTGTTGCCGCCGTGCTCAATTTCGCATCTGTTGGCGTTTGGGCGCTGGAGTCAGACCAAGATCAGCAGGTGGTGATCGAGGCCGACGAGGTGGTGATGGACTTCAACACCGGCGAGCGGGTATACCGTGGCAACGTCTCGGTCGAGCAGGGCACCATTCGTATCGAAGCTGACGAAATCCAGCTGTTCTACGATGAGCAGCGGCTCGAAAGGGCAATCGCCAAAGGCAAACCGGCCGAGTTTCGCCAGCGGCCCGAAGGCAAGACCACAGACGTAGTCGGCACTGGCCGGATCATCGAACTCGACGAAGTGAAGAACATTGTCACTTTTACCCACGAGGCTAATGTCCGCCAGGGTCAAGACTCGATCAAAGGCGATTCAATCGTCTACGACATGGCCCGCGATACCATGAAAGTCAGGGGCACGACCCGCACTACCGTTACCCCCGAGGCCGCTGATAGCACCGGCACATCCGGTCGCTCACGCATAGTAATCCAGCCACGCACCATCAAAGAAACCACAACTGCGGCCGGGACAACCACGCTCGCGGCCAGTGGATCGCGCGCTGCCGACGGCAATCGCAACACCGCTTTTAAGGCCGGTTACGTCGGCCAAACGGCTACCCCCGCCTACGCCACTCGCAGCCTGAGTGCAACGCATATTGGCTCTTTGGCCCCTGGCACACCGGTGCAGATTCTGGCTACGGACGGGGCCTGGTCCAGTGTCACTGCGCCGCGAGGCATCAGCGTATGGATCTACGGCAAGTATGTGTCTGCCGATGCCGGCGTCGGCACTATCACCGGCGAGAAAGTGCGGTTGCGGCCCAAACCTTCAACGGCCAGCGACTCTGCCATGGTGGGTTACGTCAACCGGGGCGAAAAGGTGCGGGTACTTGCGGTACAGGGTGACTGGAAGAGAATTCAGCCACCAGCCGGATTCAGCGCCTGGGTGCCCAGCCGCCGTCTGCGCGAGGTGCAAAATACCGATCCCGGGTGGCTGAATGACTGGCGCAATGCCTTGCCGGTGTCACCGAGTGCGGGCTGAGCCTCGGCTGCGTTCCGACCACTTCCCCGAGCAACATCCCCGCCGTGACCACTCTTGAAACCCACAACCTGATTAAACGTTTCCGCGGTGTCGCCGTGGTCGATCAAGTAGATCTCAAGGTCAGCAATGGCGAAGTAGTGGGTCTGCTCGGCCCCAACGGTGCCGGCAAGACCACCTGCTTTTATATGATTTGCGGGCTGGTGCGTCGCGATGAAGGCAGCATCTTGCTCGACGGACACGACATCAGCGATCTGCCGATGCACTCGCGCGCACGCCTCGGCATCGGCTACCTGCCGCAAGAGCCGTCGATCTTTCGGCGCCTGACGGTGCGGGAAAACCTGCTGGCCGTACTTGAGGCCCTGCCAGATATGGACGCCGTTACCCGGACACAGCGGGCCGACGAGATGCTGGAGCAGTTCGGCATCGCCCACAAATCCGACTCTCGCGGCTATAGCTTGTCGGGCGGGGAACGGCGGCGGGTGGAGATCGCTCGAGCTGTGGTGTTGCGGCCCTCGTTCATCCTGCTGGATGAGCCGTTTGCCGGCATCGACCCCATATCGGTCGGCGACATCCAGCGCATTATCGCGTTCTTGAGTGATCTGGGCATCGGTGTACTGATCACTGATCACAACGTGCGCGAGACCCTGGGAATCTGTGATCGCGCCTACATACTCGCGCAAGGACGAGTCCTGACCGCGGGTACCGCGGAGCATATTCTGAGCCATGACGAGGTCCGCTCCATCTACCTGGGCAGGGAATTCCGGCTCTAGGATCCGGCTACCCGCTGACGTGGAAAATAGCTCTCACAATATGCACCGCTCGCTGGATAGTTGCAGTGAAACAATCACTTGAAATCCGTCACGGGCAGCGCCTGCAGTTGACGCCGCGCCTGCAACAGTCCATCCGGCTGCTGCACTTGTCACTGGTTGATCTTGCCCAGGAAATCACTGCAGCTATGGAATCCAACCCTTTCCTGGAAGAGGCCGAGACCGATGTCAATGAGCTGCCGATCGACGCTTCTGCTGCTTTGGAGGCTGGAGCTGACGACGGGAGTCTGGAAGCACAGATTCACGCCGACCGCGATACTTGCGCTCCAGACTATTTCGCCGATGACGAGGCTGGCAACAACTATTGGCGCGAGAGTGGCGGCCGGGGTGCCGGTGGGCACGCAAACACAGAACAGGCCTCGGACTGGGCCGAGGAACCCGCCGGCCTGGCCGAGATCTTGCTGGGTGAGCTGTCTTTGCATCGACTGAGCGTCACCGACCGAGTCATAGCCCAGGCCATCATTGGCAACCTCGATGACCGCGGTTACCTGGCGGCCAATTTTGACGAGTTGCGTGTAATCCTCTCCCCAGACATCGCGGCAACAGATGACGAGATCGAGGCGGTATTGCACCTGGTCCAGAGCCTCTCTCATCCCGGCATCGCTTCGCGCAACCCACGTGAGTGCCTGTTGCTCCAGTTGTCTGTACTGGGCGAGGATACGCCGGGCCTTACCAATGCCCAGCGGCTGGCCGACCAATACTTGACGCTACTGTCGGAGCGCCGCTACGACGAGCTGCTGCGGCACCTGCACATCGACCGAAAGCAATTATCCGAGGCCGTTTCGCTGATTCATAGCCTGGACCCGGCACCGGGTGAGCATCTGAGCAGCAGCGTCGCTCAATACATCGTGCCAGATGCTTGCGTTTACCGCCAGGGCCGTCGCTGGGGAGTGCGCCTAACCCAGGAGAGCGCCCGTAACGTGCGGTTGAACAATTACTATCGGCAATACCTTGGCGAGAACGACCCAGCCACCCGCAAGTACTTAAAAGAACGCCTGCAGGAAGCGCGTTGGTTTATCCGCAGCCTCAAACAGCGGGACAACACGATCCTGCGGGTGGCCCGGGAGATCGTCGATCACCAGCAGGCATTCATGGCGGCAGGTGACAGCGCCCTCACTGCTTTGACTATGCGCGAGGTGGCTGCCCGGCTGGAGTTACACGAGTCCACTATCTCGCGTGCGGTAGCCCAGAAGTACCTGTTGACACCACACGGAATATTCGAACTCAAACACTTCTTTTCCGGACAGATTGGCGAGGCTACCGGGACTACCACCTCGGCCCGGGCGGTACAGGCCAGGATCCAGAAAGTGATACAATCAGAACCCCGCGCGAAGCCCGTCAGCGACAGCAGAATCACTGCGATACTCAACGACGAGGGTATCCTGATCGCCCGCCGCACCGTGGCCAAATACCGCGAGCAAATGAATATCCCCCCGGCCAACCGTCGGCGGAGTGTACTGTAGTTTTCCCCAGCAGAGGTTTTTCATGCAACTGTCAATCACCGGCCAGCACCTCGAAATTACTCAGGCACTCAAAGACTACGTTGGTGAGAAAATGGATCGCGTGGAACGCCATTTTGATGAAGTCATCAAGGTGCATATAGTCCTGCATGTGGAGAAGACCAGACATCTGGCCGAGGTCACGATCAA
Organism: Acidiferrobacteraceae bacterium; assembly: GCA_002729195.1. Classification (GTDB taxonomy): domain Bacteria; phylum Pseudomonadota; class Gammaproteobacteria; order Arenicellales; family UBA868; genus UBA12578. Next base: position 11,647 of record PBTT01000066.1, read on the forward strand.
CACCAAGGGAGCACAGTTGCACGCCACCGGAACAGCACAGAGTATGTACGCTGCCATTGACGCAATGGCTGACAAGCTTGATCGCCAGATCACCCGGCGTAAGGAAAAAGCCGCCGACCATCACCAGGTGGATGGCGGCATCAAGACGATGAAATTGGAATCGTAATGTACCAGGCCACCCAGTCCCAGCAGGCTGCTGCCACNNGCCTGCTGTCCGCCNTGCTGGCCCGCGACCGGGTNACNACCNGTGNGACAGCCTCGAGCAANAAGCGAATGCTCGAGGATCTGGCGGCCCTGCTATGTCGCAACCAACCTAGCCTGGACCGGCACACCGTATTTCANGTGCTGANCGAACGTGAACGNCTCGGCAGTACTGGCATCGGCTACGGCATCGCCCTGCCCCACGGGCGNNTGCACGGTATCACCGAACCCATCGCCGCGGNATTNCAGTTGCGCCAGGGGTTGNACTTCGACGCCATCGACGATAAGCCGGTCACCCTAGTTATCGGTCTACTGGTTCCGGCTGANGCGACCGAACAGCAGTTGAAGATATTGAGCGCCCTCGCCACGACCTTCTCTAATGCGTCGGTACGCCAAGAGATTCTCGGTACAAGCGATGCCGATGCTCTTTATCACCTGTTGACCGGATAAGNGCCGCTAACGACCGCTGGCCGAACCAATACTGAGCACTCACCTGCCACCGGCCATGCGCTATCACCGCATCTCGATTNATCCCAGTAGCCTTCGGCCGATACCTTTCAAGNTGAGCAGTACCTGTCATGGACCTCATCATNGTTAGCGGTCTGTCGGGATCNGGCAAAAGTATCGCCCTGCATGCGCTCGAGGATCTCGGNTATTACTGCGTTGACAACCTGCCGGCAGCGCTGCTGCCGCAACTGGCAGAGGAACTCAAGCAGCAATCTGGCGGGAGTTTTTCCCAGACAGCGCTCAGTATCGATTCGCGTAACCGGGAATTTCTGCAGGCTCTTGACCAGAGCCTCAAGCGGCTGCGCAACACGGGATTGGCGGTGCGGATCGTGTTCCTGGAATCGAGCGACCAAAGCCTGGTCCAGCGCTACAAAGAGACCCGCCGGCGCCACCCACTGACTGACAGCAGCACGTCATTGCCCGAGGGTATTGCCGAGGAACGGCAACTGCTGGCCCCGCTCGCGCGGCAGGCCGATCGCACCATTAATACCAGCGTGACCACACCGCACGAGTTGCGCGCGATCATACGCAACTTCGCCAGCGGACACCTACAGCGCGGACCTATGCTGACCTTGCAATCTTTCGGCTTCAAACATGGTGCACCAGTCGACGCAGATTTCGTGTTCGATCTTCGCTGCCTGCCCAATCCCTACTGGGAAAACCACTTGCGTGATCTCAGCGGGCTGGACCANCCGGTGATGGANTTTCTCGAGCGCTCAGGAACAGCNCANGAGATGGTGCGCCAGGTTGGCACCTTCCTGGCGCACTGGCTACCTCATTTCGAAACCGAGAACCGGAGTTACCTCACGATCGCTTTCGGTTGCACCGGGGGCCAACACCGCTCGGTCTATCTGGTGCAGAAAATGGCTGCAAAGTTCGAAGATCACGATCTGCCGGTACAGATACGCCATCGTGATCTTCGCCCGGTCGCGCGAGCCCAGAACTCATGAAGCTCGAGCGGCCGATCGAGATCAAGAATCGGTTAGGCCTGCATGCGCGGGCCTCGGCCAAACTAGTCAAGGCTGCAGCGCAGTTCGAATGCGACGTACGGCTACAATTGGATGGCCAGAGTGTAGATGTGAAAAGCATCATGGGGTTAATGATGCTGGCGGCCGCCCAAGGCACCCACTTGACCCTGGTTACTGACGGTGTTGACGCGGAAGCCGCTATGGCGCTGCTACAGCAGTTAATCGAAGAGCGCTTCGAGGAGGATGAGTAGTGCTGTCCTTAAACGGCACCGGTATCGGCCGCGACATTGCCATTGGACGAGCTATTGTGCTCAAACACTGGCACGGTGACATTCCGCGCTACCCCCTGGCTGAGGACGCCATCGATGACGAAGTGTCACGCTTCCAGCAGGCCGTCGCCAGCGCTCGCGCCGAACTCAAGCGGGTACAACAAGAGATACCCGAAGACGCGCCACCCGAGACCGGCGCGTTTATCGACGTACACCTGCTGATGCTGGATGACCCGGTGATCGCACTGCAGCCCATTGAGTCCATCCGCCAGCAGCACCAGAACGCAGAGTGGTGCCTGAAAACTCACGCCGACACCCTGATTGCCTTCTTCGANAGCATCGAAGAACCCTACCTGCGTAGCAAAAAAAACGATGTCGGCCAGGTAGTGGAAAGAATCCTCGATGCACTCATGGTTGATGACACCACCCATCCCCACGGCCTACGCGCGCTGGAGGAGAACCTCGACGGTCAAGTGATCGTGGGCCATGATCTGACTCCGGCCGANACAGTTATGCTTCGGCACCGCGGCATGGCGGGCTTCGTTACCAGACTCGGCGGTCCGATATCACATACCGCGATCCTCGCCCGAAGTCTGGGCGTACCGGCAGTAGTCGGCCTACACAACGCCATCAACTACATTCGCAACGACGACGTCCTAATCATAGATACAACCACCGGCACCGTGCTGGTGGCGCCAGACGATGCTTTGCTGTGTGAGTTCCGCGAGCAGCGCCAGCAGCAACGCGAACAGCAACAGCAATTGGCGTTACTCAGGAGCGAGACGGCCGTTACCCGGGACGGCCATGAGGCAACGCTGCTGGCCAATATCGAGTTACCGGAGGATCTCGACGCTCTCGNTCCNGCCGGAGCCCAGGGCGTGGGCCTGTACCGCACCGAGTTTTTATTCATGAACCGCAAGCAAACACCCACTGAAGCGGAACAGTACGACGCTTACTGTCACGTGTTACGCACTGTCGATGGGCCGGTCACCATCCGCACCTTGGACCTGGGTGCTGACAAACAGGTCGATGGCGGCCGCACCGACAGCCAGGCCAACATGACGCCAGCATTGGGGCTACGCGCCATCCGCCTGTGCCTACATGAACCAGCCCTGTTCAAACCCCAACTGCGAGCCATACTGCGGGCGGCAGTCCACGGTGATGCCCGCATCATGATTCCGATGCTCTCCAACCTGCACGAACTTGAGCAGACGCTGGAATTGGTGCGCGAAGTCTGCCGCGAGCTCGAGCTGGAAGGGGCGGACTTTAAGCCGAACATCCCGGTCGGCGGCATGATCGAGGTACCCGCAGCCGCAGTGGCAGCAGACCTGTTTGCACGCAAACTGGACTTCCTGTCCATCGGCACCAATGATCTCATTCAGTACACCCTAGCCATCGACAGAATAGACGATACCGTCAACTACCTGTACGACCCACTGCACCCGTCGGTGTTGCGGCTGGTCTACCGGGTCATCGAAGCGGGTCACGATGCCGGCATCCCGGTTTCCATGTGCGGAGAAATGGCCAGTGACCCGGAGTTCACCCGTCTGCTGCTGGGGCTGGGGTTGCGCCAGTTCAGCATGGAACCCTCCAGCCTGCTCAAGATCAAACAGNGCATCCGGCAAACCGAGTTGGAGCCGCTGCAGNGTGTGGTACGCGACATTCTNGACTGNGNCGAGCCGGNTNCGCTGCACAGCCTGGTCGACCACCTCAACCAGGCACAAGCGGGTTGATGGCGCAAATCCTATCCCTGGGTGAACTAGCTCAATCGCTACCCTGACGGCCGCACACACCCTTCTCTACTGCCATCACCGCCGCCTCGACGCGGGAGTGTACGCCGAGTTTGCGCAGTATGGCCTTGACGTGTAGCTTGACCGTGCCGTCTGATATGTCGAGGTGACGGGCGATCACTTTGTTGCTCTGACCTTCCGCCAAGTGGCAGAGAATCTCTCGTTCGCGCGGGGTGAGGCTGCGGAAAGGCTCTAGCTCGTCCTTTCTCTCGCGGCGGTCGCCGTGGCGAACAAGATCGGCCAACACGCCCGTCAAGCCCGGCGCCACCACCATTTTCCCGGCCACGATTTCTTGCAGCGCGACGACCAACTCATCCGGCTCCATGTCTTTGAGCAGGTAGCCGCGGGCACCGTTGCGCAGCGATTCGGCCAGATCGTCCTCGTCGGAACTGGTCGTTAGCATGACCACGGGAATCTCCAGCCCCTGTTCGTTGATACGGCGCAGTACCTCAAGTCCGCCGGTCTCGGGCATTCTCAGGTCCAGCAGGATCACCTCCGGACGCAACTCGCTGGCAAGACGAACCCCCTCTTCACCCTCACCCGCAACCGCCGCGATCTCGATGCCGCGGCGTTCCAACAGACCCTGCAGGCCCACCCTGAACAGGGCATGGTCATCCACAATCAGTACTTTCACCGGTGCTCGGCCTCTACTATCTCTGCAACTTGCTCCTCCGCTTGTGGCACCCACTCCAGCACAACCCGAGTACCTTCACCCGGCTCGCTTTCTATATACAGGTTACCACCGATACTGGCTGCACGCTCGCGCATGATTGCCAACCCAAAGTGCTGGTCACCAGCACCGTCATCCACCTGCGGGCTGATACCAGCGCCATCATCTTCGATCATTACTCGCAGTAGGCCGTGTGGGCCCTGGCTCAGCAGCACTCGAACCATGTTCGCCTGACTGTGCTTGCGCGCATTGTTGAGCGCCTCCCTGACTATGCGCAGGATCTGCACTTCTGCTTCGCCATCAAGTACCAACTCGCCGGACTGGTTCTGCAATACTGTTTCGGTGCCGCTCTCCTTGCGAAAGCGCGAGAGCAACTTACGCAGCGCCGGCACCAGACCATGGGCGGTGACCGGGGCGCGAAAATCAGCAATTAGTTCGCGCAGTTCGATATTGGCCTCGTCCAGGCTGTGTTCGATGCGCTCCATCTCATGCCATATCGCCAACTCATTATCCTGGCGCAGGGTATCGTCCAGGACACGCACCTGGAATTTGAGCCCCGCCAACGTCTGGGCCAGAGAATCGTGCAATTCGTTAGCCAATTGCACGCGCTCTTCCAGTCGCTCCTGCTGGCGCTTCAGCTCCAACTCACGCTCAAGGGCCAGTGACTCCAGCCATTCGGCCAAGCGATTGATATCATCGGCCAATCCGGCGGGGGTAGCACATTCTGTTGCCGGCAGGCGGGCGGAGAAATCACCCTGGCGAATTCGCGATGCCCACTCATGCACGTTCGCTAGCGTCTGCTTAGTCAGGTCCACTGTGTTAGCTCCCCCCCCCCGGCCAGCGCCAGCAGTGGTAAGACGAAAGGCCAAACACAAGGCAACGAGTATAGGACCACCCTTGCCACGCCACAACGAGGCTGGGAGCGGACCGAGGGCAGCTCACCGGCCGAGGGCAGCTAGTCAGTACCTGGGGGCACGAACGCAGGATCGTTGGGGTTCAGGAAAATAAACTGCGGATCGGTCTCGTTCTCGGGTACGGCAAAGTCGAGCACGCTGCCCGCCAGTAAGTCGATACTGGTCGGCGCGATCAAGATCTGTACTTCAAACTGGTGACTGATGTTGTCGATCCCTGCCGGTGCATCGAAGCCCAGTGCATACTCGATCGCTCCGTCAACTTTTCGCTTGGCCGCCACCCGCAGTGCCAAGTTCTGCATGCCCTCCTCCTGCGCTGACTGGATGATCTGACGCGCAGCCTGTTGCGTGATTTTGAAAGACATTGCCGATCTCCTATTACTTGCATGAATTTAGCCGTAACTGGTGGTTGCGTCAGCGGCACGAACGCACGAAGTCAACGAAATCATTCACCCAGGGGTTCGAGCGCACATGCCGCTGGTGAGCGTATGTCGCCAGCAAGTTGGCCACGTGGATGCCGTCCCTGCGGCCATCAATGCCGTAGCCACGCCGGACCTCGAGCACCGTCTGCACTGCGCTATCTACATTTTCCAGGCGTGAATAGTGAAACTCATGCGCGTGGTACAGCGTTTCAGGCTGTTGCAATAGCCGTGACCAAGGATGCCCTGGCAAAGCCTTGAACTGCATGTAGCCCCGGCCCACAGGCCGGGACCCAACCTGGGTATCGGCAGGAATCACACCAACCATATCGGCGCTAGCACCCTGCCAGGTTAGCGAACGGGTCAGGTACATGAGGCCGCCACACTCGGCGTATGCCGGTCCACCGTGCGCGATGAACTTGCGTATGTCGTTACGTAAGCTGACGTTGTCCGCGAGCGCCCCTAGAAAACACTCGGGGAACCCGCCGCCGATAAAAAGCCCGTCCACTGGGGGCAAGCTAGCATCAGCCAAGGTGTCGAAGGCAACGAGTTCGGCGCCAGCGGTAGCGAAAGCGGCCAGATCATCGGGGTAATAGAAACCGAAGACCCGGTCACGGGCAATGCCTATGCGTACATCAGGCCTCACCACGGCGGCGCTGGCCGTGCCANCAACAAGCCCNGAGCCGGGNTCGGGGCTGACTGTCGCCTCGAGTAGCGCGTCGAAGTCCACCGCACCCTCAATCACGCGGGCGATGGTTTCGATGCGCNATTTTGAATCGGGNTCCTCGTTGCCTGGAACCAGGCCCANGTGACGTTCNTNGATGCCAAGCGCTTCCTGCCGGCCGATCGCGCCCAGNACCGGCAGGTCNGTGTAACGCTCGATNGCNCTGCGCAGTTTGCCCTCCTGNCGGGGCCCGGCCACCCGGTTCAGTATCACCCCNGCAATCNGCACCCNGGGNTCGAACCGGGCGTAGCCAGTAAGNAGCGGTGCCACCCCGCGGGTGATGCCGGTTACGTCGAGCACCAGTAGCACGGGCAGGTTCAACAGCNTGGCAAGTGCCGCATTACTGTCGCTACCCTCAACGTCGAGGCCATCGTGCAGNCCTTTGTTGCCCTCGACCAGCGCGACATCGGCCCCAGCCGCATGCTGCATGAAACAGGCGCTGATCTCCTCCGGCGCCATGGTAAAGAAGTCGAGGTTCCAACAGGGTCGGCCGGCGGCCTGACCCAACCACAGCGGGTCAATATAGTCCGGCCCCTTTTTAAACGGCGCGATCACAAGGCCGCGCGCGCCGAGCGCAGCGCTTAGGCCAACGCTGACCGTGGTTTTACCCGATGACTTGTGAGCGGCAGAGATAAGGAATCGATTCACGAACAGGCACCGGTTATGGAACCGTTGGCGTCATAGCGATAGCGGGAGTAACGTCGAATGATTTCTCAGCTGGAGGTAGCACGGCGGTTGCCGGCAGGCAAAAATGGCAGAACTCGCAGGGCAAGCAGAGTCAGCAGCAAAGCCAGCCCTAACCCGCCGATACCTAGCGTCACCTCCGGCAGGCTCGGGACGTAAGCGGCCACAGCGCCGTCAAAGAAAGAGCTACTGGCCGTATAACCGGGAAAAACGTTCAGCGGGAAAGCCTGCCCGCCGATTATGATTACGTACAGTTGAGCCAATCCGCCGACCAGCACCAATACTGCCGCAATAACCAGATAGCGGCGACCGGTAAACCGGGGCAAAAGCAGCAGCGCCNCCGGCAGCAGCCCACCCAGGGCTATCTGCACACCCCAGAACAACAAGGTATAGACCCCCCCGTCTACCAATATGAAGCGCTCCAGCGCATGGTGGCCGGTTACATAAAGCTTGGTCAAGTGGTCAACGGCAACGACATAAAGTACCGCGATGACGAAGTAGCCAAGTAACCGACGCAGGCCCTGTATCCTCTCCTCGCCCATGTCGGTCCCATTGATGCAAAACATGAGCAGGCAGACGATCAGCATGAGGGCGGTACCAAAAGACAGCGACATCAAGATGAACATCGGCGCCATGATCGCGCTGTCAAAAGCCTCNCGCGCGACCAGAAAACCAAATATGGAACCGGTAGCAGTAGTCAACACCAGCCGCCAGGCCAAAGCGAATGTGCCCACAGGCTTGATAAAGCGGTTCATGCGCGGCTCGAACATNAGCCACAGATATATGGCAACCACCGCCAGAAAGCCGGTGTAAAGAAAAATATTCCAGGCAAAGATCGACTTGAAGTTGTAACTGGTCATAGCCACGGTTAGCCGGTCGGGGCGACCCAGGTCCAGCACCAACACCGCCAGCCCGCCCAACAACAGGGCGATAGCCAGCAGACCCGACAGGCGGGCGAGTGGCTTGTACTCGGCACGATCGAAAACCGAGGCNATCGAGGCGGTATTGAGTGCGCCAGACGCCGCTACGATCAANAANACTGCGAACACGTGCGGCATACCCCAGACCACCTGGTTGCTCATACCCGTGACCCAGTGGCCGGCCGTTTCCATATAGTGCGACGCTCGCAGCCCGGCAACACTTGCCAGAGCTGCCACTGCAACCAGCACCCAGTAGCGGGAANTGGTGCCTTGCAGGGTCTGGAACCGGGTAACNGTCATGTCATAACCCTCGGTAGCGAACACCNGTATTCAAACCAAGATCCGACCGCAACTGCCGGTTCGGNGCAGCCTGCAGCGCCCCGGCCAGCGGTCCGGTACGCTCGTTTAGGTCGCCAAAAACCAGCGCACCGTGGCCCTGACCGGTGCAGGCCACCACACAGGCCGGNTGCTGGTCCCGGTCTATGCGGTGCACGCACAGCGTGCAGCCCTCTACCGTGCCCTTGCCCCGCGGCGAATGGGTTTTCTGACCGCTGACATCCTCGTGGATGAAAGAGCGCGCCTTATAGGGGCAGGCCATCATGCAGTAGCGGCAGCCGATACAAATGTGCTTGTCGACCAGCACGATGCCATCTGCGCGGCGAAAAGAGGCGCCAGTNGGNCAAACATCCACGCAGGGTGGGTTCTCGCAGTGCTGACACATTACCGGCAGCGACAACTCATGACCGCTTTGCTTGTCCACNAGGTCAACCTTGCGNATCCATTGGGCGTCGCTCTCGGGCCGGTCGTTGCCAGNAAGGCCGTGTTCTTCAACACAAGCAGACACGCAAGCATCGCAACCGCTGGCACAGCGGTTCACATCCACCAGCAGGCCCCAGCGCTGTAGAGCGCTGGCCGGCTGGTCATCGCCTTTGGCCGCCACCAACTCGACCAGCCGCACGCCGGGTGCTAGTGCCAGCAGCGCAGCGCCAGTGCTGGCACGGCCAAGG
>PBTT01000067.1 GCA_002729195.1 Acidiferrobacteraceae bacterium
CGGAATTGAAGCCGCCACCTGCGCTATGGAGGGCGTGATCGCGCCGATCGTCGGCGTGGTCGGTACTATCCAGGCCCTGGAAACGCTCAACCTGCTGCTCACTACCGGCGAGGGCCTGTGCGGCCGGCTGCTGGCCCTGGATGGGATTGCCATGGAATGGCAGACCATCAACCTGCCGCGCAGCCCGGACTGCCCGGCCTGTGCCAGCCGGCCGGACTACTCCGCCCCATAATTACTGTGCTATTGCATTCCCTTTCCCCTGTCGGTCATCAACCGGTGGGGAATACCCAGATGCCTTACGATGTAGTTGCGCCTGAAGATGCCCAGCTAATGCGGGGTTTATCTTTTAGTGACCCCCGCATACTGGACGGACAAGGTAGCCTCTAATAGACCATAAGGAAACGGCTGAATCTTTGTGGGCGTTATTGGTGGGCCGTGCAGGGATCGAACCTGCGACCACCTGATTAAAAGTCAGATGACCGGGTTTTAGATTCGTTTTAATGATCAAATACTTATAGCACAACTGGTAAATTCTTGCTAAAACTTATCTAAAGTTTAGCCAACTTTTGCCGTTTTTAGGGGCTTTATTAGCCTCTTTTTTTATAGGTTGATCGATGTTGTTTCTGTTGAGTACCTATAGCGGCATTTCCACATATGGGGAAGAAATGCTGGGGTGAATGCCAAAGGCTTGATTAAGGTCAAATAAGCCATTTCGTGGGGAGGCAAAGGTGGGAGTAGGATAGGCGGTATGAAGCGTCTTATTGCCCTTAGCGTTCTTCTCGTATTTGGCAGTGTTGCCTATGCTGACGATATAAACCCAACAAGAACTATTGCGCAATGCGGCGTAGATACGCACCAACATCTTTACCGCAGAGAACCTTTTTCAGACTCAGCGAAGGATCTGATTTCGATCATGGCCAACGTGGGATTCAAGCGCTCGCTATTGATGCCGCCGCCCTTTGCCTACAACCGGCCCTACACTTTCGATGATCCTTCGATGAACCCCAGCCTGCTTCAAATCACACAAACCTACCCTGAGAGTTTTGGTTTGGTTGGCGGAGGAGGAATCCTCAATCCGTGGATCCATGATGTGGTGGAGACCAACAAGACCGTCGACAACACCGAGTTGATGAAATTCCAGGTCGCAGCCGAAACTATTTTGGCCAAGGGGGCCAAGGCCTTTGGCGAAATGGCTACGCTACACCTCTCCGCCTATTCACGTCATCCATTCATCTCGATCCCCGCCAATCATCCCTTGTATCTCCGACTGGCCAAGGTTGCTGCTGAGAAAGGCGTGCCTATCGACATCCATCTAGAGGTGGTCAATCGCGACGTGCTCAAAATTCCTGAGGACATGCGGAAGCATCGGGGGAAAAAACAAGGTCAGAACTGCTTTCTTACGACCGCCGAAGGAGGGCACAACCCAAGCCAGATTTCCAACAATATTGAAGACTTTAAAGAACTGCTCCATTACAACTATGACATAGCCGATCAACTTGGCAAGCCTGAGAATGCTCGAATAGTCTGGAGTCACGTAGGATGGGACAATACCGGGGACATGACCGTTGACCTACTTCGAATGATGCTCAAGGCTCACCCCAACCTTTATCTGAGCCTCAAGATGCTGGAAAAACCGGGGGCATGCCAAGTGATTGAAAACCGTCCTCTGAAGGGAGACGGTTTCATCTGGCCTGATTGGCTCGCTCTGATCAAAGACTATCCGGGCCGCTTTGTGCTCGGCGGAGATGTCGCCACCTCCAACCCAAACAGAAATACTGCGGCAAATATCGCCGGCACATGGGCTCTGCTTAATCAACTACCTCAAGATACCGCCCTCCAGATTGCATGTGATAACCCTAAGAAGATCTACAACCTGAATTAAACAGTAACGCATACAGAGGCCTGCCGGCCATTTAATCTATCTCTTCTACATCTTATTTCCCCGTCTTATTAGAGAATTTGTGAATCTCCTAGGATTGTCTTCCGCGATACCAACTGGGCAGTTTGGACCCGGCTTTTTTCCACCGTAGGCGTACCCATCAACCGGCACCCGAAAAAATCGGAATCTTGAGGGAGACGTGATAGGAATCACATGCTTTTCCTATTTTCTGCCAACTGAGTGATGGTTATCACATCTATCTGGTGACCTTTTACCCAAAATACCAGCACTGGAATTACCCAGAAACTTAAAAACGGAGAGCAATGCAATGATTAACGAGATGAGATTAGACAAATCGGTAAAGTTGAGTGGTGAGGAGTTGGATGGTGTGGTCGCAGGATCAGCCGCCTCCAATAACCAACGAGAGGCCCAAGTGAGTCGCAAAGACATAGAAATTATGCGAAGAGCCTTGCTGGAATACAGACACATAGAGTGCAACTCATTTTTCTGTATCCACCTAACCCATTGGGAGCCTAAAGAGAGAACATTTTAAACTGTACTGCCAACTTTTTTCCATGAACATAAAATGAACAAAGGTTTAGTTGCGGGTGCAGGTCGATCTGACCTGACCGGCATTTTTTAGTCCAGTTGTGAGGGAGAATGCCAACCTCTACAGACAGGGGTCAGGTATGCTAAGAAAAGATGCCCCGCTTATGCGGGGTTTTCTTTTTGTAATCACGCAATACAAGAAAACTAGAGCCGGTATTGACCCCCCTTTGTCAACATAACGCCCGTTCTTCGGCCCGCTCAGCCGCCGATGTGTGACATCTCTACCTTGTGTAAAGAAGTGGGTGAGACCGCGAGTTGNCCACGCAACTCCGAGTAACGGTCCTGCCGCTGTGCCCAGATAGATGCGATTCGCTCGACCAGCGCATCATCTCCTGCACTGGCCCGCAGGGGCGCCCGAAGATCGTGCCCATCAGTAGCAAACAAGCAGGTATAGAGCTGGCCCGACGCCGATAACCGAGCCCGGGCACAGTCACCNCAGAATGACTCAGTGACCGAGGTGATAAAGCCCAGTTCGCCGCCACCATCCCGGTATCGCCAACGCTTGGCGACTTCACCACGGTAGTTGGGGGAGACTGGCTCGATTGGCATCTCGGCANTGATCAGNCTGACCAGTTCCGTCGCCGGCACGACCTGCTCCAGNTTCCAGCGGTTGGAAGAGCCCACATCCATAAACTCGATAAAGCGCACGATGCAGCCGCTACCGCGAAAGTGCCGCACNACCGGCAGNACCACGTGCTCATTAAAACCGCGNCGCACCACTACATTGATCTTGATGTCGGTGAAGCCCGCCGCCTGGGCNTTGGCTATGCCCTCAAGCACNTTGGCAACCGGAAACTCGACATCGTTGATACGCTTGAAAGTTGCGTCGTCCAGTGCATCCAGGCTCACTGTGAGCCGNCCGAGCCCAGCCTGCCTGAGGCTTTGCGCCCGCCCGTGCGTGAGCATCGAGCCATTAGTGGTCATGCTGATGTCGTCGACTCCCGCGATCGCCGCAACCATCTCGATCAAGTACTCGAGGTTACGCCGAATCATCGGCTCACCGCCGGTGATCCGCACCTTGCGCATGCCNAAGGTGGTGAAAACCCTGACAAGGCGGGCAATCTCTTCCAGGGTNAGCAGTTCACCGCGCGGCACAAANTCATAGCCAGGCCCGAACACCTCCCGCGGCATGCAGTAAGTGCAGCGGAAATTGCAGCGATCTGTGACTGAAACCCGCANGTCCCGGATTGGCCGGCCCAGTGCATCGCTGGCNTCTTTGATGTTGTCTCTGCTATTCAACAGTTAGCCCCCACCGCGGTGGAAGGTGAGATCAAAGCGGGCCTGGAACGCCGCCCGCTCGGCTGCGGCAAGATCAATATACCTGAAGATTACCTCGGTCTGGGGCAAACGCAACAGCGCAATACGTCTTTCCCGCTGTGGGCCAAGGGTAATTTCCACGCGGCCGTTGGCATAACTCAGGCTGACACCATCGACCCGGNTCGCCTGNAGCCAGCCCGCCGGCAACTGTCTCAGGGTACGGAAAAAGTCGGCGTGACTNAAGCCCATCTCCCGCCGTAGTTCCGCCACCGGCGTTTCACAGGGNTCNCTCAACCTCCTGCAACCGGTGGCCAGATTGACAAGGTGTCACCCGCCTTCAACACGCTGCTATCNCGCCCGGGCTCGTCGATAAAAACACCGTTCACCAGCACCAAGTGGGCCTGCTCCCGCGGCACACGGCAACGGTCAATCACCTGATGAACAGTCTCGCCCGATTGGACATCTATCTCCACGCTATTGCGCTTGGCGCCCTCAGGGAGATAGTCACTGAGGCCCGCGTAGAGTTTAAAGGTAATCTTCATTTGCTACCGGCAGGGGGCATCTTAAACCGGTGGCCAGATTGACAAGGTGTCCCCCGCCTTCAACACGCTGCTATCACGCCCAGGCTCGTCGATAAAAACACCGTTCACCAGCACCACGTGGGCCTGCTCCCGCGGCACACGGCAACGGTCAATCACCTGATGAACCGTCTCGCCCGATTGGACATCTATCTCCACGCTATTGCGCTTGGCGCCCTCGGGGAGATANTCNCTNAGGCCCGCGTAGAGTTTAAAGGTNATCTTCATNTGCTTCCGGCACGGNCTGTGTTACCCGGCTGCCGNNACCTCTCGGTTGACACCGATATAGGCTTCCATCAGGCCAAGCGGGTTTTCTTTCAGCCGCGCCTTCCACTGCCCCAGCGGTACNCGGGTTTCAATCANGCCGCGCAACACACCCAAGTGCTCGTAGTAGCCGACCGAATTCGCCCCGACCAGTACGTCGTCCTTGAACTGCAGGTTAATGTACTGGTAGTTATCAGGGTTATACATCTCGGCCGAGTCGCCACCGGCAACACCTTCCCAGGCTCCGAACGAACAGGTGATAAGGCCCAGCGTGTCTAGCACGTTCATATTAAGACTGCCTTTGTAGGCCAGGGTATTGTCGGTCGCCATATTGGTAGCCGCGACCCGGCCGTGTTCGGTAGCAGTGGGTTGCACCGCATGCACGGCCGTTTCTCCAGTCGAAAAATCAAGCCCCTGGGCGCAATCCCCCGCGGCGTATACATCTGGGGCACTGGTTCGCATGTGTTGNTCTACGACAATACCCTGGTCTATGGTGATATCACACCCAGCNAGGTAACCCACTCGAGGCTTTACCCCNGTCGAGACAATGACAACATCGGCTGCACAGNTTTCGCCGTTGTCCAGCACAACCTGCAGTGCTTCAGGCGATGGCTCAATGGCATTTACCCGAGTACTGGTATGTACGCTAACCCCCTTGGATTCGCACCAGGACTGCAGCAGAGCGCCTGCCTTATCCCCAAGCATTCGCGGCACCATGCGCGGACCCATCTCGACCACAGTGAGATCAACTTCCCGCAACACCCAGGACTCNAGAATAATACAGCCGATAAACCCGGCACCGACCTGCACCGCCCGGGCNCCGGGTTTGGCAAGTTCGATGATCTTCTGGGCATCTTCGAGATGCCAGCACTGCTGTACCCGGGGATCGTCCATGCCCGGCACTGGCGGGATGATCGGCTCNGCGCCGGTCGCCAGCAGCAACTTGTCGTAGCTGACTTTGCCNCCCTCCGCCAGGGACACCTGNTGNCCGGGNGGATCAACCGCAACNACTTCNCCGTGGATAAGATCGATGCGCTGCGCCGAATAATGATCNGAGGAACGGCGNAGGTGGGTTCCCTCCTGGCCGATTTTGCCGCTAAGGTAATAGGGTATCGCCATACGTGAATACGGCAGTTGTGCTTGTGCGCCGATCAAGGTGATCTCGCTATCGCTGTCAAGCTGTCGCAGGTGCTCGGCAGCGGCGACCGCAGCAGGCCCGGCCCCGGCAATCACATAATGCATAAATGGTTATTCCCTGTATTCAAAACAAAGTACCCGATGGCGCAAGCGCCACCGGGTACGGAACAACTGCTTTAGTTGAGAAAAACTTAAAGACCTAGACGTCCCAGGGTCTCCGCTGTCGGTACACCTGAAGCATCCCAGCCGCGCAACTCATAGTACTCTGGCAGCATTTCGCCAAGGCGGTTGACGCTACCCTCGGCCGGGCCGGTTTTGGCCGCGTCCTTGAGCAAGCGCTCGGGTAGGGTGTCATCGGCCCCNGTGAACCCGGCAGCGATGTTGTACTGGCGTTCCATGTTCCAGATCCGCTCACCAACCTCGACGAAGCGCTCGACACTCCAATCACCGGCGCAGGCGCCATCGACCATCGGTGCGATGTCATCGCCGCCCAGAGCGAAGGTGGTAAACACGCAAGTGCCGGAGGAATCTACCGCCGCGGTAGCATCCTGGAANGCCTTGACCAGACCAGCCTTGCCCTCGGTCACCAGCGGATCGGTTTTCTCGGGGATACCGAGCACCTCGGAAGCAACGGTGTAACTGCGTAGGTGGCAGGCACCGCGGTTGGAGGTGGCGTAGGTCAGACCCATACCCTGGATACCGCGCGGGTCATAGGCCGGGAACTCCTGNCTTTTTACTGTCATTGAGAATTCCGGGTGACCGTATTTCTCGCACAGCCGGCGTGAGCCCTGGCCGAGCTCCTTGCCAAGACCCTCGCCNTTGGCGGTAGCCTCAACCATGGCGACAAAAGCCTCGGTGTTGCCNAATTCCAGTGCTACCCCACCAGTATCTGCCTGGCTGATGGCGCCGGCACCATAGAGGTCCATGGCTGCACCGATGGTTGATCCCAATGAGATCGGGTCCAGGCCCTGCTCGTTACAGACGAAGTTAGCCCANGTCAGTGCATCGAGGTCGCCGACTCCACAGGCCGCNCCCAGCGCCCAGGCTGCCTCGTATTCCAGGCCGCCGCTGACNATCTGATACTGGGGCTTATCTTTAACCGTNAAGTGGCNCGAGTCGATCTTGGAGCGCCGACCACAGGAGATCGGGCAGCCNAAGCAGGCATGGCTGGANACCAGNTTNGCCTGGCCGTCGCTCGCGCGNGGCTCGGCCATGGCCTCNGCACTGATATCGTGGGCGCCGTCGAACTGCACGTCCTGGCCGTTCTTGGATGGCAATGCACCGATCTCGTTGATCACGTTCATCAGGATCTGGGTGCCGTGGGTGGGCAGGCCGGTACCGGTCACGGCATGTTCGGCCAACTTCTCCTTGGCGGCATTGGAGGCCTGCATCAGTGCCATCGGGTCATCGACGGTAACGCCGACGGTACCGCGCACGACCACGGCCTTTAAGTTCTTCGAGCCCATCACCGCCCCGACCCCGGAACGCCCGGCGGCCCGGTCCATGTCGTTGACGACCGCGGCATAAAGTACGCCGTTTTCCCCGGCCAGGCCGATCGAGGCAACCCGCACGTCGGGGTCACCGCGGCGCTCGCGCAGGGCAGTCTCGGTATCCCAGACTGACTTGCCCCAAAGGTCGGAGGCATCTTTGAGCTCGGCTTCATCGTTGTTGATGTCCAGGTATACCGGACCGCTGGATTTACCCTCGAAGATGATCATGTCCCAGCCGGCGTTCTTGAGTTCAGCGCCGAAGAAACCACCCGAGTTGGAACAAGCGATGGCACCGGTGAGTGGGCCTTTGCAGACCACCGACCAGCGCCCGGAAGTCGGAGCGATGGTGCCAGTCAGGGGGCCGGTGGCAAAGATCATCTTATTGTCTGCGGACAAGGGATCGACCCTGGGGTCGGTCTCCTCGACCAGGTACTTGGTGGCAAGGCCTCTTTGACCCATGTAGTCGTTGGCCCACTGCATGTTGGTGGCCTCGCTGGTGCAACTGCCGGCGCTAAGATTCACTCTTAGTATTTTTCCTGTCCAACCCATGATGGTTTCCTCCTTTAC
>PBTT01000068.1 GCA_002729195.1 Acidiferrobacteraceae bacterium
GGAGAAGGGTGAGATCAGGCCCTACAATGACAATGTACTGGTGCCTGGCATGGTGATCACCATCGAGCCCGCGGTGTACCTTCCGGATGTGGGTGGCTTCCGGCATTGCGACGTCGTCGCTGTGACCGATGACGGGTACGAACTGCTGACTCACTACGACAGGGGCCTGATCGAGCTTCGTTAGGCAAACTCAGGTCTTGCTGTCGACCCATGACACCCATGCAAGGCGCTAGTCATCCGGCCATGAAGTCCGACTCGACCAGCGTCAGGCTGTTTCTTTTGAGGCTTCATCAAGAAGTAGGGGGGATTAGGGCCTGGTGCGCCAGCTGAGTTACTCGATGTTCACCACCATAATGAAACAGACCGGTTACTCCTTTTTAGCTGTCCCCAATCCGGAAATACATCGACCCGGTTCCCGAAAGATCTGACCGAAGCCTGTCAGCCTGTCTTTTATTCCGGCACGGCGCAGGCAGCTCCACATCTGTGCCTGATTGCTGGTTATCACGGGTTTGCCACTCTGCTTTTCGATCCCTTCTACTACCTCAAGCGAGCGGATGCCGCCGCAACTCAAGAAGATCGCATCGGCCTCAGTGGAGTCGATCTCCAGTGCGAACTGCTTCCAATAGGCTGGTGTTACCCGACCCATCTGGGTCCCGGTTTCTAGATTTAGGCCTTGGATATCGAGGATCTCGAAGCCCTTGGCTGTTAGAAACTCAGCTTCCGCGGTGTTGACTTCGTCCAGATAGGGGGTGCCGACCACTAGCTTGTGTACGCCCAGTTCGTGCAGGGCATCGATCACACCGGTGACCAGTGTCATCGGCTGGGCATAGGGAGCACCTTTCTTGATCTCGGCCTTGACTTGTTCTTCGCCGATGATGATCGAGCCGCTGGTGCAGCTATAGCTGATCACATCAGGCCTGGTGTCGGGCTGGATGCGTGAGGCTGCGTCGGCCATGGCATCAATATGGCGGGCAAGCGTCTCAGTGGTGGTGTAATCGTCGGTCTTGAGGCGAGTGATATGCACGGCCACGCCTTCAGGAGCCATGGAAAAGAAATCGACCTCTGCTGCAAGGTCCGTCGACATCAAGATAAAGCCCAGTTTCGCTCGCCAGTGCCTACCATCGTCAAGCTCCGGTTGCCAATGTCTGGATACTATTCTCTGACCCGGCCTGAACATCGTTGAAATCTCTTCAGGTATTCAGTCGATGGAGGGATGATTGTTAATTTTTCCGGTGAGGCGCTCAGGTGACAGGCAGCAATTTAACCTGGATTCTACCTTTCTGAGGAGAACACTAGAGAATCACCCAGCCTTCCGGCGGCGAGCCCTTCCCGGGATGGAGCGTGCCGCAGTCCGGGCACTTTCGGGCTTCTTCGTCGTTGTGAAAAGCATCGTAGATTTTAGGTAATGCCGTGACGATGCCACTGGCACCACCCAGCGGTACTTCAATGCGATGGACGCGGCTTTCACATTTGAAACAGTACCATTCAAAACCTTCCTTCATGCCGTCCATCCGCGGTGACTCAACGACAATGCCAATTGAGCCTTCCTGCGGTCGTTGCGGTGCATGGATCGTGTGCGACAGCAGCATGAGCACTTCACCTTCACGAATCGGCACGTCGTAGATTGAGCCGTTTTCTGCGATCTTCAGCATCATGTCGCCTTTTACCTGATAAAACCATTCCTCGACTGGGTCGTCGTGAAAATCAACTCGCGTATTTGGGCCACCGACGACCATGACGATCATGCCGCTTTCATCGTGTAGTAATTTATTGCCAACAGGCGGTTTCAAGGAAGCCTGATTTTCAGCAATCCACTGTTGAAAATTAAAAGATGTAAGTCTCGGGTGTAATGGCATAACTTAATCTTCCTCTGGTTGCTTATACAAAACTTATTGAACCGTGATAAGACAGGCGTCGATAGTAGTCCATCGACACTGTAATTTAGGCCTGAGTTGGACATCGCTGATTGATCTGGGTCAATCGGATGGGCAAACGGATTGATCAGATAAGGCTGGGCTCACTCCGACACAGCAGCAGTACGCCGTACGTGGTGATAGCCCGCTGGTGCTTATGTTCTGTAGAGCCTTACTGCGGGCGATGGTTCTGTAATTCTCCTTCAGAGATAAGCCCCGGGTCTGACGGATTAGGCCGCGGTAACGTACTTCCTCGGGCAGGTCAACCTTATGCAGAGCAGTCGCCGGCTAGGTAGAGTGTTAGTTAAGGAGTACTCTCTTGCCCGAAAAATAGTTTGGCTTTCATGGATGTTGAAGAACACCTGAGCGTATAGAATCGTCTTCTGGTGTCCGTGTCATGCACACTCCGGGTATCATAGTTGCACGGAACTTACGAATAATCGATCTAACAGCAGTGCACCAGGAGAAAAACAGACATGACTATTCGACGAATTGATATCGGCGAACGAATGAGCCAGACCGTCGTTCACAGCAACACGGTCTATACAGCCGGGCAGGTCGCAAGAGACGTGCCCGGGGCATCCGTCACTGACCAGACGATAAACATCCTTGCTGCAATCGATCGATTGCTTTCGGAGGCAGGTACAGACAAGTCAAAATTGATCTCCGCCACAATCTGGATCAGCGACATGTCTACCTTCAACGAAATGAACACAGTTTGGGATGCCTGGGTCTCACCGGGGAATACCCCCGCCAGAGCCTGTGTCGAGGCTACGCTAGCGACCCCGGACTTCGCAGTCGAGATAGCGGTCATCGCGGCCTGCGACTGAACGGCCAAGGTATCAAAGGTGCATATTGTAGTACTCGGTGCCGGCGTCGTAGGTGTCGCGACCGCATGGGAGCTGTTACGAGACGGCCACCGGGTAACAGTCGTCGACCGTGAGAGTGAGCCGGCGAGCTTCACGAGTGCAGCCAACGCCGGCCTGGTCGCACCGGGTCACGCCTACGCTTGGGGATCGTCCCGGGCTCCAGGCATGATGTTCCGCTCGCTGTGGAGGAACGACCAGGCAATTCGTTTCCGGCCCAGGCTGGATATGAATCAGTGGCGCTGGGCGATGGCGTATCTTGGTCAATGCAACGACCAGCGTGCGAGTATCAATACCCAGCGCAAGGTCCGGTTGTGCAGCTACTCCCAGTCTCAATTGCAGCGGATCCGGGAAGAAACCGCTATTGAATATGATCGAAATGATGGTGGGCTGCTGTATTTTTATCGATCCGAGAAAAGCTTCGCCACGGCATCGGGTAAGTGTGAGATTCTTCGTGGCGAGGGCATGGACATCGAGGTGCTTGACCGCGATGGCGTTGTCGGACGGGACCCGGGCCTCGCCGATGCGCGTGACCGGATTGCAGGCGGGCTCTGGTGCAGGACCGATGAAAGTGGTGATGCGCAATTGTTTACGCGGGCACTCAAGGAGAAATGTGAAATGGAAGGTGCCGAGTTCCGCATGAACACAACGGTGCACAGTCTGCGAACAGACGGTGCCCGGCTTCAAGTTGCTGAAACGGATTCCGGTCCCATACAAGCTGACGCCTTTATTCTGGCACTTGGTGTTTACAGCCCACGGCTGGTGCGCGGGCTGGGTATCCGGTTGCCGATCTACCCGGTCAAGGGGTATTCGGTGACCCTGGCGGTTGATAAGAGCCACCATGGGCCGAAACTCGGCGGAGTCGATGAGGACAACCTGTTGGCCTATTGCCCGATGGGCAATCGCCTGCGCCTGACCGCGACCGCGGAGATCAGTGATTACAATACGTCTTATCGACCAAAAGATTTTACGGTGATGCTGCGCAATGCCATGGAGTTATTGCCACAAGCCGCCGATTACAGCCAGCCCACTTACTGGGCGGGCCTGCGACCCATGACGCCAACCGGCCTGCCCGTGATCTCGGGCACGCGGTTTGATAATCTGTGGCTCAACACCGGCCACGGCCACATGGGTTGGACGATGGCCTGCGGTTCCGCCCGGATAGTTGCTGACCAGATTGCCGGTCAGAAGCCCCAGATTAAACTCACAGGCATGACACTGGATACGATAGGAACCTGATCATGACTTTACTCCATGAAACCAGAGACGGGTTCGTCAACATCACGGGCATCCCGTTTGAGATCGACGAAGGCATCGCGGGCAGGGCCCGTATCGGTCTGATTGTATTGGCATCAGACCACACCATGGAACACGAGTTCCGCCAGGTCGTCACCATGCCGGGTGTGGCCCTCTACGAGGCCCGGATACCTAATTCTCCAACTATCACCCCGGACACACTGCGGGCTATGGCAGAACACATCGCAGATCGGGCGGCCCTTATACTGCCCGGAGTTTTGCTGGACGTTGTGGCCTACGGCTGTACTGCGGCGTCAATAGTACTTGGTGAAGAACGAGTTTTCGAACTGATCCGGGACGGGCGACCCGAGGCGTTGCCGACCACCCCGATCACAGCGGCTTTTGCCGCCTTTCGCGCACTCGGTAAGACCCGCATCGGAGTGCTGACGCCGTACCGCGATGACGTTAATCACATGGTTCGACAGTACATCGTTAATAACGGATTCGAGGTCCCGGTCTTCGGCTCATTCAATGAAGATGATGACAACCGGGCGGCACGCATCAGTAGCGACAGCATCCGGTCCGCTATTCTCGACATCGGTCAGCACGATGACGTCGATGCGGTCTTCCTGTCCTGTACCAGCCTGCGGCTGACCGGGATCGTCAACCAGGTCGAACAGCAGCTGGCAAAACCGGTGACTTCATCGAACCATGCCCTGATCTGGCACGCGCTGCGGCTGGCGGGCGTGAAAGAAGCCATTCCTGGATACGGCATGCTCTATCACCTGCCTGCCGACCGGTCCTGACCTTTAGACGAGAATACTTTCGTTTTGGCCTGTCTGTGGAGCAGTTCTTTCGGTTGGAACCCCTACACCAACTCAGGAGTTAGGGGCCACTTTGAACTGGTGTTTGGACTATAAGACGTCTGGTGACGCAGTTACTTAATGCAAAGCAGCAGATCGACACCGTTGGGGGATCGTCTAGCGGTAGGACTGCGGACTCTGACTCCGCCAACCCAGGTTCGAATCCTGGTCCCCCAGCCATTAATTTTTGTTTTTAAAGGCTTTTCGGAGAGATACCGAAGAGTCTTTTTTTCACGCAGTTTTATCTCCCGTATACTTGTTCAATGCACTACTACTCACGTGTATATGACCGGGTATTTTGAGGGTAGAAACACAGCAAAAGTACGAAGCAAACGCAGTACTACAAAGAAGAAAACACCGCTAATGATCAGCCCGATAAAGTAGTCCAGTCGATGTGAGAGTATTAAACGATAAACTGCCCATTGAGAACACCATAGGGCTGAGTTTCGGCCCTGTGCGCAGTACTAACATGGTTCTTGCAACCGCACGCTAGCTTGTCGACAGTTCCCATGAGATATCTACTTTTATGTTGTGAGTATCGAAATCTGCTCAGATATATTCCTGCGAGTAGAACAAAGGACATCTCTTCCTATCGCAGCTGGTTGTTTATCAGCCATGAGAAACATTGATGCCGCAGATCGACGCAGCAGATGACAGATCCAGTTTCCAGTCTGGAAGCGAGAGATCTAAGGGCATTAGCGTTTCCGGTATCAGCTATGACTGCACTGCCCCTTCTAGAATCGATGGGGCGGTGAACCCGTAGTTCCTTAAGTGACAGCACAAAGGATCAACGGTGTTAGACGCGGTGAGCCAATCACAATCACCGTAAACGAAGAGGAAGTCGAGGCCTATGCTGGTGAGAGCATCGCTGCTGCTCTGTTGGCCTCAGGGAGACGCGCGATCCGCCAGAATGTCAAAGGTGGAACTCCGCGCGGCTACTTCTGCGGGATGGGTATGTGTTTCGATTGTACGGCTACTGTAGACGGTAACCCTAATGTACGGACCTGCATGACAGAAGTTCATTCCGATTGCGTCGTTGAAACCAGTTCGTGACCGGTATTAAACAAGATACGACCGAGATCGCCATTGTAGGCGCAGGACCGGCGGGGGTATCAGCTGCCGTAACAGCGGCCCGCGCAGGGGCCAAAGTGACTCTGGTAGACGAAAGCGCTAGCGCTGGAGGGCAGTACTACAAGCAACCCGCACTCGCTGAGCGCGATCACAAGTACCCGGATTCCCTGGCCTCGAATATTCAGCAAGGGCGGGAACTGCTGGCCGGGCTGAATCACCCTGGGATTGACACTCAATGTAACACGCTTGTCTGGAATGTCTCAGCAGAAGAGCTTGTACTCAATCTCTGCGGCCCCACGGGTGCATGGGCACTTGAAGCTGAACGCATTATATTTTCTACCGGTGCCTACGAACGGGTGATGCCTTTCCCCGGCTGGACATTACCCGGCGTGATCACGGCCGGCGGGGCCCAGTTGATGCTGAAAGGGCAGGGGCTGTTGCCTGGACGCAGGTTCTTACTGGCAGGAACCGGCCCACTTCTGCAAGTCGCTGCGGTACAACTGCTGGAGGCCGGTGGTGATATTGCGGCGATCGTGGAACTGCAGTCACGTATCGAATTTCTTCGGCTCGCCAGCAGGTTGTGGGGACATTGGGACAAACTCGGCCATGGGATTACCAACCGAAAAAAGCTGTTACAGGCCAAGGTACCCTTCAAGTACGGGCACGCCATCGTCTGTGCCCAAGGTGAGGAAGAAGTCTCCCGCGCAGTAATTATGAAAATTGATGGGGACGGGCATCCACTCCCAGGCAGTGAGACAACGTTGGAAGTGGACACTATTTGTTTGAACTATGGATTCATTCCCGCCACAGAACTGCCCGGCATCGCAGGCTGCGAACAATATTTTGACTACAACTTCGGCGCTTACGCAACCAAGATCGACGAGAACCTAGAAACCAGCGTAGCAGGCATCTTTGCGGCCGGTGAGACATGCGGCATTGGGGGGGCGGACGTGGCCTTGCTCGAAGGTCAGCTGGCTGGTGCCGTGGCAGTGCGTCAACTGGGGTTTGATCCTGAAGTTGATGAAGACGTGTTACACCGCAAGCAGCTGCAGGCGCGTACGGTGGCCGCAACACTGGGTAAGATGTTTCCAGTCAAACCAGGGTTGTGTGCACTGGCGGGCGACGATGTGCCGGTCTGTCGTTGCGAGGGCGTCAGTGCCGGCGAAGTGCGAACTGCTATCCGTATGGGCGTGACACAACTCAACCAGTTGAAACCCTGGACCCGTGTGGGAATGGGGCGTTGCCAGGGCCGCATCTGTGGGGAAGTTCTCCGGCAGATCGTGGCACATGAGACGGGTTCCGATGTTCAGGAAATTCTGCCCTTTACCCCGCGAGCACCAGTCAAGCCTGTTCTGCTGGAGGCGGTTGGTGGCGCAGTGGCTGACGCGGCTGAATTGACCTGGGAAGATCACATCGGCGGATATGGCGTGGCCAGGACCTGACAGTGATGGACTACCAGGCAGACATTATCATTGTCGGCGGTGGCATCGTCGGCTGTGCAACCGCCTACCATCTGACCCGGTCCGGGGCGGATGTCCTGTTGCTGGAACGGAATGGCATTGGCAGTGGTGCTACCGGGCGTTCGGGAGGCGGGGTTCGGCAATCTGCACGGGTATCTGAAGAGATCCCGCTCGCGATGGATAGTGTTGCGCTGTTCCCGAGCTTGTCGGATGAGCTTGGGGTTGATATCGAGTATGTCCAGGCTGGCAACCTCCGACTGGTAGAAACACTTGACTATCGTCGCCCGACGCAGGTCGATATTGCACGCCAGCAATCACATGGTCTGGATATTTCCTGGCTGGACAGTGCAGATGTACTGGAACTGGTGCCGCCACTGCGCCCGCAGAACATCGTCGGGGCGAGTTATTGTGCCCAAGATGGCCATTGCAATCCGTTCCGACTGGTAACGGGGTTTTTCAATAAGGCGACCCAGGGCGGCGCTCGTGTGCTGCTCAACTGTGAAGTACAAAACATCGTCCAGACCGATAGTGGGCAGGCGATCGTGGAAACGCCCTCTCACACCGTACGTGCACCGATTGTGATCCTTGCTACAGGCTTCGGCTCACAGGCGTTGTGTTACAGGATCGGGTATGACCTGCCGCTCGCAAACGTCCGCTACGAGTCGATGATTACCGAGCCCCTATCTCCTCTCTTCCAGCAGATGTTCGGAGTTGCGAGCAGTGATCTGTTTTTCCGGCAGACATGCAACGGTGGCGTGCACTTTGGAGGTGGAATTCTCGAGGAGGCAGGCCAGGAAGACACTCGTACCACCGACAGTAACCTGCACTTGGCTGTAGCACATATCTCAAGACTGGTGACAGATCTTGAGAAAGCCAGGTTGCTTCGCACCTGGGGCGGTCTGGATCCAAGCACTCCCGACGGCATGCCCATCATTGATTTTCTGAACGAAAACGTACTGCTTGCCTCCGGGTTTTGCGGGCACGGCCTGGCAACCGGGCCAATTGTCGGCCGCTACCTGGCACAGTGGGTGCTGGAAGAAGCACGGCCCGATGCACTGGGCGCCTTTAATCGCGACCGTTTCGACGGGTGGTTGCAGACAAAGTGGACACCGTCGGGGTCCTTTGCGGCGGTCCTGGCGACCGAAGACACCCAAATCGCTGGTAGTGGTACGGTCGGCGAAGGGATCGCGTTTATGACACCGCCGAAAATTGAGGACTCTGATGAACTGGGTGGACAAAAGAAACTGGCGATCAATCCCCAGATGTGTACCGGTTGCCGCATGTGCGAGGTGGCCTGTTCAATCGAGAATGAGCAAGCGGTGTCCCAGACCCAATTGCGTATACAGGTTGTTTATCCCAGTGATGATTTCTTTCTGCCAATCGTGTGTATCCACTGTGAAGAAATGCACTGCTTGAAGGCCTGTAAGCATGACGCGATGGAGGTGAATGAGCACGGTGCTGTCGCTGTCATAAAGAAGAACTGCACCTGTTGCATGGATTGTATTTTTGCCTGTCCAACTGGAGGTGTCACACACTCCCCGGCAAAGGCCGCTGTGGTGAAGTGCAACCTGTGTGGCGGGGATCCCGCCTGTGTTCGTTATTGCCCCACCCAGGCTATTACCTTTCGCCACATCGGTGCACCCGCTTATGAAAACTTGGTTTCCCTGATGACAGATCATCTGTCGGTACGAGAGGTAAGGTAGCAGAGACAGCCATGTATAACGGTTATAGCGGAAACATTCTGCGAGTCGACCTCAGCACTGGTGCCGTGACCAGGGAGCCGCTGGATATTCAGATGGCGGAAGATTTCGTCGGAGGTCGCGGGCTGGCTTCGCGCCTGCTGTGCACAGAGATCGATCCAGCAGTAGATCCGCTTGGCCCGGAAAACCCCCTTATCTTCGGCACTGGCCCGCTTACAGGCAGCGGTGCGCCAGCGACATCCCGTTACGTGGTNGTTTGCAAAGCACCACTTACCGGAACTATCGCCTGCTCCAACTCGGGAGGTTTTTTCGGGCCGGAACTGAAGTTCGCGGGATACGATTTCCTGATTATTCAGGGTGAGTCTGCCGAACCGGTCTACTTGTGGATCAGCGACCGGACGGTGGANATTCGCTCGGCAGAAGCGCTCTGGGGCGAGTTCCCAGCCGCTACCGAAGCGGCTCTGCGCAGACTCACCCGCGCAACCGCCAAGGTTGCCTGTATCGGCCCAGGTGGCGAAAGGTTGTCGCTGCTGGCCGGTGTAGTCAATGATGGATACCGCCTTGCAGCACGCAGCGGTGTTGGCGCATTGATGGGCAAGAAAAAACTCAAAGCCATTGCGGTCCACGGCAGCGGCAGTGTGCGCTTGCACGATTCGGANCAGTTCTGGTCAGCTACCATGGACATGCACGAAAAAATTGCNGNGGACCCGGTTTCTTTTGGNAGTTTCCGTGCCTACGGNACTGCCAGCCTGGTNAANCTNATCAACGAGATGGGTGCATACCCTACCCGAAATTTTCAATNCGACACCTTTGAAGGCGCCGCCAACACCAGTGGAGAAGCGGTNGTAGAAGANATTCTGCAGCGAAACCGCGCCTGTTTTGCCTGCCCGATNGCATGTACNCGTGTNAGTGAAGTGAAGGACGGTCCTTACAAGGGTCGCGGCGAGGGGCCGGAATATGANTCAATCTGGGCACTTGGTGCACTTTGCGGNGTCTCNGATCTGGCGGCCGTAGCCAAAGCCAACTTTATCTGTGGGGACTACGGCATCGACACNATTTCTACCGGCGCAACGATCGCCTGTGCGATGGAGTTGTTTGAGAAAGGTGCNCTGNCNGAAAAAGAAATCGGTTTTTCGATGAGATTCGGCGATGCGGCCGCCATGGTCCGGGCGGTTGAAATGACGGGGAAACGGGAAGGCTTTGGTGAGGNCCTGGCGGACGGCAGTTACAGGCTGGCTGCGCGCTACGGGCACCCTGAATTTTTCATGGGTGTGAAAAAACTGGAGATGTCAGCCTACAGTCCGCGCGTCTTTCAGGGTATGGCCCTGCAATATGCAACCTCAAACCGCGGTGCCTGTCACGTGCGGGGTAACACCGTCGCTGCGGAACTGTACGGTATCCCCCGCTACATGGCGCCTGAGTTACTGGAGCAGAAGGAAGAAATGGTACGGCGTCCTTTTCAGAATTCGACCGCTTTTGTTGATTCCACCGGCATTTGCCTATTCACCAAGTTTGCAATCACACACCGCGAAATCTGTGCACTGTTGACACCAGCCACTGGACTCGATTTCAGTTTTGACCGCTCTATCGAACAGGGCGATCGGATCTGGAACATAGAAAGGATGTTTAACCTGCGCGCAGGCTTTACCAGCGACGACGACAAACTTCCTCAACGTGTGACTGAACCTTCACCTGATGGCCCCCGGGCCGGCAGCCGGGCTGTGCTGCATGAGCATTTACAAACCTATTACCAGTTGCGAGGCTGGGACAGTTCAGGTCGCCCAACGCGCGCCAAACTGGACGAACTGGGTCTAGAAGACTGGTGGGGTGTGTGCAGCGACGCGTGACGATCGCGCGCAAAAAAATATGATCGAGGTCACCGTCAGGCTCAATGCCGGCCTGCGCCGCTATCGCCCTGCACTGGGAATCGGAGAGGCGCTGCCGCTGCACGTGCCCGAAGGAACGAATCTCAAGGAGCTTTTGAGCCGGATACTGCAGATCTCTCCCGAGGAAGTCGCGTTTCTGCTGGTGAACGGCATCAAGTGCAGCCTGGACGAACCACTGGCCGCTGGTGATCGTGTTGCTTTGTGGCCGCCTGTGGCCGGAGGTTAACGACTACCGCTCGAGGAAACGCCTGTGATCAGGCCTCAGGGTTCAGCCTAACAGGAAAAACAAAAAGCCATCTAGTCAGGTTGCTCAGGACTGGCTGGTCTGTACAACACTTGCTGGTTGAATTTAGGGTAATAGTCATTTATCTGATCGGCAACGCTCGTTCGAATAAGATCCAGAACTGCTGCTGTAGGCACCTTGGATTCGCTAAGACTCGCCGATACTTCGAAGTTGAATCCCGTGTGGTCCCGAATTTCCTCCAACGTATGTCCCGGATGAATCGTTTCGAGACGAAAACAACGCTGGGCCTTTCGAAAAGAAAACGAACATAGATTTGTTACCAGTGCATATGGCCCTCCGGGCCGATAAGTGCCAGGGCGGCTGGTTCCGGGGGCACTGACGAAATCTACCTTCGGGACAAATATCTGCCGAGTATGTTTTTTCCGAAACAAGATCACTTTCGGAACAAGAAAGTAAAGAAAGGCCGAGCCAAAAGAACCTCGCCACCTGACATCAAGTTGCGGATACTCGCCGGCGCCCACCAAGTTAACATTTCCATGGCCGTCGATCTGCCCGCCACTCAAGAAAAATGCGTCGATGCGTCCTTGTGCTGCACAGTCGAACATTTCTACACCACTGTCAGCCCACGCCTGGCGGCTACTGTTGCCGATAATCGAGACCCGAAGCGGGCTCGTGGAAAGAAGCTGAGAGAGCACTGCAGCTGCAGCAGGAATTGGTGAAGATACACCAACAGCGACATGCTTCACTCCGCGAAGAAGCTCGGCGATAACCGTAATCAGAAGCTCCTCTACCTTGTATCCTGGATCACGAACTAAGGCGGGTACCATCAAAGATGTACTCATTGAGATAGCTCTCCACCCCTGCTTCGCTGGCAGTTGATCGAACATACTCCTGAATATGATTCGAGTCTTCCAGGTAATAGTCATTAAAGCCGAACGGCCAAGCCCCATTTGGTGATTTGGCGATAGCCGTTATGTACAACGCAGAAATAGTCGCAGGGCCACGTAGTGGATCATCAAGGAGGTTATCCTCACAACATTCCTCAACAGTTACCAGGCATTGTTTTGACGCATGCGCCATGATCATCAAGGATCGGTGTCGGCCTATCCAGACGTTGCCCTGTCTATCAGCCAATGGGGCGTGAATCAGGCAGAAATCAGGATTAATTGCTTTGACCAGGGCAATCGGATCATCATCGGCAAACGGATTCTGAACAACGGCTATATCATCGTGATGCCTTAAAACATCGGTTTCAAGCAATCCACGGATTGGCAAGAACGGAACCCCTTTTTCCGCTGCTTGAAGCCCACCATAAATTGCAGGACAGGTCGAATCCCGGATCTGTAATGTGCCTTCATGAAATGCTCGCTCAAAAGACAATGCCCGGCCGTATTCGTCCAAAGACACGCCCGCACATTCGATAGTTCGAACGCAGCCTGATGCGATCAGAAGATCGGCCTGCATTCCACTGGTTGGGACACAGATCAGATGCAGATCTTTGATCTGTCGCTGGATCAGTGCCCGTGTAATGGCCATCGCAGGGCCGGCATCGGTTTTACTTACAGCCATCGACGCGCCGTGCTTGACGATGTTGGCAAGGTCAGCTGCGTGGGAAAGCCAGATATTGTCGTTCAATGTCCTATTTCCTTTATCAGGCCTTCGCCTTATCGCTTCACGTTCTATAGAAATAATATAGCAAGTAATCTCGAACGTTTTTCCTGCCTGATCTAGACAGCCACTCGCCAGAGTGGCTCTTGGTTGACTCGGTGACAGTTAACGGTCGTTTTTAGTCGAGCAAGTTTTTCAGTCCTAGAAGCGGGCGAGGGTCGACGATGTTCTGACCTAGCCGTGCTCCCTTGGCACCAAAACCAAAAGCCAGCGACATGAACTGGGTCGCTTGGAGTATCGGAATCGGGGTCTCAAGTTCCATCTCTGGTTGACGGGCGTCCAAGTTGAGATGGCACATGGGGCACATGGTGGCCACAGCCTCAGCGCCGCACTCCTGGGCATCGACTACCACCTTACGTGACATCTTCAGCGACAGCGGTGTCTGGGTAACGCTCAGTGAGGCACCGCAACAATCGGTCTTGTAGGACCAACCGACAGTTTCGGCACCGAGGGCCTGTAACAGATTGTCCATCTTCATGGGGTATTCCGGGTTGTCGGCACCAGTCACCTGGCTTGGACGGGTAATTAAGCAACCGTAGTAGCAGGCAACACGTAGGCCGGCAAGCGGTCGGCGCACCCGCTGGGCGATTGTCGCCAGCCCGGCCCGGTCCAACAGCGTATCAAGCAGATGCTGCACTTTGACACTGCCCTGGTAGGCATGCCCAGTCACCACCTTTACCCTATCCAAAGCACTCGCGTCATCGACAGCTGAGTGTTCAGCCACCTTGAGCCGAGCGAAACAATTGCTGCACGGTGAGGTAACCGTGTCGATGCCCATTCGCTCGATGGTCGCCATGGTGCGCATCGGCATCTCGTGGGCCATCGTCCGGTCGCTTGCATGCGCTGCACCAGCACCGCAACAAGTCCAACCAGGTGGCTCAATCAACTCGATCTCAAGGGCTGCAGCGGAAGTGCGTGCCGTAAGGTCGTATTCAACAGCCGAAGAATGGGCAGCGCAGCCTGGGAAGTAAGCGACCTTGTCGCGTGGTCGCTCAACCACTTGGACAGTTTTCGGCGTATGAGCGAAGCGTGGCAGCAGCTTTAGTTTGCCGCGTTTTATCATGCGCCAACCCAAGGCCATGTCGCGTAGGGGCTGACCGCGCAGCAGATTGTAGGCGAGAAGAAAAAGGAGTTCGGGTAGGCGGCCAAATCGATGCACGAAGCGCAGGAACAGCAAATTGAAGCGATCGATCTCAGGGATGGCCGCTGTAACCCCCCGCGCATGCGCCTCCATACGCAAAGCGTCCATCACACCGGTGACGTCGATGCCTTGCGGGCAGCGTGTGGCACAGGTGTAGCAGCTCGAGCACAACCAGATCGCGCGACTTTTCAGAACCTCAGCATCACCCAGCTGTAACGAACGCATGATCTGATTCGGCATCAGGTCGAATTCGTCCGCCAATGGACACCCAGCGGAGCACTTGAGGCATTGAAAACAGCGGAAGATATTCTCGCCAATGTGATCGAGAACGCGGTTGGACAGCGGTTCAGCAGTGGGCTCGACTACGGCGTCCATGCCTGTTATGCACTCTCCACGCACGGGCGCGGCACCAGACCCGCACCCTCGACCAGCGGCCTGATGGCAGCTTCCCATTCGATAGCCGTGATGTGCACACCGGCCACGCCCTCGATATCGCGAATCTCCTGGATCTGCTCGATACAGAGCTTGAGACCCTCGGCACGCCAAGCCTCACCCCGGGCCTTCTTGTCATTCTGGTCGATACCGGCTACAGCGCCGGTCATGCGATCGATACACTCGTCAGGCACCCGCATCCCCGGCACCCGGTCACGCATGTACCTGGCCATAGCCGTGGATTTCAAAGGCCCAACGCCGGCCAGGATAGCTGTACGCTCGTGTATCCCAAGGTCGACGACCTTTTTCATATATTCCCGAAATTGTGGGATGTCGTAGACCAGTTGAGTCTGGATGAAATCAGCCCCGGCAGCAGCCTTCTTGGCCAGCCGGAACGGCCGCCACTCGAGCGGGTCGGCAAAAGGATTGGCGGCGGCCCCAATAAAATAGCCCGGGCCGCCACCTTTGATCTCCTCCTCACACTGGAAATGGCCCTCACGCAGACCCTTGACCATCTGTACCAGCTGCAAAGAATCGATGTCGTGGACGTTTTTGGCACCGGGGTGATTGCCGAACGACTGGTGATCACCGGAAAGACAGAGGACGTTATTGATGCCATGGGCGGCGGCACCCAGCAGGTCACTTTGCATGGCCAATCGGTTGCGGTCACGGCAGGTCATCTGGATGACCGGTTCCAGGCCTTCCTGTTTGACGATGATCGCAGCGGCAATCGAACTCATGCGCACGATGGCGGTCTGATTGTCGGTGATATTGGCGCCGTCGACACAGTCCTTGAGTAGCTTGGCCTTTTCCCGGATAACTTCGGCGTTCCAGTTTTTGGGCGGGCCTATCTCGCCGGTCACCGCAAAGTACCCAGCAGCCAGAATGCGTTCCAAGTCGGAGCTCGATTTGTAGCTCGGCCCGGAAACTTTTACATCGGCTGCGTTGCTCATGCCGTGTCCTCTGAATAGTCCACATCGTCGGGCGGCAGTCTGAGGTCTTCACGCACAATGCGACGCGGGCCGCCGTCACGACTGGTCGACCAGTCCTTAGCTGGTTGTATCTCCATCAGTTCGTCGGTCAGACCCAGTGCCCCAAGGCGCTCCCAGACCATTTGCCAGGCGCAAGGTGTGGCCTCGTCAACTTCGCAGTGCCCAGCCTCGGAGCCGCCGCAAGGGCCGTTGAAAAGCTGCTTGGCACAGCGGGTCACCGGGCACACGCCGCCGGTGACATGCAGCACGCAGTTACCGCAGCCCTGGCAGCGTTCCTCCCAGACACCCTGCTCGGTTGGCGCCCCCATGAAAGTAGTATTGAGGGCAGGGTAGACACACTTGTGCGGCAGGTATTGGGCGATGGACTGCACGCCGACGCCACAGCCGAGCGAAAGCACGGCATCGTAGTCGTCAAATTTCTTCGTCAGTGGCTCCAGATATTCAACCTCACACTGGCGCTGTACCATGGCTTCATCAACTTCCAGGGTCTCGCGACTCAGCTTGGTGGCCATGCGTAACGAGGCTGCCAGAATGCCAACCTCCTTGGCACCACCGGCAGAACAGACGGTGACACAGGTGCCGCAACCTACCGCCAGCACCTTTTTGTGCCTGGCCAGCATCTTGCGAATCTGTTCCAGTGGCTTGGGTTCTGCCACAATCATGGCGTTGTCCCCGGGGATTGCGTTGCTGGTGACTGTGCGGATACTGCCAAGAGATTAGGCCCAAGCTGCCGAATCCGTTCCGTAAACTCGGTAGCCAGTTCAGCGAAGCGAGCACCCATAGCGGCCGAGATGTTGATCATGCGAGCACGGTCGGTTTCGAAACCTATCCGGTCGAGCAGTTGGTGCAGGTGATCGATACGCTGGCGGGCGTGCAAGTTACCCTTGAGGTAGTGGCAGCGTCCGGGCAGGCATCCCGCTACTAGTACCCCGTCAGCGCCCTCTTCGAAGCTCTTGAGCAAGTGTAGTACGTCGACCCGGCCAGTACACGGAAGCTGCACGATGTGCAGTGATTCGGGGTAGTTGAGGCGACTGCCCCCGGCCAGGTCAGCCGCAGCATAAGCACAATGCCGGCAGCAAAAAGCGATGATTCTTGGCTCGAAACCAGTCACGACACCAACTCCGATTGGGGCTCCTGCTGGGCTGGTGTGAACATGGCACCGACCTTGGCCATGACCTGGCAGTTGGTGAAATGCTTGAGATCGATGGCACCAGCCGGGCAGGCCGCAACGCAGAGCCCACAGCCCTGGCACAGCGCCGACTCGATGGTTGCAGCACCGGTTATGCCGCCAACACCCGATAGATTCTCAGCGATATGCGCAGCACCGAAGGGACAAGTGCGGACACAGGTTAAACAGGCCACGCAGATGCTCTGATCGACAGTTGCGACAGCTCCGCCAACGGTAATGCTGTCGCGTACCAGAAGGGTGGCTGCGCGAGAGGCCGCCGCCCGGGCGTGGACTATGGATTCTTCTAACAATTTCGGATAATGCGCCATGCCGGCCATGAAGATACCCTCGGACAGAAAGTCCATAGGTCTGATCTTGGCGTGTGCTTCCATGAAAAAACCATCCATGTCAAAGGGCACCTTGAGGCACGCGGCAACCCGCTGGGCGGATGCTGGCGGTACCACCGGAGTCGACAGTACTAAGATATCGGCGGCAAAATCGAGATCCTGCGCAAGGGTCGGTTCGTAAACTCGGATCGCGAGCTGTTCACCGGTTTCAACTACCGGTAGATGGTCATCGTCATAACGTAGAAAAAGAATTCCGGCTTCGCGGGCCTGGGTGTAGAGCCGCTCCTTAAAGCCATAGGTGCGGATGTCCTTGTAAAGGACAGTAATACGGGCTTCNGGCTTGAACCGNTTTAGAACAAGGGCATTCTTAAGCGCTGTGGTGCAGCATATGCGGCCGCAGTACTGCTCGGCCGGACCAACGCACTGAATCATCACCACCGAGTCTGGCAAGGCGCCGNCGCTCGCCAGCCTGGCNTCGAATTCCTGTTGCGTGACGATGTCNGGCCGGCTGCCGTAGCCNTACTCTTCACCGCGGTACTCGACACCGCCAGTNGCCACCAACACTACGCCATGCTGAATCTCGTGGTTGGTNCCGTGTTGATCACACACCGTCGACGTAAAATTACCCATGAAACCGCTGGTGGCTACAAGTTCGCTGGCAAGATGGAGCGTCACCAGCGGGTCGGCGGCGATACGGGCCTCAAGGTCAAGCAGGAGTTGACTCGGTGAGGCAGGCTGGTCGTTGCCGTTAAGACTCGCCCCGATACCGAATTCGCCCAACTCGAAATACAACTGGCGGAGATTGCCGCCAAGTTCTTCTGAACGTTCCACCAGGTGCACCGGGAAGCCCTGTTCAGCGAGGGTCAGGGCCGCGGTCATACCAGCCGCACCGCCGCCGACTACCAGAGCCGCTCTCTCGATCGCCATCTCGCTGGTGGTCAGTGGTTCCAGTGCTGCCGTGCGGGCAACTGACATACGCACCAGATCCCTGGCCTTGGCCGTGGCCCGGTCCCAATTGTGCGAATGTACCCAGGAACACTGGTTGCGAATGTTGGCCATATCGACCAGATAAGGGTTGAGGCCCGCAGTACGCAAACAGGACTGGAAAAGTGGCTCGTGGGTAAGCGGTGTGCATGCTGCAATCACAACCCGGTTGGCACCAGTCTGGCGGACGGTTTCACTGATCTGGGCGACATTGTCCTGCGAGCAGGCGTACAAGGTGTGCTCGGTATGGATGACTCCGGGTAGGGTATCGGCATATCGGGCAACGGCGTCAACATCGAGGAAACCTGCAATGTTGGTGCCACAGTGGCAGACGAAGACGGCAGTGCGGACCTCCTCCTCACCAATATCGCGTTCGACCGGGTATTCGGCTGTCCGGGTCAGGCTGTGACGCCTGGCAGCCAGCAGGCCACCGGCCTGAACTGCAGCGGCACTCGCCTCGACCAGTGAGTCGGGAATGTCCTTGGGTTCGCGAAAGGGACCCACCGCGTAGATTCCAGGGCGACTGGTCTGCAGGGGATCGAAACGTACCGTCTGGCAGAAGCCGTAGTCGTCCAGTTCCACTCCNAGACGATNTCCCAGATCACGGACCTCTTGAGAGATCTCCATCCCCACNGACAGCACCACCAGTTCGAATTCTTCTTCCACCACANTGCTGTTCTCACNCAGGTAACGCANCAACAGGTTTTTNTTCTTGGGCTGCTCCTTGATGCCAGAAATACGGCAGCGGCTGTAGCTGATGCCGTATTTTTCTCGGGCCCGCTTGTAGTAACCCTCGTAGCCTTTGGAGAATGAGCGCATATCCATCATAAAGATGCGAATCTCAGTTTCGGGCTCATGCTCCTTGGCCATGGCGGCCTGNTTGGTGGCGTACATGCAACAAACGGCCGAGCANTAATCGTGGGTCTGGTCNCGCGAACCGATGCATTGCANAAAAGCAATTTTTNTNGGTGTCTGGCCATCCGATGGTCGTNGCACGTGGCCNTTAGTCGGGCCCGAAGCAGAGAGCAGGCGTTCGTGCTGCAAGGAAGTGATGACATTGGGGAAGCGGCCGTAGCCAAACTCTTCNGACAGCTCAGCACGATAGGTCTGGTAGCCTGGCGCCAACACGACTGCACCGACCTTGATCTGGCGNTTTTGTTCAACCATCTGATGGACGATTGCATCGACGCCGCAAGTGAAATCGCAGGCCAGGCATTCTGAACAAATGCCNCAGTTCAGGCAGCGTTGGGCCTCAGCTATGGCCTGGGCTTTGNTGTAACCGCTCTCGACTTCTGNAAAGTTCGTAGCCCGTGACTCTGGCGCCATGGCCAGTACCGGCACCTGNGGTGTCGGGGTGATCTCTCCTTGGGCCTGCCTGGTATCAAGTTCACTATCGGAAATCACGGCAACGGGTACCGGCGTAGACGCGACACGTTCGACTGCCTCACCGTGNAGATAGCGGCGGATGGTTTCCGCTGCCCGGTGACCGCCATCGACAGCCTCGATGACAAACGCTGTTCCGCTAACCGCGTCGCCAGCGGCAAAGACACCGGGCCGATCGGTCGCGTAAGTATTGCCATCAACAGCAATGGTTCGACTGGCAGTGATACCCACGCCGGCATCCTCGGGGATAAAAGCCAAACCAGCTTTCTGGCCGACCGAAAATATGGCCACTTCGGCGGTGATGGTAAATCGCGAATCGGGTACGACGTGAGCGATGGGGCGGCCATTTTCGTCAATCTCGAAGCGTTCGACCCGTTCGCATTCAAGGCCAGCCACATTGCCGGCACCATCGTCGATTAACCCCAGATAGTCGAGCCCGATATGCAGCCCGATGCCTTCCTCACGGGCCGCCTTGATCTCACGTTCACTCGCTGGCCAGACCCCGCGGCTACCGCGGCAGGCGATCTGCACCTCGCTGGCACCGAGTCGAAGTGCGGTGCGGGCGCAGTCAAAAGCAACGTCGCCACCACCGAGCACTACGACTTGCCGGCCCTGGATGTCATGTGCCGGGCTTGTTTCCAGGTCCGGTTCGACCAGTCGCACATCGCGCAAAAACTGAGTGTTGATCAGGACCCCTGAGAGCTCGTTACCCGGGATTGGCAAACGGATACCCTCGTGTGCGCCGACGGCGATCAGCACGGCAGCAAAGCCTTCGGTCACCAGTTCGTCGAGGCTATTCACTGGTGTGTTCAGCTTGAGTTCCACGCCGAGGTCGAGGATATCCTGAATCTCGCGCTCGACAATCCGTGCTGGCAAGCGGAATTCGGGCACGCCGACCCGCAGCATGCCGCCAGCCACCGGCAGTGCCTCGTAGACGGTGACACCGTAGCCCAGTNGACAAAGGTCCTGGGCCGCAGTCAGGCCGCAGGGCCCAGCACCGATGACGGCGATGCGTTCGTCATGACACTGTGCGACCGGCTCAAGGAGTTGTCGCGGCCCAGCGAGGACGGTATCAGTAACAAAGCGCTTTAGCGATCGGATGGCTATCGGTGCATCGATCTGACCGCGAGTACAGGCGTCTTCACAACGCGCATTGCAGATCCGTCCGCAGACCGCGGGAAAGGGATTGTCCTCCTTAATGGTACGGTAGGCCTCGTCAAACCGGCCAGCTGCGATCAGGCTGATGTAGCCCTGGGCCCGCTGGCCGGTGGCGCAGGCATCGCGGCAGGGTGCCACCCCCCGCTTGTCGATAGCGTAACCGTCCGGCGTCGCCTGAGGGTAGAGCTTAAAGGCGGCACGGCGCTGGCTGAAGCCTTCGTTGAAGGCATCGCTGACCGGCACTGGGCAGACTTCGGCACATTCGCCGCAACCGTTACAACGCTCGAGGTCTATGTAGCGGGCTTTGGTGCGTAGCCTGGCACTGAAAGCGCCGGGCTCTCCGGTAATCGTTTCGACCTGGCTGTCGGTCAAGAGTTCGATATTGAGGTGTCGCCCAACATCGACCAACCGGGGCGAGATGGTGCACATGGCACAGTCGTTGGTNGGAAAGGTCTTGTCGAGCTTGGCCATGTGACCACCAATGGCCGAGTCACGCTCGACCAAGTAGACCTTGTAGCCCGAATCGGCGAGGTCGAGTGAGGCCTGCATGCCAGCGATACCACCGCCGACCACCAGCACGGCGCCGACCATCTCCTCACCAATCTTGTGGCCGGCTTGCTCCATTGCTTCCCCTTATCATGGACGGTCCTTTAATCGGCAACGGCCGGTAGGGTAAACCCGAACTACAGGGTTTGGATGAGAGGACTTTCTATATCTTGACCGAGATCAAGGTGCTGATCGAACATACTGGAATTCCTGCCATTACTCGGTATCTGGAAAGTCTGGCCCATGTTAGAGGCGAGGTACTGGCCAGTGTGTAATTCTGACCGCTAACGGCCAGGGCTAACTCTTCTAGATACCCTGAAGATCTCGGGAGACTTTCCCAAAAACCTGCCGCAACAATGCTTTCTCGAAAGCATTATTATTATCGTAGCAAAATCCAAAAACCGACTGCCATAACTCCCGGTTCTCCATACAGAGGTAGAAGAAAACCGAGTCATGCCACGGCGTGAACGCTCGCCATGCCGTGCGAAACATTGTCTCTTTTATCCCTACCGGATAGGAGACTTTTCCAGCTGTCTCTTCCAGTGGCATCTGTAGCACCTTACTGGGGAGTGCTTTCATTCTCAAACTCTTGATAGCCGGTTTAATGAAGGTCAGTGCACCGAAGGAGACAAATGCGACTTCTTCAACGGAGAACATAGATATAACTTTCTGGATTAGGGCATTGTAATCCCTTTGCCATCCGCAGTAGTGAATCATCGGATGCAAATGAAACCCCGCCAGGATACCTTTGTCCGCCACACTGCGAGCCGCTGCTAATCGTTCGTCCAGTGCAGCAGTGAAATGTTCTTCATGATCGATGACAACTTGAGGATTTAGCGACCAGCTGACGAAAATGTTGCGTGGCACTTCTGCTTTCAACAGAGCAGCGATATTTTTCGATTTTGTTTTCAATTCGAGTATTACATTGGGATTGCGGCGGGCGAAATCCAATTGAGCAGTCAAAACCCCGAATCGGTCGCCGACAAAGAGCGAATCGGAAGATTGNCCCGAACAGATGTGGTAGTTCTTCTGTGGATCGAGCGTGATGTTCGCCAGTTTGCTGGCAAGGTCTCTGTCTACAGAGATATCCGACGGCTCATAAAACGTTTGGATACTGCAATAGCTGCAACCGAAGCCACACCCTTGGACAGCATCAATGGTCCTAAGGTTGCAACAGGTTGTTTTCTCCGAAGCTACGGGGCACATGCCAAATACAGTGCTAGTCCCCTCATGCGTTGTTACCTTTTTTTTCCAATTCCAAGCCAAAGGTCCGGCTGANNGGCCGTAAACAGTTTCTTTACTTACAAGCAGTAGCCTTTGCTGTCGCAATTGCTCAAAAATGATCCTCCCGGTCTGGCTNCCGTTGCCCGGAATAACCTGATTTTCAAGTTCGATCCATTGCTCTGCTAGCGGCGGTTCATTCCACATCCGCAAGTCAATGTCGATTTCGGTAAGTTGCAAAAGCTGCTGAAACGTCAGGCGGTATCGGCGGGCAATAGAAGTAATGAAATCTCTCGTTTCAGTGCTTAGACTGCGAAAAAGTACGTTTTCGCGCAAAAGGAAAAGCCGCTTGGAGAGGCGGTCGTTCTTGCCTAGCTGGGGCATGGTTTGTTGGTAAGTCCTTAGAAAAAGTTATGAATCAGCTGGTCTGTATGATGACTAGTGATCCTGTCCATCCTTCTGGCCAAGGGCCATTGGATTCGGAATCTAGGAAGAACAAGCGTCCTACCACCCGGACCGCCGAAGTGGGATTGACGCCGACCGAGGCCACGAACACGCTACCATCTTTGATGAACAGGTTACGCACATCGTGGCTGCGACCCCGCTCGTTGACGGCCGATGCCACGGGATCGCACCCTATGCGTGCGGTGCCCAGCCGGCGCCAGTCGGCCACCCGCCAAAGTTGCCTAGTTGAACGCTTCGGCTCGCTTGACCAGGTCGCTTAATCCCGGTTCGTCCAGATTGGCCGGTTTGCCTGGATGAATGATGGCGACCTGACAGACTTCGGCTGCTTCTACTAGTTGCTGGTATGTTCCAGCAGAAAGTTCGGCAATGTAGGCTTGCTTGTTGTCATCGTAGGTGAACATTTTACTGTTCAGGTCGGTACATTCGTCACAAGTCGTACAGCGGGGAGTTTCTATGTAGGCCTCGTCGCCGGAATCCTCCTCTTCTGGCTCAGATTGTCCGATCGCCGCTTCCATAACAGTTTCCTGTCCGGACACAAGCTGCCTGTCCGACTCGACGGCCGTTAAGACGACCGCCTGACTCTTCATCTCGTTTAGTGCTTGTTCTGTCTCCTGCTGCCATTGCTGCCTTTCTTGTTTGAGCAACTTCAGGGCATGCGAGTTGTTGATTCCCCCCAATTCCTGCAGGCTGTGCCACGTATCATGGCAGCGCCTGGTTGCTCGGATCAGCTTATTGTCGACGATGCTCTTGTGAAGGGTCTCATTTTCCACGGTGAACACGTACGGTAGCTTATTCTGAGTCTGATCTTCGGCCAGGCCAACATATTCCGCAACAGATAACACCCCGTCGTTCCAGTTGGTCTTGGGAACCTTAGCGAAGTGTCCCACACAGCGTTTGTCGCAAGCGGCGAAATCGGCCAAGGTAACGGCCACGTTCTCCGAGAATCTTTGGAGCTCTTCGTCTTCATAAGTAAAGTGCTGTGCTGGCCAGTCCAGATCGATTTGTGGGTTGTCCTCGATATCGAAACGTGCTGCAAGATTTGTGCCTTGTGCAGGATCATAGGTGAACGTTGGGAAAGCTCGCGACTGCATGGCGCAAGCTGCAGTGAGGTAGCGGGGCAGATCGGTTACGTCGTCACCCAGGCCTGAGAAAATACTGAACAGGGCAGGTCCGTGGTAGGACAACCCCCGATAAACTCGATCTCTCGCCTGAAACAGATTCGAACTGGTCGACTGGAAAACGAAGGCGTCACTTAAGCCGACAGCCATAGTTGCCAGTTGTTGACTTGAAGAGCCAAATGAAAGCTGGTCAGATTTAGGTAAGATGTCTGCCAGGATATCATTGGTCTCGATTAGTACTTTTATGGGTAGCCCGGAGGAGAGTACATCGATCAACTTGGCCTTTTCATTTCCTTGGCAGTCTCTGCTGTTCATCACGACCAAATAGGCCGGGAAAAAATTTAGATCCTCTTGGGAGAGTGAACGCTGGGAGAAGCCGGCAAGCAGGTCATCGTTTTCCGATTCATCGTAGCGGTTGTCAATTTCCAGTTCAGCAACAGCAATTGCCTTGAGGAGTTGGACTTTCTCGGCAATCTGGGTCTGAAAGGTCTCCCATGCATCACTACAGCTGGAGAAGACAAGCCTGGCTTGAAGGCGATCGTCGGGGTCATTCGATGTGTCCGTTTGAGAAAGGAAAAGACGCTGTGTGCGCAAACTTGTTAAGGTGTCGCCTATCCGTTGGCGTTTACGATCAGTCAACGAACTCTCCCGCGAACCCTTTTTTAGGATTTGCGACATTGCTTGAAAATCGAAGCTATCGCCGCAAGTCGTCCCCATGGACTCTTTTAGGATCTCAGGCGTTCGGGCAGCGTCGCTTTTCTGAAAATCGGCTTCGAGAATTTGCGACAGAGACAGGGCCAGCTGATCCAGCTTATGCAGCGCCTTCCGCGAGCGTGTGTTTTGTATACCCATCCAAATGTGCTCTAGAAGTGCCGCTGTAGCGTTTTTATCACAATCGATAATTCGGCCGCCGACGGCCACCGCTCTACGAGCTAGACTCAGATTTTTGGTCAGGCGTCCATCCCCGTCTTGATTGCTTTCGTCGACCAGTTCATGCTGGGCCAGGTCCCAGAGTTCAGCCAGCGTGCCTTGCTTTCCACCATGGATGAGGGCTCGAATCCGGGTTTCGAGTCGAAGGCAGTGCTTGCGCATCGGCTCGCCTTCAAGCCCCATTGGAGCGATCTCTTGTAGAACACTATCTATAATTCCCGACAGCGTATGTGTGCATGTTTGTCCGGTATCATCCTGGGTCAGGACGATGGGGTAGTCGTAACGCAATGCCGACAGATCCCGGTAAGGAGCGAGCAGCGCAGGCTGAAATTCTGCCTCTACATCCCACTTGCCGTTAGCTTTTTGCCCGGTGTGGTGGAAACGAACGAGTTGTCTGAGACTTACCTCCATTTCTTTCCTCCTGGCGGAAACTGGTTAAGGCTGCCAACTGCCAGAAGTGTCACGGGGCAGGCCAAACAGTGAATCTGTCGAGTTCAGCTTCTACGTTATTACGGACGGTCTCGGGTGTGAACAGTCCTTGCGATTGGATGATGTCTTCATAGCAGGGCACATTCTCATTTTGATACAAAATCCCGACTGGGATACGGTCAGTGATCGAAGCGAGTTCCCTTGCCTGGTTAATGTCGCTCGGGTCATGAATCTGTTGCTGACGGTAGATGCGCGAGAGGTCTGCGCCTAGTTGTATGCCGTTATCGTGAGTGAGGACCAGTAATTGCTCCGGATCGTCCATCCAGGGATTGAAATAATCTGGCAAAAATTCAGGGCAGCGCTGTAGCACCCGAATGAAGGACAGTCCTTGATGATGAAATGCCCTGGAGATGACGTCGTATAAG
Organism: Acidiferrobacteraceae bacterium; assembly: GCA_002729195.1. GTDB lineage: Bacteria > Pseudomonadota > Gammaproteobacteria > Arenicellales > UBA868 > UBA12578. The sequence continues at coordinate 25,647 of PBTT01000068.1, forward strand.
AGTCCCGGGACCCAGTCAACAACCTGGGCAGCGAACGAAACATTAGTCACGCCGAGTGTTGTCTCCATTGGATTAAGCCCATCTAGGTAGGCTCCGCGGGGTGTAGTATTGCTGGCTAGACCTTTGGGTGACGTTGGTGAGACTTGCTTCTTGGTCAGGCCATAAATCGCGTTATCGTGCAGCAGTACGGTTAGATTCATGTTGTAACGAATCGCATGAATCCAATGAGCGGCACCGATACTGCAGCAATCCCCATCGCCAGTATTGACGAAGACGTGGAGATCGGGCCGTTTGATCTTGATGCCTTCAGCCACTGGCAATGCCCGCCCGTGCAGCCCGTGGAAGCCATAACTGTTAACGTAGTGTGGGAATCTACTCGAGCAGCCGATTCCCGAAACGAATACCATTTTTTCTTGAGCCAGCTGTTGATCCCGGCACAGGCGTTGTACCGCTGCCAGAATTGCCAGATCTCCACACCCAGTGCACCAGCGAGGCGCCTCAGACGCATAGTCATCAAGGGTGGTCGGTTTGTCGTTGGACCAAAGCAAGCATCGCGGTGCGGAAACCTCCATGTCCATCGCTTTCTCCTAGGCTAGTTTTGCTCGTATGGCCCGCTCAATAGCGCCGGGTTTGAGTGGTTGGCTCTTGACTTCACTCCAGCAGTCGACATCGACCAAGAAGCGGGCCCGTAGTAGCCAGGCTAAATTGGAATAGCGGCGGTTTTCATCGTCGATGAGTGCGTCATTCAGATCATCACTCCAGTTGTTCTCAACGGCAATCACCTGGTCAAACTGCTGCAGTATTTTCTTGATACCCGATGCCATCGGTTGCAGGAACTTGATGTGAAGGGAGGACACACAGTGTCCGTCACCTCGAACCCGTCTGACGGCTTCCTCGATAGCCCCTTTGGTGCCACCCCAACCGACGATCAACAGTTCACCCTGTTCGTCACCAAATAGTTTGGGCGGTTTCAGTGTTTTCTGTAGTGCTGCCAATTTCAGGCTACGTCGACGTATCGCTTCGTGGTTTTCTTCTGGGTTATAGATGATGTGGCTCATAGAATCGTGTGCTAATCCGGTCAGGCAGTACATACCGTTCGGTTGACCGGGTATGATCCTGCTGGCAAGTCCTGTTTCCGGGTCCCAGGCGTAGGGTTTAGTGCCTTCAGGTACCGGGCTCTGATCGACTGGTGGTGCCAGCCAATCTTCGCTGAACTTCGG
>PBTT01000069.1 GCA_002729195.1 Acidiferrobacteraceae bacterium
CCTACCTCTGTGCGCACGGCGCGGCCGGCACCTTTGCCGCCCCAACGAACACCCGGGAACTGCGTCAATTGATCGAGCTGCACCCACAAGCGCGGCTGGTTGCCGGCGCTACCGATGTGGGCCTGTGGATCAGCAAACGGCATCAGCGTTTTGCTGCAGTCATTCACCTTGGCAGCGTGTCGGAACTGCAACGCATCGAGCACTCGGAAGACACCCTCGAGATCGGCGCGGCAGTCACACTGGCAGATGCATTTGCTGCGCTGGCAGCGCTTGCCCCCGACCTGGGGGTACTGCTGCGCCGCTTCGGTTCACCCCAGGTGCGCGGCCAGGCCAGCATCGGCGGCAACATTGCCAACGGCTCACCCATCAGTGACCTGGCGCCGGCATTGATTGCGCTCGGTGCCAGGCTGCGCCTGGCCGGCCCTGACGGTGAGCGCGAGATAGCGCTGGAGGATTTTTTCATCGACTACGGCCACCAGGATCTCCTGCCTGGCGAGTATGTCGCTGCACTCAGCATCCCGGCAGACGGGCACCAACACTTTCGTTGCTGGAAGATCTCCAAACGCTTCGACCAGGACATCAGCGCTGTCTGCGGCGCATTCAATGTGCAGTTGGCCCACGGCAAGGTACACGAGGCACGCATTGTTTTCGGCGGCATGGCCGCAATTTCCCGGCGGGCCACGCGCTGCGAGGCAGTTCTAAAAGGCGCAACTCCAGGCCCGGCTTTGTTACCCCGTGCAGCAGACGCCCTGGCCGAAGACTACGCCCCCATCAGCGACCTGCGCGCCAGCGCCGCTTACCGTAGGCAGGCAGCCCGCGGCCTGCTCGAGCGCTACCTCAGCGCCATGGCCGGGCAGCCCGTGCCGGTGCTTTATCCGGCGGCAACACCACCAGTGAATACCCATGCCTGAAACCGAGCCGCAACAGCCCGCTGCCGCGCTGGCCCACGACAGCGCGCTTAAGCACGCGACCGGTGAGGCCGTCTACGTCGACGACATCATCGAGCCCGGCGGCACCCTGCACCTCGCGCCGGGTTATGCGCCGGCGGTCTGTGGGCGCATTGAGACCTTGAACCTTGAGGCCGTGCGCGCGGCAGCAGGAGTAGTCGCCGTGCTGACAGCCAAAGACATCCCCGGGCAAAATGACATCAGCCCCATGAGCCGCGGCGACGAGCCGGTGCTGGCAGACCACGCGGTGCGCTTTTATGGTGAGCCGGTCTTTGCCGTCATCGCCACCAGCCATCGCGCCGCCCGGGCAGCCGCGGCCCTTGGCCAGCTGGAGGTCACGCCCGAGGCGCCACTGCTTACGGTTGATGCGGCACTCGCGGCGCGGCGCTTTATCAGCGACCAGCAGGTTATGCAGCGCGGCGACTGGGAGAGTGCACTGGCAGCGGCGCCATGTACGGTCTCGGGCACACTGTACTGCGGTGGCCAGGAGCACTTTTATCTCGAGGGCCAGGTCTCACTGGCCATCCCGCAGGAGGATGGCGACCTGCTGGTTTACTGCTCGACCCAGCACCCCAGCGAGATTCAGCAGCAACTGGCAAAAATGCTGGGCCGGCCGGCCCATGCGGTCACAGTGGAGGTACGGCGCCTGGGCGGGGGCTTTGGCGGCAAGGAGACCCAAGCCTGCCAGTGGGCGGCGCTGGCAGCACTCGGTGCAAACTTGACCGGCCAGCCGGTCAAATGCCGGCTGGACCGCGACGACGACATGCTGATGACCGGCAAACGGCATGACTTTCGCATCGATTGGCAGGTAGGCCACGATGCCGAGGGCCGCATTCTCGCCGTCGACACGACCATGGCTTCGCGCTGCGGCTGTAGCGCGGATCTGTCCGACCCGGTCAACGACCGGGCGATGTTTCACCTGGACAACGCCTACTTTTTTCCTGCCGTACGGATCCGTTCACAACGCTGCTTTACCAACACGGTCTCGAATACCGCTTTTCGCGGCTTCGGCGGGCCCCAAGGCATACTTGCCGCCGAACGCATAATCGAGGCGGTTGCCCGAGCCACGGGCAAAGATCCACTCCTGGTGCGCAAACTGAATTTCTATGGCCCGCGCGAGCGCGCCCTGACACCGTATCACCAGCCGGTAGAAGACTTCGTGCTCGACCAGATCGTGGCGGAGCTGGAACAGACCAGCCAGTACTGGCAACGGCGGCAGGCCATCAACCAGGCCAACCAGGGCGCGGACACGCTGCTGCACGGGCTGGCGCTGACGCCGGTCAAGTTTGGCATCTCCTTCACTACCAGCTGGCTCAACCAGGCCGGCGCCCTGCTGCACATCTACCGTGACGGCAGTGTTCACCTCAACCACGGCGGCACCGAGATGGGTCAGGGACTTTTTATTAAGGTGGCACAGGTGGTGGCCAACGAACTGCAACTCGATATCGCCCAGGTAAAGGTCACCGCCACCAACACAGCTAAAGTCCCCAACACCTCGGCCACGGCCGCCTCCTCGGGCTCGGACTTGAACGCCATGGCTGCCCGCAACGCTGCCCGCACCCTCAAGCGCCGCCTTATTGCTTTTGCCGCCAACCACTTCGGGGTAGCCGAGGCGAGCGTTCACTTTAGCGGCGGGCGTGTGCAAGCAGGCGGTCAAACCCTGGAATTTTCCGAACTGGTGAACCAGGCCTACCTTGCCCGCGTACAACTATCGGCTACCGGCTTTTATCGCACNCCTAAGATCCACTACGACCGCAAGACGGCAAAGGGCCGGCCTTTTTATTACTTTGCTTACGGGGCGGCGGTAACCGAAGTCGTCATCGACACGCTGACGGGTGAGAATCGGGTGCTGGCCGTCGACATACTCCACGATGCCGGCCGCTCCCTCAACCCGGCCATAGACCTGGGCCAGATCGAGGGCGGTTTCATCCAGGGCATGGGCTGGCTGACCACCGAAGAATTGTGGTGGGATAACGAGGGCTATCTCAAGACCCATGCGCCCTCGACCTACAAAATCCCCAGCTGCGGAGACCGCCCGCCACACATGGATGTGCGCCTGTGGTCCCGCGGCGAGAACACTGAGGCCACCGTCCACCGCTCCAAGGCCGTGGGCGAACCGCCCTTCATGCTGGCCGTCTCGGTGCACCAGGCCCTGGCGGATGCGGTCTCGAGCATCGGCGACTACGCGCGGGTGCCGCAGCTGGACAGCCCGGCAACACCCGAAGCCATCCTCGCCGCAGTCCACGCCGAGCGGGCGTTGACTGCTGACACCGGGGCACCAGCATGAGCGACGCACACACTACCGCTGCCGGGCCGGTTGCCTGGATCGATGCCGCGCTCGGCTACATAGCCCGGGGCGAGCGGGCGGTGCTGGCGCTGGTAACCGAGCACCGGGGGTCAGCCCCACGGGATACCGGTAGTTGGATGCTGATCAGCCCCGATCAGGCTCTTGCCACTTTGGGCGGCGGCGAACTCGAGCGCACCGCGCTCGAGGCTGGCCGCGCCATGCTCTCAGGTGAGGGTACCTGGCAGCGGTCAATCATGCGGTGTGTGCTCGGCCCGGACCTGCGCCAGTGCTGCGGCGGCACAGTCGAACTGCTACTCGAACCGCTGGCGGCGGACGCCCACGGATGGCTGAAGACAACACAGCGCNCCGCCGAGGCCAGCAGCAGCGGGCTGGTGCTGTTCGACAAGACCGACCCGGCAAAGGCCCCACGGGTCATTGCCAGCCCGAGCACCGCACAGGAAAACTCCGCCGACCTGCACCTGCAGTCACTGGCCGACCCGCGTAGCCAGCTGGCCCTGTTTGGTGCCGGTCATGTGGGCCGGGCACTGTGTGCCATCGCGGCCCAGCTACCACTGCGGGTCAGCGTCTACGATAGCCGCTCCGAACAGTGTGCACTGGTTATCCCGGCGGCCAACATTACCGTCGTGCATGTGCCGGACCCGGTCGATGCCGCAGGTGCGCTGGCCACGGACAGCGCCGTGCTCATCATGACCCACAGCCATGCGCTGGACTACGCGCTGTGCCGCGCTGTGCTCTGCCGCGNACCCCGCCACGGCTATGTCGGCCTGATCGGCAGCCACAGTAAAGCGCAACGCTTTCGCCGCGCCCTCAAAAAAGATGAGTTGGCGCCTGCGGCCATCGCTCACCTCACCAGTCCCATCGGCCGCCAGGGCCCGGCCGGCAAAGAACCGGGTGTAATCGCACTGAACGCACTGGTGGAAATACTCACGCAGGCAACGGCCCGTACCGATATGCCGGTATCTTTGCCAGAGCAACCGGCCAGCCGCTGAATCTCGACCCAAAGATGAAGCCCATGAGCGAACACGATAAACGCGATCACGTCCGATTCATGAATCAGGCTGCCAGCATCGCCCGCGAATACATGCACGCCGGCGCCGGTGGCCCGTTCGGCGCCATCGTCGTGCGCGAGGGCACCATCATAGGTCGGGGCTGGAACCGCGTGACTTCGGCCAATGACCCCACCGCCCACGCCGAGATCAGCGCCATTCGCGATGCCTGCACCCAACTGGGGGTGTTTTCATTGGAAGGGGCCGTGATCTACACCAGTTGCGAGCCCTGCCCGATGTGCCTGGCCGCAATCTGGTGGGCGCGCCTTGAGACCATCTACTACNCCAGCACCCGCGAAGATGCAGCGCGAATCGGTTTCGATGACGCGGCCCTGTACCAGGAAGTCGGCCGCGCGCTGCACGAGCGGCACCTGCCAATGGTGCGCTGCGAGAGCGATGAGGCCGCGCAGCTGATGCATGAATGGCTGGCAAAAGAAGATAAGATTCCCTACTGAGGGGCAAGCGCAAAATGAACGGTTATGATCTCGGCCAGAAACTGCCGGCAGTGATAAGGGCTCGCGGATGAACGAACAACCGCTACTGGCGCTGACGGGTATCTGCAAGGAGTTTCCGGGCTGCCTTGCCAACGACGAGATCAATCTCGAGGTTGCCCCGGGTGAGATTCACGCCCTGCTCGGCGAGAACGGTGCCGGCAAGAGCACGCTGGTCAANATCATCTACGGNGTGCTGCGACCTGACCGCGGCCAGATACGCTGGCGTGGCGAACCGGTGGAGATACCAAACCCGGGCAACGCACGAGCACTTGGTATCGGCATGGTATTCCAGCACTTCTCTTTGTTCGAGGCGCTGACGACCCTCGAGAATGTCGCCCTCGCCTTACCACGCGAAGACCCTCAAGAACTGCGGGCCCGACTATCCAAAACNGCTGACGCGTACGGTCTTGCCCTACAGCCCGATCGACATGTACACGAGCTCTCGATGGGCGAGCGGCAACGAATCGAAATCGTCCGTTGTCTNCTGCAAGACCCAAAACTATTGATTCTCGATGAGCCGACTTCTGTCTTGACNCCGCAGGAAAGCGAAACCCTATTCACTACTTTNCNCACACTCGCTAGTGAGNGNCGGGCCATCCTCTACATAAGTCACAAACTGGAGGAGGTGCGCAAATTGTGCGACCGCGCGACCATNTTGCGCGGCGGCCGNCGGGTCGACGGCTGCATCCCTTCTCAAGAAACTGCGCATTCAATGGCCGAAAAAATGATCGGCCGACGGGTCGAACAGGCAGTGAAACGCGTTGATACGACAGCGGGAGAGGTTCGCCTCGAAGTGACGGACCTTGCTGTCACCTCAGATCAGCCCCACGGCACCAATATCAATGGCGTGAATTTCTCGGTGCGCGCGGGCGAGATTGTTGGCATTGCCGGCATTGCGGGCAACGGTCAGATCGAGCTGATGGGCGCGCTTTCGGGCGAAACCGGGCCGCCGCTGGCTGGCTCGGTCCACATTCTTGGCCGCGAGGTCGCCGACATCGGCCCGATGGAGCGCCGGGCGCTCGGTGCCGTGTTCGTACCCGAGGAGCGCATCGGCCAAGCCGCCGTCTCGGACCTGAGCCTTACCCAGAACAGCTTCCTGACCGCAAGTGAGCGGATGGGGTTTGTCGCCAGGGGCCTGGTCGACTGGGCCGGCGTGGCACGCTTCGCCGGCGAGATTCTCCAGCAGTTCAACGTCAAAGCGACCGGTACTACCGCGCTCGCCAGCAGCCTGTCGGGTGGTAACCTGCAGAAGTTCATCGTTGGCCGCGANATCCTGCAGCAACCCAGGCTACTGGTAGCTTCGCAACCGACCTGGGGCGTGGACGCTGGTGCTGCAGCAGCCATCCACGAGCAGATCCAGCACCTGGTCAGCGCAGGTGCTGGAGCGCTGGTGATCTCGCAAGACCTGGATGAGATTTTCCTGCTGTGTGACCGCATCGCGGTTATCTCGCAAGGTACCCTGTCCGACCCACGGCCTGCGTCAGAGGTAACGCCAGAGCAGGTCGGACTGCTGATGGGCGCCCGCCACGACCGCGCCAGTGAGATTTCCCATGCTGCGGCTTGAAGCCCGCGCCACCCAATCAGCGGCAGCCGCCTGGCTATCGCCACTGTTCGCCATCACCCTGACGATCCTCACCGGGGCCATCATATTCGTGCTGATGGGCAAGGCGCCGGGGCCAGCGCTTTACATCTACTTCATAGAGCCGCTGACCTCGGGTTCGGGGCTTTCGGAGGTCGCAGTCAAAGCCGGCCCGCTGGTGCTGATCGGCGTCGGTCTGTCGCTGGGTTTTCGCGCCGGGGTCTGGAACATCGGCGCTGAGGGTCAGTACATCGCTGGCGCCCTGCTCGGCAGTGCACTGCCCGTCTACTTTTACCAGAGCACCAGCCCACTGCTGCTGCCGGCCATGCTGATCCTGGGAATGTTGGGCGGCATGGCCTGGGCGTCCGTGCCGGCCCTGCTTAAAACCCGCTTCAATGTCAACGAGATCCTGGTCTCGCTTATGCTGGTATACGTGGCTGAACTGCTGCTGGTGCACCTGGTGCAGGGGCCGTGGCGCAATCCGCAGGGCTGGGGCTTTCCGGGCACACGGTTGTTCCCGGACGCGGCCCTGCTGCCGGTGCTGGTGCGCGGCCAGCGGGTGCACCTCGGCACCCTGATCGCCTTGCTGGTGCCGCTACTGGCCTGGTTCGTGCTCGCCAGGAGTCGCTTCGGCTTTCGCATCAGGGTATTCGGCTCAGCGCCCGCCGCAGCCTGCCACGCCGGTATCCGGCCGACTCGCATGNTCTGGTCCGCGCTGCTAATCGGCGGCGCCCTGGCTGGGCTGGCCGGGGTGATAGAGGCGGCTTCCACCATCGGCCAATTGATGCCCAAGATCTCGCCGGGCTATGGCTTCACTGCCATCATCGTCGCGTTCCTCGGCCGGCTGCATCCTCTCGGAGTACTGCTCGCCGGCATCGCGATCGCGGTAACTTACATCGGCGGTGAGGGTGCGCAGATATCGGCCGGTCTGCCCAAGGCGGTTACCGGCTTGTTTCAGGGCATCATCCTTTTCTACCTGCTGGCCTTCGACCTGCTGACTCGTTACCGGCTGGTGGTCATCGGCAGGCAAGGGAGCCGCGCATGACCGAGCTCATCATCGCCTCGATCATGACCATGATGACGGCGGCAACGCCTTTGGTCTTTGCTGCCACTGGCGAACTGGTCTGTGAAAAATCCGGCGTGCTCAACCTCGGGGTCGAGGGCATGATGCTGATCGGTGCGGTTTTCGGTTTTGCCGCTACCGCCATCACGGGTAATGCAGTGCTGGGCCTTGCAGCAGGCGGTGCCTGCGGCCTGGCGGCCGCGCTCATCTTTGCCGTGCTCACCCTGACGCTACTTTCAAACCAGGTGGCGACGGGTCTGGCGCTGACGATCTTCGGCACCGGCCTTTCTGCACTGGTCGGCCTTGACTACGTTGGTGACACCATCGACCAGATCCGCCGGGTGCACATCCCAGTGCTGGGCGACCTGCCGGTGGTTGGCCGGCTGCTGTTCGGACATGACCCGCTGGTCTACCTTGGGATCGCCATGCTGGCTCTGACCGGATGGTTCCTGGCGCGGACCCGCTGGGGCATGATCCTGCGGGCGGTAGGCGACTCGGACATCTCGGCCCACGCCATCGGCTACCCCGTCATCGCTATCCGCTACGGGGCAGTGGCCTTCGGCGGGGCCATGGCGGGCCTCGGCGGCGCCTACTTGTCGCTGGTCTACACCCCGCTGTGGGCTGAAAACATGACAGCCGGTCGCGGCTGGATCGCGCTGGCGCTGGTGGTATTTGCTAACTGGCGCCCGGGGCGGGTGCTGCTGGGCGCCGTACTCTTTGGGGGCATCACGATCCTGCAGCTGAATGCCCAAGCGGCAGGCTTAGGCATCCCGGCAGCTTTCATGTCCATGCTCCCTTACATCGCGACCATAGTTGTATTAGTCTTCATATCCCGGGACGCAATCCGCATTCGCCTGAACGCACCTGCCTGCCTGGGCAGGCCGTTCCGTGCAGACCGCTGAGAGGATAACTCGAGAATTACGCGTAGCACCTAACCACGACGGAGGANTNTANGNATGAGAAAAACNATCAGACTNGCTGCCCTGGCCCTGGCCAGCGCCATGNCCCTGGCAGCNGGGACCGTATCTGCCGACAAGTTGAAAGTCGGCTTTATCTACATTGGCCCACCCGGAGATCACGGCTGGACCTACGCCCACGATCAGGGCCGTCTCATGATCGACAACATGCTCGGTGATCATGTGGAAACCACTTTTGTCGAAGGCGTGCCTGAGGGCCCGGATGCTGAACGCGCCATTGCCAAACTGGCTGAGACCGGCCACAAGTTGATCTTCACCACCTCGTTCGGCTACATGGAGCCAACACTCAAGGTGGCCAAACGATTCCCAGACGTTAAATTTGAACATGCCACTGGTTATAAGCAGGCCGACAACGTTGCAACCTACTCAGCCCGTTTCTACGAGGGCCGTTATGTGCAAGGCCAGATTGCCGCCAAGATATCCAAGAGTGGCATCATCGGCTATATCGCCTCGTTCCCGATTCCAGAAGTGGTTCGTGGCATCAATGCATTCATGCTGGGGGCGCAGTCGATCAACCCGGACATGAAGGTCAAAGTTGTCTGGGTCTACACCTGGTTTGATCCACCCAAGGAAGCGGACGCCGCCAAGGTGCTGATGGACCAGGGTGCTGACATCATTACCCAGCACACCGACAGCACCGCAGCGCTGCAGGCAGCAGCCGAGCGTGGCATTTACGCCTTTGGCCAGGCATCCGACATGATTCAGTTCGCCCAAGATACGCAGTTAACCGCAATTCTCGATAACTGGGGGCCGTATTACGTCAAACGAACGGTTGATGTATTGATGGGTGCCTGGAGTTCAGGGGACACCTGGCACGGAATGGGCCCAGGGATGGTCGGCATGGCGCCGTATACCAACATGCCAAGTGACATCGCCATGATGGCGCGCGCAACCGCGGAGTCGATTCGAACTGGTGCATTTCATCCGTTTACCGGCCCTATCTACAACCAAGCCGGCGAACTTGTGGTTAAAGCTGGTGAGGTGGCTGCTGATTTCCCAATGCTAGCGACTATGAATTTCTACGTGCAGGGCGTTGACGACAAGCTGCCCGAGTAGCATTTGCCAACTTTTTTCCGAAAACCCGTCCCTTTGATAAAGGGGCGGGTTTTTTCTACCAGCCTACCT
>PBTT01000070.1 GCA_002729195.1 Acidiferrobacteraceae bacterium
CGCCACAGCGGTTTGTCGGTGTATTCCCACCGCGTGTAGATCACGCGGCCATCGTTCATCACGGACGGAAGATAATCCGGTTCATTGTTGCGCGAGACGATGTAAATGTTTTTGCCATCGGTATCGCATCGACCGAGTACGTAAGCATTGGTCGGCGGCATGCAGCGAACATATGTGTGGCCGCGCGTGGTTGAAAACATGATGTGCTTGCCGTCGGGCAGATAGATCGGATCGAGATCGTCATAGATGGAGTCGGTCAGTTGACGAAGATGCGTTCCGTCGGCGTGGATTTCATAGAGGTGAAACGACTTTTCGTTATGCGGTTTGAAACAGAAGAGAACTCGCTTGCCGTCGTAAGAAACATCGGGCCGCCAGAACGATCCGTGCAGCGGTTTGACCGGCATGAGCTGTTTCAGTTTGCCGCCAGGTGAAAGTCCCTTGAGAACGAGCAATCGCGCGCCCGGCATCGCCATGTAGCCAAGACGATGCCGCGTTTCGTGACGCCACTCGCTGCCGCCCGGATAAGGCATGTCCACCAACAGAATCCTGTCAAAATCGAGAACGGGATTCTTGAACATGATTCGACGCTTGACCTGTCTCACCCGTAGATAGAGTTCACGGCCATCGCCCTGTTGCTGCGCAGCTTTCTTNTCGAGGATNTCNAGTTCGGCCAGTTCGTCTTTGACCGCAACNCGNATTCGCNCTGCGATCTGACGCGCGTACCTGATTTCGTTGCGGATGTTTGTTGGCGAAGGCCTGTTGCTCGCCTGATNCATCCAGTCCCGCTCGAGCGCGTCGCGGGCCTCGCNCNTCGAAAGATCACGCGTTTCGGGCGTCGTCGGCTCGANGTAGGGCGCCACCGCTTCGTGCTGGCGNGGCCGTTCCTGGATCAGGTTCTTGTGTTTTTCAGCCTGAAGCAGCAGCGCCGCCCAAGTTTCGNGTTTGGCGTCGTCGCCAAGTTTCTTGAGTTGTTTGTATTCCTCGCGAATGGCTTTGACCTGTTGCCATTTCTTCCGATCCACCGGCGACTGCCTGGCCCATTGGGCATCGGTCAANGGCATGAACTCGACGAGCAACTCGATCAAACGTTCGGTTTCGTACCTGCGATCAACTTCTCTAAGCACCCCGCCACCGCTCCTGTAAACTTGCACGACCTCGTCGGCCGTCAGCGCCGCACTGTAAATGCGCAGATCATCCATCGAGCCCTGAAAACATTCGTGGCCATTTGACGAACCGATGCATCCAGNGGCCGTGCCGCCCGCCACGATGTCGCCGCGGCGCGTTCGCGAACCGATCTGCCTGCCGTCGAGATACACACGCATGACCTGGCCATCGAACGTGGCGGCACAGTGATGCCAGCGACCATCCATGAGCGTGGCCAGATCAATCGGCGCGTCGCACTCGATGTAGCCGCCGATGTTCAGTCCCAGCGACAGGATTCTCCCGTTCTCCTGAAACGAAAACAGGACACGCCTGTTGCCGTCCTCCTTGCGAAAGATCTCGTTGTAGCCATCCCACCTAGTTGGCCTGGTCCAGGCGCTGAACGAAATCCTTTTCAGCTTGCCAAAATCGGGCCTGCCGGGCACGTGCAACATGTGGTTGCCGGATAGGCGAAGCGCGTCGCCAAACAACCCCGGGACTCGTCGAATCCCCGTCCCCTGTTTCGATACCGCGTGGTTGGCGTTGTCGCTTGAGTCGAGCGATTTGGCCGTGTTCGGCTGATCAAAATGCCACTGGGCCACNAGCGGTTTGTCGATCCGATGCGGCACGGCCGGCTCTTCGGCATAGGTCACGGTTGCACCCATTACTGCCCATGCGAAGATGAACACTTTCGACCGTCGATGGTTTCCAATCTGGCAGACTGTCATGATTATAGCCCCAGCAGGGTCTCCGTCCATGCGTTGGGTACAAGATGTCGATCCGTGCATACGTGCAAAATTCTGGAACGAAGAAATTAATTTGCACAAACGCACGGACTGACCCNTTAGCCAATCGACATGAATGCCAGTTTACATTAGTGTNTTGAGCTTACTTTTGANTCNAGTCAATGTTTCNATGAGGTAACCTTTCATGCTGGATTTATGAAGTCTACCGCTTGTTGCCTGAGCGTGTCCGTCGGTCCTTGCGTCCAGACAACCGATGATATGCCCAAACCCGACTTTCTGCACTGCGGATTATTCAGGTGCTTCCCAAGAGCACTCCGGCACCAAACGATCCCCGCATCGGCCTAACCTGGCTGAAGCTGCCGCTGTCGGTGCCGGGAAACAACGAGTAACCGATCTTGAAGGCCACCAATTTGCGAGAGCATTAAATGAAACGAATGCGAATTGTTTTGCTTATGCTGCTGTGCTCGGTCGCAGGACTCGGGCCGGCCGAAGCTGCGCCGCGCGAGCCTTTGAAAGTTGTCTTGTGGCTGGGTGGTTTCGCGCACGAGTTCAGGAACGTCGGTGGCATCCTTAGCGAGGCATTGCCGCGGCAGCGCCCCATGAAGATCAATATTGCCTGGGACGGTGACTTTCTCGATGCGCCTCAGCGCCCCGACGTCATCCTCATGTACCATTGTCATAGGTCGGCCAAAGACATCTTGACCGAGGCGCAGAAGGACAAACTCTTGAAGGTGGTCAAAGAGGGTGTGGGTGTTGTTGCGCTGCACGCTTCGTACTATTCGTTTTTGAAGTGGGACGAGTACCACAAGTTTTATGGAGCGCGCTTTATCAAACACGGCAAGTCCGAGGCGCGGCTGCGCGTGATGCCGATCCAGAAACAGCATCCGATCTTCAAGGGGCTCGCCGGGCCAATGGAAGTCGTCAGCGAACTGTACCAATCCACGCCGGTGGCCAAGGATTGCGATGTCCTGGCGCACTCGCAGGAAATAGGCCAGGGCAAGAAGCCTCAGCCGTCCATCTGGACCCGCACGTACGGCAAGGGGCGCATCGTCACGATTCTCCCCGGTCACTTTGCGGACAATTTTCGCGAAGCCCCCTTTCAGCGACTGATCCTCAACAGCATGGACTGGGCTACCCAGGACAAGGCCGGCAAAGCCACCGCCGATAGCAAGGCCGTGCCGGTCAAACGTAACCACGACTGGGAAAAGGCCGCGCTCGATGCGTTCAAGCTGCCCGAGAGTTTTGAAATCAGCCTGGTCGCCGCCGAACCGCATCTGGCGAATCCCATCAGCATGACTCTGGATGAGCAGGGCCGGATCTATGTGTCCAATGCCCACTCCTATCGACAGAAGTGGTGGCTTATGAAACCACCTCCGGCGATGGAACCCAGCAATCCGGTCGTCTGTCTGACACTTGGCCCCGACGGGCGGGCCGTCGAGGCAACTACTGTGGCCGAGGGTTTTGCGGATCCGATTATGGGCCTCTCCATACGGCGTAATCGGCTCTGGGTCAGCAATCGCGATCGCCTTTTTGTGACCGCTCTGGATGAGAAAGGCCGAATGGCCGGAGATCGCAAGGTTTTGATTCGAGACGCAGCAACTGCCTGGAATCCGTTCGCAATGTATCGGGTCGTTCGCGGGCCCGATGACCTGATCTACATGACAGTCGGGGATCACGACACCCGTCTCACCGGCCCCGACGGGCAGGCGGCGGTTCGCCTCGATCACAAAGGGAGTGGCGGGGTTTTTCGGTTTCGCGAGGACGGATCGCAACTCGAACTTCTCATGGAAGGAATGCGGGCGCCTTTCACCCTTGGCTTCACTCCGTTCGGTAGGCTGTGGGTGATCACCAACGGCGAAGGCAGCCCGAACTGTCTGCTCGATGCCGTGCGCGGAACCGACTACCGTTTTCGCAACGGCAGCCGGGGCGAGTGGTTCTGGCTTACCGGCGCGGAGAAGCTGGCGGCGCCCGCCTGGGAGACGGCTCCCGGTGCCCACACCGCCGTACTTCCTTACTACTCGTCGAATCTGCCGGAAGCATACTGGGGCAACCTCTTTGTCTCCAATTTCGGGGTCCATGGTTCGCCCGCGAAACACAACAACATCCTGCGCTTCATTCTTGACGATCGCGGCCGGGTGATTCGTCGCGAGCCCTTTCTCAGCAGCCGCGACAGCAAGTTCCGCCCCACCCAGGTGACCCTGGCGCCCGATGGCAGCCTCTACATCCTGGATTGGTATGGAAAGGACGATGAGAACGATCTTACCGGCCGCCTCTATCAAGTCCGGTATGTGGGAAAGAAGCCGGAGGCGAAGGCGGGTCGCGGATTGGGGAGTCGCAACCATACCGAGCGGCGAAACGCTGGGAATGCTCTTCTGGCGGCCGGGTCTGAGTCGGCTCTGCCGGTGCTCGTAAAGACTCTATCCGGCGAGAATCCGCTGGCCGCGGCGGAGGCAATCTGGACGCTGCGCCGCAGCGGTTGGCCGACCGCCGCCGATCATATCGGCCGAGCCCTGTCACATTCGGACTGGCGGGTACGGCGCCATGCGGTTCAGCAGTTGCGGGAGATGGGTAAACAGGACAAAGACCGCCTGCGGACATTATTGGACGATCCCGATCCAGCCGTTCAACTGGAAGTCGCTCTTGCTTTCCCCATAGCTGATCGCTGTGACGCGGTCGTCCAGGCCTTGCAAAACGGCGCGGCAACGATTCGCCGTCTGCGTTTTGCCGGCGCCCTTGAAATCGCTCGATTCGGCGAGGCCGTGCACTTCGCCGCTCTGCTTGGCGCCGACAGCCCGGAGCTGCGACTCGCTGGGCTGATCGCTTTGGACGAAGCCTTCTATGAGAATAGTAAAGGTTTCGAGGCGCCCGAACGGACGGCACGTCAGGTTCTCTCCCAATTCATGGCTTGGCCGGGCAAGCTCGACGAGGCAGATCTGCTTGAACTCGCCCGCCGTTGGCCCCACGCGAGTTTAAAAGATTCAGTCCGTGAAAGCGTCATGGCCGCTTTCAAGAACAAGGATATTTCTGCGGTCGATTTTGCCCAGGGCTTTGAAGCGTTGAAGCGAATGGAGTTGCCCACGAACTCCCCGGAGATCGATACGGCCGTCCTTCGTCTCCTGCGTGCCGCTCGGACAAAAAAGAGTATGCCATCCGCGGAGAAACAGGCCTTGCTCAAGGTCATGAGAACAGGCAAGGGCGGAGCTGAAAAACTGGCGTTGTTGAAGGCTTTCATCGCCGACACAGATCCAGCGGTTCGAGCTGAAGCGGGAGAGCAGTTGGCTGCAGACTATCAAGGTGACCCTGAGGGCACTGCGCTCTGCCGCGAACTGGCGCTCGATGCGCAGCGGCCCTTGGAGCAGAGACTGGACGCCATCGCGAACCTGGTCAAATTAGAAGAGACGGTGAACGAAGACTGTTGGACAGAACTTTTACGCGCCCCGGAGAGAGCGATTGTAATCGCCTCGTTGCGCAGCTTGCAGCAGACCGCCGATCGTTCGGGTGCCCAGCGTGTTATCGATAGCACGGGCCTGCAAAACAAGGACACGGCGATCAAGGATGATCTGCTCTTCACCTCGGCTGTTCTTGCGGGGAACGCTCTCGCCGCCGAAAAGGATAAGGACAAGCTGCGCAGCAGAGTTCTGATGCGTGTCCCTGAAGGCAATGCGGCTTTGGGTCGGATCGTTTACAGGGCTCATGCCTGCTACGGTTGTCATGCGGGAAAGATTCCCGGTATGCGTGCCCCGCAGCTGAGACATATCGCGGCCAGCCATGATACCCCATACCTGATCGACTCGGTACTCTTTCCGGACAAAGCCGTGAAAACCGGCTTTCTGACCCAAATGATCACCATTCGAAAGGGCAAAAAAGAATCGGTGGTCATGGGTACGCTGCAACGAAATATCAGCGGCGAGGCAAGGTACGATCAGGTTACCGACAACCAGGGAAAACGCGCCCTCTATCGCAAGGGCCAGGTGATCAGTGCAAAAACAATATCCACGATGCCCGCCGGGCTTGAAGGCACCATGTCCGAACCTGAACTGGTCGATTTATTGAGTTACCTGAAGTCTCTGAAATGATCGTGCAGAGCTTATTCTCGACGATGATGACCATCCTCCGCACAACCACCATGCCAAAGAACTTTAAACCAAACAGGAGAAACCATGAGAGATGATATTCAATGTACTTATACTATAACACTTGCGTCCGTCGTTCTATTGGGAGGGGTTGTGATCCCAGGGGCCACGCATGCGGACATCGACATAAAAGAAACCAAGGATTTCATAACTGTTTCAGACTCCGGTAATCCCATTCTGGAATATCAACGGACATGCAATCCGAACAAGGTGTATGTTTCAAAACTCTACACCCCGTCGGGTTTACAGGTCCTCCTGGATTCTCCCGCCGACCATGTTCACCATCACGGTCTGATGTATGCGCTTGATTCAGGAAAGTCCACATGGTGGACGGATGGTGAGGACAAAGGAAAACAGGTGCCCGCGGGGAAAACAAAAACAGAACATGATAAACAAGCAGCAGTCATCCGCCAGTCTCTCGACTGGAACACTTCCGCCGGCAAGACGATCCTGAAGGAATCAAGAACGATTACGGCCCACCGGGGAAAGGGCCTCTCCGCCACCCTGCTGTCATGGCGCACGGTCCTTTCCGTGGCGGGCAGCGATCCGGCACCGCTTGCAACAAGGAAACATTACGCGGGCCTGGGCATTCGTTTCGTGCGAAAGATGGATAAGATCGGTACATTTATCTTTCCGGATGGAAGCCAGTCGACCTCGGTCCGGGGCACGGAGAAAGTCACGCCTGCGAAGTGGTGTGCTTATGTTACCCGTATAGACGATAAGCCCGTAACCGTGGCCATGTTCTCCGCGCCGTCAAACTTTCGTCATCCGACGTTCCTGTTCACGATGACCGCACCGTTTGCCTATATATCGGCGACACTCAACCTGTACAGACAGCCCTATACCCTCAAACCCGATGCCTCTCTGGACCTGACCTACGGCATCGCGATTTTTGACGGGAAACGGGATGGTTCTGTCCTGGAAAGAACATACCAGAAATGGCTCAAACTCGTACGTAACCGGCCTGCGGCAGCAATGCGGATGGATGCGAAGGACCACGGTATCGTCCTTCGATACGGCGATGGTCCCGGGAGATGCGATATCCTCGGTGCGCGCGACGTTTGGGTGTTTGAATCCGGCGGCTCGTACTATATGCACTATGACGCAGCGGGCTCCAAGGGATGGCTCTGCTCACTTGCCGTGAGCAAAGATCTTCTGACCTGGGAGAAGAAGGGTCCCATCCTCGACTTCGGCAAGCCTGGCGAAGTCGACTCGAAATCGGCCTCCTACGGTGTCACCTATCACGACGGCAAGGAATGGCACATGTTTTATCTCGGCACCCCAAATACAAGCGGGCCGCCGAGTCTGGTTCCGTCCTTTCCCTATCTCACGCTGAAGGCGAAAGGTAAGGGCCCGGCGGGGCCATGGATTAAACAGAAGAAGGTTGTTCCTTTCTGGACAAAACCCGACACCTACTACTCCATCACCGCCAGTCCCGGACAAGTCGTCAAGCATGGTGGGGAGTACCTACAGTTCTTCAGCGCCACGACCCGCAAGCCAGGCAATCGCTGTGTCCAGCGCACCTTGGGTATCGCCCGGACAAAGGATCTCGACGGGCCATGGACCGTTGACCCCAACCCCATGGTGCCGATTGAAGAACAGATCGAGAACTCGTCGCTGTACTACGAGAAGAGCATCAAGACCTGGTTCCTTTTCACCAACCATATTGGTATCGACCGCAGCGAGTACACCGACGCCATCTGGGTCTATTGGAGCAAAGACCTGAACAAATGGGATCCGGCGAACAAAGCCGTCGTTCTAGACGGTCAAAACTGTACCTGGTCAAAGAAGTGCATCGGCCTGCCGTCCGTGGTCCAGGTCGGCAAGCGCTTGGGGCTCTTCTACGATGCGCCAGGGGGCAACAGCACCAGCCACATGAAACGCCACATCGGTCTGGCCTGGCTGGACTTACCGCTAACGGTGCCGCGGAATGAGGAGAAGCCTCTGATCGGAGTCGTATCCAAACTACAGAAATGCAAAGAAGAATGATAAAGAAACTCATAGTCGTTAGATTACTTGTATCCTTGTTTTGCTTGGCAACGTTGCCGACATTCAACGGCGTTGCTTCAGGACAAATCCTCTCCGAATTGTGGGGCCGGACGGGAGAGGGCTGGGAGCCGGGCGGGCGTCTTCCCGACTTTTCCTTCGCGGGATATCACTTCGGAGAGGACCCCCTGCCCAACGTCAAAACGGTAACCGATGTGCTTCGTTTCGGAGCGAAGGGTGACGGCAAGACCGATTGCACGCAGGCGTTCATCAAAGCGATTAAAGCGACCGACAGGGGTGCAATCCTGATCCCGGCGGGCCGCTATCTGATCAGCGATATCATCTGGATCGAAAAGTCGAACATTGTGCTGCGCGGAGAAGGTCCCGGCAAGACGGTGATTCATGTTACGGAGGAGTTGGAGAACGTCAGGCCAAACATGGGCGCCACCACGTCCGGTCGCCCCACTTCCAATTATTCCTGGTCCGGTGGTTTCCTCTGGATCCGGGGCAACCTGCGACAGCAGTCGGTTACCGCGATCACCTCGGAAACCAGGCGAGGGGCAAAGAAGCTGACCCTTCAGAAATCCGCGAACCTGAAGGAAAGTCAACGGGTCACGGTCACGCTTCGTGACGACGAGCAGAAGACCCTGCTCAATCACCTCTACTCCGGCGATCCGGGTGGTACAAAAAAAATTGCAAGACCCGTCAATCTCGGGATGGTGAGCCGCATTGATTCCGTCCGGGGCCAGGAGATCACGCTGGAAAGGCCGCTACGATTCGATGTGCGGAAATCATGGAAACCCATTCTGGAGACGTTCGATCCAACGGTGCGTGAAGTCGGAATTGAGAATCTCACCATCTCCTTTCCCGTAAAACCTTACCGCGGTCACTTTACCGAGCGCGGTATGAACGGCATTGCCATGAACGGCGTGGCGGACTGTTGGGTGCGCAACGTACAGATATCCAATGGCGACAGCGGGATTTACCTGGCCGGGATGTTCTGTACGGTCGACGGATTGACGCTCGACTCCAGCCGTCAAGCCAAGGGCGGGACGACCGGTCATCACGGGGTCACGTTCGGCACGGACTGCCTCCTGCAGAATTTCAATTTCAAGACCCACTTCATTCACGACATTACCTTGGCCTATCTGAATGCCGGGAATGTTACCAAGAACGGAAAAGGCATCAACCTGAGCCTGGACCATCACAAGGTCGCGCCGCACGATAATCTGTTCTGCAATCTCGACGTGGGTCAGGGCAGTGAGATCTGGCGATGCGGGGGAGGGCGTGACCTCGGCAAACATTGCGGCGCTCGCGGCACCTTCTGGTGCATCAAATCCAGGCAGGACATTAAGTGGCCAGGGGCGAATTTCGGGCCGGATTCCATGATCCTCGTCGGGCTGAGAACCAGCGCCGTATCAACCAGAGATCCAAACGGCAAATGGTTTGAGGCCATTCCTCCCGAAAAACTGGAACCCGCCGATCTGCATGCCGCCCAACTCGCGCGACGACTTAAAGGAAAACCTAGCAATTGACTTCATCAGAAACATCTGGACACGGATCTATTATCGGACGTTATGACGGGATTATGAAACATTGCGCGGGTTATTTCTGTTTGTGGTGGAGTGTGGTTGCCATCGGGACATCGCTCGGACAAGACGACACATCATGGCGGAACCCCATCAAAAAACAGGGTTACCTTGGAACACCCCTGGTGGAAGTAACACCCCTGTCCTTTATGGGTGAGTTCTATCTCATGGAATGCTGGCGCAGTGGTTGGAACTGGCCGAACCAGCCTTCGGAAGCCGCTTCCAAGCGGAGTGAAATCTGGATGGCCCATCTGCCGGAGGGGCCGGAACGGTATGACAAGCGCAAGTACCTGGGCCGGGTGCTCACCAACAGTACACTGGGTACTGCGTTGATCTGGGGTGACCGGGTTTATGTCTACGCTGTTACGGCGCAGTCCAGCGAAGGGGGGAAAACAGTGAACATGACCTGGTCCAGGGATTTAAGAACCTGGTCTGAACCCGTCAAGATGCTCGACAGTCCGAAAGGCGGGATTTTCAACGTGGCGGTTACCCGGGACAACAAAGGCCTAGCGTTCCTGTTTGAATCCAACGGGTACGGCCAGCCCTTTACGATGTGTTATGGTCGGGTAAAAAAACCAACCGATACATGGAACCCGGGTATCATCGAGGGAGCCCGGTACGGAATGAACAAATATACCGGGGGACCGGCACTTTATTATGAGGGTGACTGGTATTACACGCTCTACCTTGAGGCCTTGGGGCAAGGTCGCTACGAAACCCGCGTTACACGGTCAAAAGACCTCAAGACCTGGCAGGATGCTCCCGTAAATCGCCCCTTCATAACCTTTGATCCGGAGAAAACAAACCTGCCGCTGAGACCGAAACCGTTTCGAGAAACCAATGCTTCGGATGTGGAGCTTTGTTTTCACGATAATCAAACCGTGCTCTACTGGACTGGCGGCGACCAGATTCGCGGGGGCGATCTTCAATGGGGAATCCATGACGGCAAACCCGGAACTTTGTTGGAATTGTTTTTTCCGGACCAATAAAAAAAGATCCACCGATCGCCGTTATGGTGAGAGAAAGAACGAGCAATGGAAGCTTCTCCAACAAGCCGGCTCCGGGCAACGGCCCTTGGCGCCACCTGAATCTTGATCTGTGTCTGCGCTCTTTTTTGGCACCTCCGGAAGCCCCACCAAATCGTCTGCATGCTGTCCCATAGATCTTGGCCAAGCTCTCTACTTGGATGCCGCCATAAACACTCGAATGCAACAGGCAGAAGAAGCGCTTGATATGGGTAATCTGTGCCCTCTTTATGTTTTTTTGGCAGTCCATTGCAGCAAACCCAGCCAAGGGGGAAATGAATACTCAATGCTCAAGTCGGCTTACATAGTAGCCTGGTGTCCCTACGGGTCTGCCTCCGGCGGTCTAGCCCCCGAGACAAACGTTGTGCAAGGCCCGACAGAAGGACCGATCAGGCTGATCGCGAGGTCTTCACTATCGGTCTGATTCGACTGATCGGTCCAACACCCGCAACAAGCCCGCGCTGCAACGGCAGCATCATTTCGCCTTTGGCGGTTTCTCCAATAGCTGCTGCAGCGCGTAGTAAGCGGGCTTGGGGCTGTAGTCCCGATCGAAGAGGCAACCGTCGAAAGCCTTTTTCTCAGACCAGGAATCGCCATCGCTCAGGTTCCAGACATTCCAGGTCACCACGCCACTCTGTCGATTCTCCAGCAGCACATGCAGGATGGCCGCAAAAGTGCGAGCCTGTGCTTGATAGTCTTTTTTCTTGCCGTGCAGCCACACATTATTCTCTGTAACATGGAAGGACAGCTTGTTCTTGTGTGCCCAGCGGATCAGTTCTCCAAGCCGTCTGATGTTTTCCGGGTTCTTCTCAAAGCCGACATCAACATGTGCTTGCCAGCCGATTCCATCCACCCGCAGACCCGCGTCGCGAAGGTAGGAAACCAGCCCTTTGATCATCTCCCAGGACTTCGCGTCGAATCCATGCTGATTGATGATCAGCTTTGTATTCGGAGCAAATTTGTTGGCAACTTGAAAAGCGAGCTTGATGTACTTTGGCGGCTTGAGGGGATGACTCTGGTCGAAGCCTATCTTGGTCCAGGGGTTTTCCCATCTGACCGTGCCCGGTCGCGGTCCGTGCCACTTACCCCTGTTGACGGTTTCATTCACCACGTCCAGCCATTTCACATGCAGAAACTTATCATAGCGTTGGCAGAGTTTGCTCATGAAATCAACGAGACTCTTCTCCAATTCTTCCGCGCTGCGGTCGTCTTCTTTCGCCCAGCGTGAACACTGCGGACTGATGGGGCCATGTATGCGCAATACCTGCTTCGATTTAGCGCAGTGCGTCACCCAGTTATCTGCCAGTTCCCACTTCCAAACCCCCGGCTTCGGGTTGATGGTCGAGTGCTTAAAATCGTTCTCAGGAGTTACATAACTGAATTCACGGTCCAACGTGACCCCGGAGCCCTTGGCACGTTTCTGCCAACCGGTGGTACCTCCTATATAAACCTTGCCCTGCGGATATCTGTCCACCACGATCTCACGTAGTCGCCGCCCCTCCGGCGCGTCCGCTGCAGACAACAAGGCAGTGCACATCGCCAGTAGGGCCACGGTCAGTTGGCGGTGGCTCTCTCTTGCCATCTACTCGTCCTCGATCACGATTCTGAATCCCGTATTGTGCACCCGCTGCCAGGAAGGATAGCCGAGGCGAAAGGCCGCCCGGCAGCGCCGCGGCGCGTCGTAACAGGAGCCTCCACGCACCACACGCTCACCTTCAGCACCAGGGTCATTGCGCCCGTCAGCCTCGCGGTAGGGATAAGGGCGGTAGACAGAACGCGTCCATTCCGCGACATTGCCGTGCATATTGTGCAGGCCGAAAGCGTTGGGACTGTAACTTGAGACGGACGCAGTCACGACCTTGCCGTCATCAAATCTCCTTTCCGCAAATTGCCTGCCTTCGGAAATCAGCATCTCCGCATCACCGCCCACCACAAACAACTCTCGGCCTTTACTCTTACCTGTTATTCCTTTGTCCGCAAAGCTGCGGTCCGCCATGTTCGCATATACGGCAAAATCCTCCTGCAAACTGCCGAAGAAAAAATCTTGTTCCGATCCGGCTCTGCAGGCATATTCCCATTGCGCTTCAGTCGGAAGGCGCACGGCCTTGCCGATCTTCTTCGAGAGCCATGCGCAGAAGGCCTGGGCATCATCCCAGGATACCCGTAATGCCGGTTGTTCGTCAGCGTTTAGCGTCACTCCTTGGTCATCACTGCGCTGCAGGTGGCGCCGGCCGTAATAACGGCTGTCGTGCCCCGGCCTGAACAGCCTGAACTGGGCATTGCTGATCTCAGTGCTGGACATGAGAAAGCCCTTGCCGATCGTGATCGGCGTCATCGGGCCTTCGTCGCGCAGAGAATTGCCGGCGCCCATCATGAAACTTCCCGCCGGTATCCGACGCAGGGGGATGTCCAGCCCTCCTGGAAAAGGGATGCGGCCGACGTCGACGGAGATGGTTTTCTGCTTGCGGCCTTTTCCCGTGAGCTGAGGATGTGGCTTCGGCGGGCTGACGGCTTTCGGTGAGTCGTCGTACCGTTGCTTGTGAATCTCATCCATATTTTTCTGTTTGCTGCCGTAAAGACTGCGGTATTTCTTGCGCAAGTCGTAGACATTGCCGAGGGGGGGGCGGTCAAAGACGTCCTCCCAGCGGCCGTGGCAGGGACCGTTTAGATCGATCCAGAGATAGAGTCGTCGCATATCGTCAGTCGTAAGTCCGACACCGTGGTGTTCTTTCTGCAGCATCTGTATCAGCGGACTGGTGTTGGCCGCGTATTCCCCGGGCGTAAGCATCGACACGTCATCACCCACGTTCACCCGGCGGAGGTAGGGGACAAGCGCTTCATAGGCCGGCGTGTAGGGAATAATCGTTTTACCATTGAAGGGCACCTTGTAGGCATCGTTCAAGCGTGTGTGATCCAGATAAGAAGGTTCCCGGCCGACATAATTCTTGCGTTCTGCCTTGGGGCGCAGGTCCGGGGCCTGCTTCTCGTCATGGCAGCTGACGCAGTTGCGGTTGAGCAGGGGTTGGATTTCACGTCCAAAATCAAATCCCCGCGGCGGCCCAAAGCAGTCCTGCAGTTGCTGGGGAGCATTGCGCAGGGCCATGCTGACGAGGGGTACCGGCGCCTCTTGGCTGTCCTCATGACAGCCCAGACAGGACATGCGCTCACCGGGCATGGCCGTCACCCAACTGCGCATGAGTTGCAGCGCTTGACCATGATCGTCAAGCAACTGAAAAGCAATGGGAGTATCAGCAGGAACCTGAAAAAGGGCGGACCCGTCCTTGTGTACGTTGGCCTCACCGATGACGCGCATCACATCCCAGGGGCCGCTCATGCCGACCTTGTCCACGCCGGCCAGGGTGGGGTAGCCAAAGTCATAGGAAATGACACGCAGTTTTGTGATTGTTCCCGCTGGAACCCCGTCCAGGCCGGGCCCGGTGTAAACATTCTGGATATAAACCGACGCGGAGTCTTTGCTGAGGTCGACCCGTTCCGGAAGTACTTGCGGGACCGGCCGCTCCCGCAGCAGCGCTGGTTTGAGGTAGGAATGTCGTGGATCGGTTTTGATCATGGTGACGTTGCCGTGGACATCGGCGAGACAGATGCTGAAATTCATGGTTTCCTTGCGAAGGCGAACACTGACGAGGGCGTATTGCTCGTCGATGGGGAAGGCGTGACTGAATTTCGGAAAGACATTCTCCGTCAGGCGATCCATGATGACTTCTTTATGTTTACCCGGTCGCCCTGTCACCACTGTCTCGATCATCTTTTTGCCGCCGTTCCCACGCGACGGGTTGAGAACCGCCAGGTAGCCGCAGCGTGAAGATCTATGGTAGCCGCCGATGATGCCTACGATTTTTTTGGATCCTGGGATTGCCTTGGGTGAGTAAATACTGTTCGGGTACCAGGTGTTGCTGCCGAAGAGCGCTTTCTGACCGCTGCCGTCAGGGTGCATGGCGATGAGTTGACGATTGAAGAGACGGTTCATGCCCGTGTAGTCCCAGCGATTAAACACCACTCGCCCGTCGTTCAGTACGCTGGGTTGCATGTCGTGGTCCTGATCGTAGCAGAGCCGACGAACTCCGCCGCCATCAGCGTTCATTACATAAAGGTTGGCGACTTTTTTTTCAATCCCGTGCCAGCATGGCACACCCTGAACCGGGGCATCGGATGCGAATATGATCTGGCCGTTGGGCAGGTAGCAGGGATCGTAAACGTTGACGTCGTTCTCGTTCTTGCTGACCTGGCGGAGGCCGCTGCCGTCGGTCCCGATCTCAAATATTTTCCAGGAATTCTCATGAGGCCTGGCGAAGAGCAGGCGCTTGGTGTCCCAGTGAAGGTCCAGGTCGGCGATCAGTGTCTTCGGTCTGGCCGGCACGATGCTCTTTTCCTTCATCCCCAGGCTTGACAGTTTCACGATGGACCCTGCCGCGCCCGCGTTCAGGTAGTTGCTCAAGGAAAGGTGGGTCTCCGGCAGGCCGATCGCCGCCATGGAGTTACTGTCGTTTTTCGTCAGTCTCTTCACCATCGTCACCTTGATGGCGACAATGCTCTGGCCCGCGAGAAGAGGGTGAGCAAGCAGGGCATCCCGTTTCAGTCGCCTCAACTTGGCCTGAAAATTCGCCGAAGATGTTCCCGCCTTCTGAAGTGCTTTCAGGCGGGCCAGATAGTCCTGGCCTTTGTAGTCGTCGGGGTATTTTTGCTGCAGATCAGTGATCGAACTGCTGAATGCCTGCAGCTGCCACTCGTTGTAATCGGCCGCGGTCAGCGGCAGAGCGATGAGCAACGAAAGAAACACCAGCGCCCGCATTGCAACTGAACTCGGTTTTAGTGGCATATGTGTTCTTTCTAGCCCCACTGATCGCCTGATAGAATTAAACCCAAAAAGGACTAAAGGTCGCGCTGATGAAAATCAAGTTCAGTCACGTAAGTGTTGGAGGGGAAGCTTGTCTCCCTGCGACCTGTGCCAGTCCGCAAGTTTTTTCGCGTAGATGCGGCTTAAATGCGTGAAAAGAAGGCACATTGATCCTGTCGCGCTCGTACGGCAACACGCGCCGGATCAATGGGGTGTTTTTGAGTGATGATTTAACCAGTTCAATCAAGGCCGTGAGGGGGGCGCTCCTCCCACCTTTCATTGCGGCCGACAGTTGGGGCAATGATATAGTAGGGATACTTTTCGCGGTTGGCCGGTTTGGATAGGACTTTATTAGCCGCGCAATTACCCTGCCAGTTTTGATTACCCCGACCGCCTGAACCGGGTTCTGTTCCACATAGCGAAAGGCCGTGACCAGATGTTTGTAGTCCATAGGACAAGACAGCTACATCCGGCCTGGGAGGTTGATCGCATTCACTGTGCGTGTGCGCTCTTCGGTTTCGCTCCGTAAATGCCCTTTCTGCCAGGCTTTCGCGCGATAGGAGAATGCATCGCCCGTGGGCAGACACTTGAGGGGAGTGAATTTTGCGCTTACGGGCAGGCTGATTCGTGAAGTCGTGGTATCGGGAGTCTCGTGGCAGCCCACACAGCTGCGTGTCTCTCCGGGGCGTGCATACATCCACACCAACTGGTTGCCCACGACACGCCTGTCACTGTCCAGTACCTGACAATGAACGAGACGATCGGCCGGAATCTCAACAAAGAATGAACCGTCAGAGGCAAGCGGCACGGTGCCCAAAACCCGAGCATGCGTGCCGGTGTGATTCTTCCAGGCCTCACCGCTGCTGTTCGTGTGCGTGTGATGCCGACCCGTCACCGGTTGACCCTCGATGATGCGAAGCAGTTTGCCGCGCGTTCGCGTCAGTTCCTCCTGGGAAGTCCTCGCCGAACTGCACATCAATCGGGCGGTGAAGGAATTGCTCCTCACCATTTGCGGCAGGACCGGCGGACGGGCGCGTCGCATTACCGGGCGTGCCTCAAAGTCAGCCCGCTTCGGATCATTGTAAATGAGGTCCAACCCGCCCGTGGCAAGGTCCATCAGGTAGAGTCCCAGGTCGACGTCCTTCCTGCTTTTTGCGCGCCGCGTGGCGGCGCACAAGGCTCGCTTCCCGTCAAGAGGGAATGGCGACGTCACAGCCATATCCTGGTGTCGGGGCAGGACACGTTCGCTCATGCGGTTGGGGCCGACAATGGTAGCGCCGCCCGTTGTTGCCACCATCACCGTTCCATTCTGCAGTCCCTGAGGCTGGGTCAGGCGCAGGACGCGGTGCCGGGAGGGGACCTCGCCCCAACCGCGCTCACCCGATTGCTGCGTGATATTCCGCCAGAATTCGCGCCGTTCCGGGCCGTATACCGTCTGGTTCATCGTCCCGTCAGGCCGCGTGGTCTGCACCGTGATCTCCGTCTTCAGGCGGGAATAAAAGAGGTCGAGCCGACTGAAAACGATCCCCCCGTCCGGCATGATGGCCGGTTCATTGTCTCGACCCAGGTTGAACCCGATACAGTGCATGCCGCTGCCGTCTCTGTTCATCACCGTCAAGCCCGTCGCGGGGTAACCGTGATACTCATCGCGAAGCCCGACTCGGCTGGAGGAAAAGACGATTCGCCCATCCGGGAGATAGGCAGGCTGAACGTCATGGTATGGCCCCTTGGTTAGCTGCCGAAGCCTGCGAGTCTTAATCTCAAGCTCGTAGACATGCCACCATGGATTCGTTTTCCCCCGGCGCGCAAAGACTGCGCGCTCACCATTCCAGGAAAGCTCGCAGTCAGCGACATAACCCTCAGTGAAGGTGGTCAGCGCGCTCACCTTGCCGGTGGGACCGACGGGTTTCAGGAGATAGAGGTTTTCGCCCAGCCTGTAGGTGGGACCGGAATCGGTGGTGGAATAGGTCTGCCGCCAGATATCAATCTGAAAATCGTTGGGCATGTCGTTGGAGCCTTTGATAAAGACCAGGGCCTCCGGCTCTGCTCCAGTCGGCGGCGCAGCGCTTGCCGCTCTGTTATCCCGGACTGAGGCCGGTAGGCTGTTGTCCCATTGCAGATTGCGTTTCCAGAGCGCTTCCCGGGCCAGCAGTCGGATGGAATGAAAAGGGTGATGCGCAGCAGCCGTTTTGAGAGCCGCGATGGCCGTCGGGTTGCCAATTTTGTCAAGAGACAAAGCAGCGGAGTACTGTACTTCCAGAACATTCCGATCATCAGTCAACATTCCGATCAGGAGTGGGACTTGTTCAGCGCTTCCCAACTCGCCCAGAGCACGGGTGAAGGCTTCTCGCCAGCATGGAGACGGGGCCTTATACTCGTCCTGCCCATACTTGCCCCCATTCTTGAAAAGAAAGTCGCCAAAATAGCCGTAATCCGCCTCGGTTTTAGAATTCTTGAGCAATGCTTCGATTCTGCTGACCGCGGATTTTTCCTTCATGAACATCAAGGTCTTCGCCGCGTTTATCCGCACCCAGCCGTTGTCATGTTGGAGACACTTTATCAGCCGCGGAAGCTGTGACCTGTCCCGGCAGAGAGCAGACATCCAGGTCGCCGCGAATGAACTGCCGCCGGGGCTCTGTTTGGCTTGGGCCAGGAGTTGGCTCCGAGTCTGTTCGGGTAACGAAAAATGGAAGGTGGGCGAGGAGTCGAATCCCAGCGCCTGAAAAGCAATTTCACAGATTTCCTTTCGCAGCCCCGCGCGGTCGAGCAGGTAGATGCAGATCTCTTGGAACGCTTGCCGGTCGTAGATCATCGCGCCGTCGAAATCGCTGGCCATGTTCACAGGCAGCAAGGGGGCGATGCGGAGCAACTTTGCGCGTATTTCTTCGCTCCTGAGCGGGAAACGGCTGAGCGCCAGTGTAATCACGTAGGCCGTCTCATACATACGGTCAATTGGCTCGAAGCCGGGCTTGTCATCCTTTGGGATTTTGGCCGGTGATTTCCTCACGATGCTCATCGCATAATGAGGGTAGACCGCAATCAGCGCTTCGGCGGAGGCCTCTCCACCAATATCGCCGAGGGCATCGGCTGCGTACCTGGCCCACTGCGGATTCTGTAGAAGAGCGATCAGCAACTCCTGACCCTTTGCGCTATTGAGACGTCCAGTTGCACGGATCGCCGCCTGCACCATCAATTTCTCTTCTTCCTTGCCGACGGTCCTTGAGACATAAGGAGTCAAGGTCCCCCTAACCGCCTCTGCTGCCCCCTTTCCTCCCAGGCTGCCCAGTGCCCGCAGCGTCCGTTCGCGTGCCAGAAAACTCAAGACCGGGGCGGACTCCTGACGCTTTTCAAAAACACTCAGACTGAAAAAGGTGGTGGGATAGATCGGCCGCTCGGAGGCATAGGAGGTAATTCGCACAAAGCGCGCATCGGTTTGCTTGAAGTCCACGGTCAACTTTGGTGGCGTCAGCGCTTTCTGGCGAAACAGTTCGCGGAACTCGATACCATCTGTGCTGACCGAGAGACCGCAGTCGGTCATGCAGAAGCCTTTGCCGTATTGTTCAACGCTGACGGATGAAATGGATTTCAGACTGCCCAAGTCAACGGTGCAGTGTTGGGGAAAATCGACCTGTTTCGTCTGCCAGAAAGCAGCGGAACCATCAGTTAAAACAGTCGGGGGGCCTTTATAGGTGGAAGAGGCACTTACGCTGCAGTTCTGAGCCAGATCTGGAGACAGACTCTGGAGTAGCCCCGAGAGTTGGCTGGGCGCAACGCCCGCGTCGGGCAGATTCCTGTACCAAGTACGCCAGACCTCCGCCTGCTGTCGACGTTGCTTCTCGGCAGCGTGAGAGGCGAAGGGAAACTCCATACCCGTCAGATTGGTTAAGGCCACCCAAGCCGCCTGACGAACGCTCCAGTCAGAATCGTCCAAGGCCTTCAGCAGGACCGGAAGCTGCTCTCGGCCCCCGCACCAGCCGAGAGAGAGGCAGGCATTGCGCCGTGCGTCAACCGAGCTGTCGCCCATTGCTTTGCTGAGTTCGTCCGCGGCCTCATAGGCACGCAGAAACCCCAGTTTCTCGGCAGCAGCAGACCTCAACTTCTCATCACTGCTGCTGAGCTGCACCCTCAGTTTTCTGATATGTGTCTGATGCAGCGAGAGGTCTTCTCCCTGAATCTGCTGGGTAAAACAGCAACAAACCAAGAACAGACTGGAACAGGTGATCTTCCTCATTAGGCTTTCCTCAATAATGCACCCTGTTAAGCTAAACTTAGGTCCCGCAAAGCGTTGCGCTATGTCTTTAAGATGTGATCGAATATGAGTTCTGGCAGAAGCTGGATCGCGAAACACAGATCATACCGACGCCCGCAGATGGTTGTCCCTGTATCCATCTTGTCCCTCATCTCCTGTGCCTGCCTGCTTCGCCCATCCGCCATTCGAGGATCCCGCCGGAACGGCCTTTTCGGAGCTGGACCTCGATGCGCAGGGCATTGGTCGTCACCGGGTTGAAGGTTACTCGGTTGTACTTGTCGACATCGGCGGTGTAGGTCGACGCGCCGGTGACCGGCTTGAAGGTCACGCCGTCGCGATAGAGCAGCCGCCAGGAATCGGGGACCCAGCAGCCGCCGGTGTCGCGGTCGTCAAACCAATAGACTTCGACACGGTCAACCGTGGCGGGCTCGTCTAGATCGTACTGCACCCATTCCTTCGAGCCCAGGTGGCTCCACCATGTGTGCCGTGGAATGCTCAGGTCGTGGGAGTTGGGCGGCTCGATCTGGTCGTTCAGTGCGGCCGGTTCGTCATTCCTGTTGCAGTGAGAGACGGATACCTTGGCTCTACTTGCTATGGTCGGGCGAGGGACCGGCTGGACCTGTTCGGGATCTTCTGCCAACCAGACTGTCATCGCGCCGCCCGCGCGGTTATCCCAAGCGTAGTAGGGAATCGCCAGCAAATCGACCGGCAACCGCCCGTCCGAGTCGCCCATGCGCACGGCCGCCTTGCCGCGGATGACCGTGACTCCGCCGAGCAGGTCCGTCCGATGATGGGCCACCAGTTCGGCGTCCGGCGGCAAGAACATCTGGTGTACGGCTGCATCATGGTCCACTGCTTCGACACAATAGACGATGGGGCCTCGCTGCAAGGCGACTCGATCTCGATCGGCCGCAACCTTGGAATGAGCACGAACCCGCTCGATCGGCATCGGCAGATCCAGTTCGATCGTGTCCCCGGCCTGCCATTTTCGGTTCAGTCGCAGGTAACCCCGGTCCAGCGTCGGGCCCTGAAGCTTTTGTCCGTTGATTGCCACGGCCACATCCGACGCCTTGCCCGTACGATAGAGTCCGCCGGGCGTCTCCGCATCGCGGCACCAGCCAGGGATTCGCAAGTACAAGTCGAAGGAGGTCGCTTGCTCCGGTGCGATCATCAGGCGGACCTTGCCGTCCCATGGGTACGTGGTCTGTTGCGTCAATGAGACGTCCGTACCGCCCACCTTCAAATGCGCCTTTCCTGCCGCGTACAGATTCACGTAGACCGAGCGGTCGTCGAATGCGTAGACGAACCGGCCGATCTGAGGATAGATGCGGACCACGTTGCTCGGACAGCAGGCACAACTGTACCATGGCTCGCGGCGATAGTCGCCGTTCGCAGCCAGCCGGTTCTGGTAGAAGAACTTCGTGCCTGACAGACTCAAGCCCGAAAGGAATCCGTTGTACAGCACCCGCTCCATCACGTCGGCATACTCGGCATGCGGTTCGATCAACAGCATCCTGTGGGCCCAAAGCGCCAGTCCGATTTGTGCGCAGGTTTCCGAGTAGCCCGTGGCGTTGGGCAAGTCGTAGTCGGGCCCAAATGCCTCACCCCGGGCTGTGGCTCCGACACCGCCGGTGACGTACATTTTGCGATGCGTCGTACTTTGCCAAAGTCGGTGCAAAGCTGCCAGCAACTCCTCGTCGCCGGTCTCCAGGTACAGGTCTGCCATCCCAACACAGTTGTACATGGCCCGAACAGCGTGGCCCACAATCTCGCTCTGCTGGCGAACCGGAGCGTGATCCTGCGAATAGCTCCCATACAACTTGTGGCCCTCGACGTTACCACGCTGATCGATAAAGAACTGCGCCAGCTTCAAATACCGCGTCTGGTCCGTGACGCGATAGAGCTCAATCAGAGCCAGTTCGAGTTCTTGATGTTCAGGCACCATCATCTGCTTGCCGGGTCCAAAGACCGAATCGATGTGATCCGCCAGTTTCGAGGCCACGTCCAACATGTTCCGCTTGCCGGTTATCCGGTGATGAACCGCCCCGGCTTCGATCATGTGCCCCATGCAGTAAAGCTCATGGCGCGCGTTGGAGTAGATGTTTTTGAAACGCTGATTGGCGTTGTCGATCGTAAAGAAGCAATACAGATACCCATCGGGCTGTTGAGCGGCCGCGATCTTGGCGATCACGGCGTCCGTCAGTTCGTCCAGCTTGGGATCTGCCTTCAAGCCTAACTCGTAGGCAGCTCCCTGCAGCACCTTGTAAACGTCCGAATCGTTAAACCAGATTCCCTCAAACGCACCTTCCATCTGTCCAGCCGCTTTGGCGAAATTGCTGATCCGGCCGGTTTGTTCACAGATATTGAAGCAATAGGGCAGCGTGATCTCGCGACACGTTTTCATCCTGGGTGCCCAGAATTCGTCCTGGATTTGAACTTGGGCAAGCGGCACGAGCGCGAGCTTTTTCTTACTGTCTGCCAAGCCAGTCTCCGCGAAAACGGACACTCCAGCCAGCACGATTGCACCAATCACGAGTCTGTTCAACTGATAGGAATTTGCTTTTCGGCTTAACACTAATCCCTCTGACACCACCATAGCGCCCTGACAATATTTCGCCCACTCGGTCTTCTCATGCCGCTGCGGGTTGCAAACCTGCGTTCCCTTGATTGCAGCTTGCTGCTCTGAAGATCACTTGGGCACGGGTCGGAAATCGGGGTGATCCCGATACTTCACGTTGCGTCGTCCGAAGTAGCTGCCGTAGTATGGAGAATTGGCGTCGATCCAGGTGACCAGCTTGATGAATTCAGGCTTGGAAAGGTCTACCCCCTCATGTCCCTCGCGAATCAATCGAACAAGCTTGCTGACGTGGGAACCCAGGGTGTAGGGCGCGATCGGTGAGGCGTCCCCGGTTTTCGGTTCGTTTTCATGAAACACCTGGACGAAGTTCCTGCTGAGCAAGTTCTCGTAGGAACGGTTGAACAGGGTGGTCAAATCACCGCTCAAATCGACATCCCCTTCCTCTTTCACCGCGTTATGGCACCGGACGCAATGCCGGTCCAGGATCGGTTGCACATCAGTCACGTAATGAATCGGGCGTGGCCCGCTGTCGCCGGGTTGCGGTTCCAGTTTGTTCGGTCCATGGCGCAAGGCAAGCAGGGGCTTGTTCCCCGGTGTCCATTGTTGCGAAGTGTGACAACCAATGCAGGAGCGTGATTCGCCCGGACGCAGATTCACAAACGTTCGCATTCGCTGCACTTCCATGAAATCCGCGTCCAACGCCTGAAAGAAGAGGTTGCGGTCCGGTGGGACGGTGAAATGCGCCGAACCATCCGCTTCCACTGGCACGATGCCCAGCACCCGTTTGGCGTGAAGGCTGCCATTCATACTGATCACCGCGTGTTGCTGATATTTGCTGTCCCCGCTCCAGAAACGCCTTGCCGCCCAGGGCCGTGCCAACGTTTCCATCACTCGGAGGTACTTGATTCTCCCGCGCTCCACTCCGTTCAATCCCATGTATACGTCCGACATGACGAGGGGGGCCGCGGCTTTGCCGGAGTCTCTCGATGACGCCACGACGGGTGGTGCTTTCCTCGGCCGGATCGGCAGCGGCTGCCAGCAGGATATCGATGGATCGCGATGAATCGGAACCCGGTTTCCGAATTCATCCAACAGATAGATTCCGTAGCCGGCAAGATCGTTAAACTCGCGGTCCGGGTTGCAGACGACCAGGTAGAACTTGTCGTCAAGAGGACAGGCATCCGTGTAGAGCGGTCCCTTGGTGTCCCGGCGCCAGTGACCATTGCGCCGGTGGAAGTATCCGTACTCGGTTCGCACATCGACATTTGGAGTGATGTAAGTCATGGCATTGCGGGTGCGAATGGACTGCCGGGTGTCCAGACGTATGACTGTTCCGACCCCCAGCGGCATATGCGGCGCGCCAATGACTACAAAACGGTTATTCATTCCCGGGATGGCCCGACCGTGCAGCATGGTGTCCGGAAAGGTGATGTTGTTGCCGAATATCTCTGTTGAACCACTTCCGTCCGGGTAGACTGCCCAAAGGCATTTGATCACCACGTCCGGCTTGTCCACATATTCCCAGCGCGTATAAAGAATGCGCCCGTCGTTCATGATGCTGGGTGATGCTTCGCTCAAAGGACCGCTTGAAAGCACCTCCATGTTCCCCCCATCGGCATCCATCCGATAGAGCGCCGTGGTGGTGAACAAATCAGGCGCATCACAGAGAACACCGCGCTCGCATCGTGTGGAGACAAAACAGATGCCGCCGTCGGGCAGATAGCAGGGATGCATGTCGTCGGTATGGTGCTGGTAGGCTTGGTCAATCTTGTATTTGTTGATGCGCGATGCTTCATCCGGAGGATCGAAAGTAATTTGGTGAAGCCCTTTCCCGTCCACACCCACTTCCCAAATCCGAAATCCTCGTCCCACCTTCGGTTTGTAACCAAAGACCGCCCGCTTGCCGTCGAACGACAGGTCAACGCGTCCGAAGATCCCACCGTTCAACTCGGGCGCAAGTTCAGTCACCGTTCCATCCGCCAATGACAAGACACACAGGTTCCCGCCAAAGTGTTTACAACCATTGATGAAATCGGTGTAGTAGTGATTGGATTGGTAGGTGTAGCGTTTGACAAACAGCAGTTTGTTGAACCGTATCAGCGGATTATTGGTGACCAGGGCTTCAGTCTTCAAACGCTCAATCTCCTCGGCAGCCTGGTGCAGGGTCTTCAACTTGCCTTCCAGCATGGTTAGGCGCTCCAGGTAGTCCTGGTGTTCAGGATAGTCATAGCGTTCTCCAAGGTAGGAAATCGCCTTTCGCGTTCCGGCTATGTTCAGTTCGGCCAGTCGTTCCCGGGATTCTGCCGTGGGATCACGAAAGGGATTCTTCTTCGGTGGCGATTGGCTCGTGGAGACCGTTAATCCTTTCAGATGAGGCATGAATCCGGCGCTGGTAATGCGGATGGTGTTCCGGCCGTGGTTCAGTTCTAGCGGGCCATAAGTTTGCCACCGAAGATCGGGGGTGAAGAAGCCGCCAGTGGATTTGTTGAGCACCTTGTCCGGATGGTCCTTTCCGTTGATGCTCAATTGGCAGGGGCGTTGTTCCCCCGAGCAGTAGTAGAAATGGACCGAGTAAAGCCCACCTTGAACATGGACCGTCCATTCCATGAATCCGTTCTTTCCCTCGCAAAGGGTAAGATTGTCGAAGGCGGCGTATTCGGGGGCCACATTGGGTGAGCGCACAGAGAGCGCGTGGGCGGGAACACTGGCCTGTTCAGCCCGGAGAGCAAACAAACCCGGGAAAAACAACAACAGGCTGAAAAATAATCTCACGAGCCTTTCATGGGCAGTCCCGGTTCTGTGATTCGAAAAGCCATTCTCGCGTGAATTGTCTGGAACCGAACTCACAATCGGGGAGCCTTACCCTGTCCGGTCTGCGGCGACTTGACTTGCATCAAGCTTGCAACTGATTGTCACGCCGTTCAGCGGTTTACCGCATGGGGGCGATTAAAACTACCGCCGGCCCCCCGGGCCGAATTCTTGACCGGCAGCTTCAAGCGGTCGACGAGGGAGTCTTGGGATAACCCAGGGATCCCAGGGCAGAACTGATCTCATCCAGAATCGCGGGATCATCAATCGTTGCGGGCATCTTCCACTGCACGCCGTCAGCAATCTTCTTCATGATGCCCCGGAAAATCTTGCCTGATCGTGTCTTTGGCAGACGCTCAACGGCCGCAACCAGTTTAAACCCGGCTACCGGTCCGATCTTCTCGCGCATGAGACGTGTCAGTTCTCCGGCCAGCTCATCGTCTTTCCGGTTCACGCCTGAGTTCAACACGACCAATCCCAGCGGCAACTCACCTTTCAGGTTGTCTTTCACGCCAATGACAGCGCACTCAGCCACATCCGGATGTGCGGTCAGCACTTCCTCCATTGCCCCGGTCGAAAGCCGGTGTCCGGCGACATTGATCACATCGTCGATGCGGCTCATGATCCAGAGGTAATCATCCGCATCCTTGAACCCGGCGTCGCCCGTGAGATAAAAACCGTCGAATTGACTGAGGCAGGCATCGACATAGCGTTGATCTGCCTGCCAGAAGGTTGTCAGTGTCCCTGGAGGCATTGGCAGTTTGACGACGATCGCACCGATCTGGCCGGTGGGCACGTTCTTGCCGTCATCGGCCAGCACGCGAATATCGTAGCCTGGCACGGCGCGGGTTGGTGACCCCGGCTTAATCGGCAACTGTTCGATGCCGAGGCAATTCGAGGCCATTGGCCAGCCGGTTTCCGTTTGCCACCAGTGATCGATCACCGGCACGCCCAGGGTTCGTTCGGACCATGCCAGCGTATCCGGGTCGCAACGCTCACCCGCGAGGAACAAGGCCCGAAGTCCGGACAGGTCGTAAGGTTCAACACAGGTTCCCTGGGGATCCTCTTTCTTGATCGCACGGATCGCTGTTGGAGCGGTAAACAGCACCTGCACCTTGTGGTCGGCAACAACGCGCCAGAACGTACCCGCATCTGGAGTTCCCACCGGTTTGCCTTCGAAAAGCACAGTGGTGTTGCCGCTCAGCAATGGTGCATAGACGATATACGAATGCCCCACCACCCAGCCAATGTCGGAGGCGGCCCAATAGACTTCCCCCGGTTTGACGCCGTAGATGTTCTCCATCGACCACCGCAGTGCCACGGCGTGACCGCCGTTGTCGCGAACCACGCCTTTGGGCTGCCCTGTCGTTCCCGATGTGTAGAGAATGTACAACGGGTCGGTTGCGGAAACCGACACACATTCCGCCGGTTCAACCCCGGCCAGCGCTTCATCCCACTCAATGTCGCGTCCGGCAACCAGCTTCGTTTTGATCTGCGGACGCGAAAAGACAATGCAGCAATCGGGCTTGTGGATGGATAGGTCAAGCGCGTTGTCGAGCAGGCTCTTGTAGCAGACCACCCCCTTTGGCTCTATTCCACAGGTTGCGGCAATGACGACCTTGGGCAGCGCGTCATCGATACGGGCAGCCAATTCGTTTGCTGCAAAGCCGCCGAAGACAACCGAATGCACAGCCCCGAGGCGTGAGCAGGCCAGCATCGCGATCACCGCCTGCGGAATCATCGGCATATAGATAATCACGCGGTCACCATGGTCCACACCCTGTCTGCGCAACGCACCGGCAAACTCCGCGGTGGCGTCGCGCAACTCCCGGTAGGTGAAGCGAGACACGGTGCCGGTCACCGGACTGTCGTGGATCAATGCAACCTGATCCGCCCGTCCGCCTTCGACGTGCCTGTCCAAGGCATTGTAGCAGGTGTTCAGCCTGCCTCCGGTGAACCAGCGATAAAAAGGCGCATTCGAATTGTCCAGGACAGTGTCCCAACGCCGTTCCCAATCGATCGCCTCCGCCGCCTTCGCCCAGAACGTCGACGGATCAGAAATTGATGCCTGAAGTGTCTGCTCGATCGTGTCACTCATTCTTCTGTCTCCGATTACCTCAAGAACATTGTTAAGGCCCCTCAATCATTATTTCTTTGGCCACATTGCGCATGGTGCCCTTCAGTTTCAGGCGGGTGTCACCGAAGCCGTGGTAAACACGAATCCGCTTTGATCGGCTTAAGGGCTGGGCGTCGAGACTTCTCAAGGTGAAGAACGCCGGCTCGTCGTAGTGCAGTCCGTTCCAGTTCAGAGCATGAAAAGCCACGAAGACGGGGGATTCAATCAGGAACCCGAACGGCGGCAACTCGATTTCCTCGCCTGATTGGGATTTGTATAGATAAGGGAGGTGGTCGGCATTGACTACGACCGCGAGGGCATCAGAACCTTCTCCAAAAAGGGAGCGGCGCACCTTGTAGTCTGAAGTCAGGAACTCGAACTCTGTCATTGTTGACTGCGAGGTGAGTTCGTTGAGTGGCGAGAGGATTTCATAGGTGTTCTTCACGAACCGGTCGAGAGGATGGAGATCTTCAGCCCACCCCTGATCAGCGTGGGTGAACACCGCGGGATCCATTTGGTTCTGCACGGGTGATTGCTCCAAAGGTTGGAATGTAATTTTGTCCGAATCGATTTTGACTCGGCCAACGCGGCAGCGGCTTTCCCCGTCCAGCGGACCTTCCAGAGCTGCCCTGGAACCATTGAGCGAACGGAAGAGTCCCATGCGAATCTCGAATATGCCGGTCAACCCTGTCGGGACTATGACCTCGAACGGTCCCTGCCGGACTTCGCCGGGTTGCCAACGGGTGGTTGGGGCATGATCGTTCTGAAACTTGATGTTGCCTGCTTGATCGGTGAAATGAACGAAGACACGCCAGTTGGTCGGAGGTGTCTCCTTGACCGACCATTGGTAGGTGACGCTGAACCGGTCGGGCGCCGTTTGTTTCAAGTCTGCGATAGCAGGGCGCAGCGGCATCGGGGTTTGCTTCTTCGGGCCGGGTTCTTTCCAGTAGAGGTGCTGGGGAATGTTGTGATAGTGGAGGGGGCGTCCGATGCTGATGTGATGGAGCACGTAATCCGCCGCCTTGGCCGGGTCATAGCCGTATTTTCCATATGCGGCGATGCAGTCACGGTAGACCATCTCAAACAGGGGAATGGCCACTCCGCCCACTTTCGTCATTAGATTGGCATTGTGATAGTGTTGACCGCTCACCCCGGTCAGTCCTTCGAAGAAATCGCTGTGCGGGATGGCCCATTCCCGTCCACATTCGCTTCCGAACATGCCGAACAGTTCGCGGGCGTAATCCGAGATGGCCTGTTTCCATCTCATATCATCCCATCGAGTGAGCCGGTGTTTCGGATCGAAGCACTCCGTTAATCCGGCGGCAAAGGTTGTGTCGATGAAATAGGCGCAGTCGCCGACGAGTTCTTTTACGGCCGGCAGGTTTTGCGGGCGCCTGGCCAGTTCGACCGCTTTCCGGGAACAGGTGAGATAAGCGCGACCCCCGCCCCATTTACCACCTTGAGCCAGGCTGCCGTCGCGGTGTTTCGTGAGATAACTCTCATCCCAGGAAGGGGAATCACGGTACATGTCCTGGTAATTGTCGTGGAGGCCAAAGTGGTAGCCGAGTTTACGAACGCGTCGGGCACAGTCAGACAATCCCTCGTTGCCGCCGCATTCGGGCGCGGCGGGCAGAATGTCCGGGTGCTGATTGTCGTAGCCGCGATGGATCCAGCCTCCCATCAGGAAAAGAACCTTCTCCAGCTTTAAATCGTTCTTTAGGTGTTCGGCGATCTGAGCCGCTTCATCGAACGTCCAGTTCACACGGACGGATAGTTCCTGGTTACTTTTGTCGTTCATCCGTCGGGTGAGGATGCTCCAGAGTTTGTAGTTGATGGCGCCGAAGAGTTTGGCGCGTTCCGGGTGTCCCTTCAGCTTCTCCTTCCAGGTGACGAGTCGACCTTTTTCCCTGGCGATCTCTCGATAGGCCTGAGCGATGGTGATGTGATTCCCGTTGCCTAGGAGGTGTAGTTGGAAGGAATTGGCCGATTGACGAAGTTCAAGCGATGGAGAGAGCACCTGCCGTCCCTTGAAACGTCCCTCGGCGGGTAGGACACTCTTGGTTCGGGCTTTGACATAGGGATCATGCCAGGTGAGGAGCGCTGCCGCGCCCCTTTTTGCGATACCTAACATTTCCATGTGGCAACCTTCATAGGCGAACGTGTCGAAGTCATGGGTGAAGGCCAGGCCGGTGTCTGCGGGCAACAGCATTCCTTCCCGCACCGGGACCAGGAGGTAGCCCTTCTCCGTGTCGGTCACCCAGAGGGCGTCTTCCAGGAGGCGGACATGTTCAACCGCCAGGGCCTTGTCAGCCCGGTAGCTGAACTGCAGAGCCTTGCCGCCTTTGAGTACTTTAATGTGAACAGTGAGGGTGGCGTTCGGCATGGCCGGCAGAGGACGAAAGACGGCCTCCAGAGTGTCCTTCGCGCGCCGAACTTCACATTGGGCGAGACTCAGTGATTTGCCTCCCGCCCGGACTACGCCGAAGCGGGGTTCGAAGGGATTGGAATGCCAGGAGGCATTGGCTTGCTTGTCGACGATTGTGTAGCTGCCGTTGTCCGGCCAGATCTGGAACTGAACCGAAGAGGTTTCAAGGGTTGTTGGTTTGGCTGCGGCGTGGAAGCGAGGTATTGCCGTGGTGAGTAGAAGAAGCAGGGAAAGGAGGATTGTGCGAGAATGCATTTCGTAATGATGCGTGGGGCGAATCGCTAAAGCGAACGGTCTTTCCGGAAGCGATAGTCCGGCCAAAGGGGACAGTTCAGGTCGACCCAGCCCTTGAGCACGCGTAATTCCTCCGACTTGAGGGTAACTCTCTCGTGCTGTTTATCGCCCAGAATCTTGAAAAGGCGGCTCTGGGACGTGCCGAACGAGAGGGGTTCGGCCTTAAAATGTCGCGAACCGTAGTGCCAGTCGAAATAGTGCACCCATCCCCCCGTGATCAGGGAGCGGTAGGAAGCGGGTACGCGGTGGGTGTCGCGGATGCCTCGCAGATCGAATTTCGACTCCGACTTGGTATCATGGCAGTGGACGCAGTTTGCGTCCAGAACGGGCTGGACGATCCGTTCGTAATCGAAGGGCACCGCGCCCCACGGCGGCGGTGTAAGTGTCTGCACGGTCTTGGCCAGTGCCTGGCCAGTGTGCCTCAAAGGTGTGGCGTGGCGGGCGTTGTGGCAACCGACGCAACTGCGTTGTTCGCCCGGCTGAAGTTGGACCACACTGCGCATGCGTTGCACCTCGTTGAAGTCCTCGTCAAGCAGGTGGAAATAGAGCACTTTGCCAGCCGGCGCGGTGAAGCTCACTGAGCCGTCTGCCGCG
>PBTT01000071.1 GCA_002729195.1 Acidiferrobacteraceae bacterium
ACCTGGCAGTGCTCACTGATAATCCCATCAGCGTAATTGAGTGGCATGCGATAACCGGCAAAGGGCACCATTCGAGCACCGAGTTCCAGATGCAGATCGTGCAACGGGGTCTCGAGAACGGGTGGATCCGGGTGACGCACGGAGTCGATTAGTGTGGCTCCCATGGCCGAGGTCGATGCGGGGCGATAGTATATATGCTACCTGCTCGAATCTGGTGACCGAGTAGGATACGGATGCCGAGCAGGCAAAGGAAGCCGAAGCAATGACTGCAAATCCCATCTTGGCAGAGGTCACCCGGGGAGCCATGGTAGAAAGTCGCCATCGCGGCGCCATTGCTGTGATCAAGGTCGATGGTCAGATCGTTGCCGCAATTGGCAATACAGAACGTTTAATCTATCCGCGTTCTGCCATTAAGCCCCTGCAAGCACTGGCGCTGGTAGAAAGCGGTGCTGCGAAAGCTTTCGGCCTTGGCGTCGTGGAACTGGCACTCGCCTGTGCCTCACACAACAGCGAACCACAGCACATCGAGGCGTTGCGAACCTGGTTAGGCCGAGTAGGCCTCGTTGAGAGCCAGTTTGAGTGCGGGGCGCATCCGCCACGCCGGACAACGGACCGTGACGAGTTGGCAAAAATGGGCTGCAAGCCTGGCCCCATCCACAATAACTGCTCAGGTAAGCACGCGGGCTTCATGACCACCGCAGTACACTGCGGGGAACCGGTTAAAGGCTATACCCGGCACGAACATCTGGTGCAGCAGCGGGCAATGGAGATTGTCAGCGAGTTGGGCGGGGTCTCGCTGCTCGATGCCCCGGCGGGAATTGATGGCTGTGGCATACCGGTCGCAGGTATGCCGTTGAAATCAGTAGCGCTAGCCTTTGCGCGTTTTGCCAACGGCAAAGGGCTGGCCAAGCAGCGCCGGGCGGCAACACTGGCGATCTACCAGGCCATGGTCGAACAACCGTTCATGGTCGCCGGTACCGGCCGCTGGTGCACGCGGGCCATAAAATCAGGTGGGGGCGCTTTTATCGTCAAGACTGGGGCCGAAGGTGTTTACTGTGGTGCCGTGCCCGCGGCCGGTATCGGCATCGCCATTAAAGTAGACGATGGCGCGCAGCGGGCAGCGGAGTGTGCGATGGGCTGGGCATTGGCCCGTTTTGCAGGGCTCGACGCCCCATGCCGTGCCGAGATTTCGGACCTCGCAGTGTCGCCAGTGAATAACTTTGCTGGGCAGAGAGTAGGGGAGGTGCACCCATCTGCCGAACTGGCAACGCTCGGCAATGGAAGTTTTTGAAGCTAGACAAGAGCCTTTTGTTAAAACGCTGTGGTAAGTAAACAAACAAGCACTCGAGACTGCCATCGACCCAATAGCGGATGCTCGGATTCCCAGCGCATCCTTGTGTAGCGCTTGCTTGATTGCTACGCTTAAGTTGACTGTTCTTCTCATCTGGTAAGGTAACTTGATGAAGCGCCGGACGCTGGAGGAAATTACGGCACTTGACCGCGATGACCCACTGCGGGAGAAACGTTCTGCGTTCGAGATTTCTGAAGATGTGATTTATCTCGACGGCAACTCGCTGGGCGTGTTGCCAAAAGCGGTTCCTGCGCTAATGGACACGGTCGTTACCCAGCAATGGGGCGACAGCCTCATCCGCGGCTGGAGCGAGCACGGTTGGATGGACCTTCCATCTCGGGTAGGCAACAAAATTGGCCATTTGATTG
Source organism: Acidiferrobacteraceae bacterium (assembly GCA_002729195.1). GTDB lineage: Bacteria > Pseudomonadota > Gammaproteobacteria > Arenicellales > UBA868 > UBA12578. Next base: position 1,720 of record PBTT01000071.1, read on the forward strand.
GGGCGCAGCCCGGTACCGTTATTGTTGCCGACTCCACTTCCGTCAATCTCTTTAAGTTATTGGCAGCCGCATTGGCGCTGCGCCCTCGGCGCAAAGTAATTCTTTCAGACAGTGGCAACTTTCCGACTGATCTCCATATAGCGCAAGGGTTACGTGATCTGCTAGAGCGTAATCACGAATTAAAACTGGTCGAGCCTGACAAGATCGAGAATGCAATTGATAAATCAGTTGCGGTATTGATGTTGACCGAAGTCGATTACAAGACCGGTTTTAAGCACGACATGGCACGATTGACCGGCTCTGCCCATGATGCGGGAGCGCTCACGCTGTGGGACCTGGCCCATTCGACTGGTGCATTTCCAGTCGACCTTACCGCAGCAAAAGTCGATTTTGCAGTGGGATGTGGTTACAAGTACTTAAATGGCGGTCCTGGTGCACCCGCCTTTCTCTACATTGCACCGGAGCACCAGAACAAAGTGATGCCGCCGCTCTCGGGCTGGATGGGGCACCAAGCGCCGTTCGACTTTGATCTCGAGTACCGCCCAGCGGCTGGTATTGAGTGCATGCGCGTAGGCACGCCTCCGGTGCTTTCACTTTCTGCGTTGGACTGTGCGCTGGACGTTTATGCCGATGTTGACATGCTCGACATCAGGCAGAAATCTGTCGCTCTTTGTGAGTTATTTATCTCGGAAGTCGAGGCACGTTGTGCGGAGTTGCAACTGGCAAGCCCGCGCAACGCGGACGCTCGCGGCAGCCAGGTGTCATTTCGTTATGACTATGGTTGCTCGCTGATTAAGGCATTGAGTGTGCGCGGTGTTATCGGCGATTTTCGTCCACCCGATATCATCCGTTTTGGCTTTACCCCACTCTATCATTCGTATATGGACGTATTCCGGGCCGCCGAGATCCTGGAAGAGACGATTCCAACCGGCTATCATATTCAGTCGAATAAAGGGAGAAGCTGACATGCTTACTGGGAAAAATATTGTTGTCACAGGGGCCGCATCAGGTATAGGACAACGAACGGCAGAACTCGCTCAAGCGATGGGCGCAACAGTTTTTTCGGTAGATCGCAATATTCCGGAGCAGCGTGTTGGTCATTTTATTGAAGCTGATCTTGGTTCGCAAAAAGGCGTTAATGACCTCATTGAAGCGCTGCCGGCAGGAATTGATGCCTTGGCCAATGTAGCAGGCCTTTCCGGCACGAGTGGGCGAGTTGCAACTATTGCGGTAAATTTTTTTGCTCTTCGGGCATTGAGCCTTGGCCTTGCTTCCAAAATTAATCAATGTGGATCGGTAATCAATGTTGCGTCTATTGCGGGTTTCGGTTGGCGGGCAAACCTTGAGCGAGCGAAAAAAGCTTTGGCAGTGAGCGATTTTCCGACGAATATCGATAAATTCTGTGACGATCACAATATACAAAACGAGACTTCTTATCCGGACTCAAAAGAGCTTCTTCTACTCTGGACATATCAAGCCTCGCAAGATCCAATTTTCAAGGACAAAAATATCCGCATCAATGCTGTCAGTCCTGGCCCTGTAGAAACCCCGATCCTCAAACAGTTCCGCGAGGTATTGGGAGATGAGAGAGTTAATAGTGACATCAACCGGGTTGGGCGTGCAGGAACGGCTCATGACATTGCGCCTCCAATTCTGTTCTTGGCCTCCGATGCATCACGCTGGGTAAATGGAACCAACCTGGCTTGTGACGGCGGTCTTGAGGCCTCTGTCATGGCCGAAGTAATGGAATTCTAAAGGAGATAAAACATGAATGTTCAGCTATTGATAGACGGACAAGCGGTCGCAGCGACTGATGGACGAACCTATGATCGTTTTGATCCAGTAACCGGCCAGATAGCCAGCACGGCAGCGGCTTCTTCCAAAGAAGATGCTCTAAAGGCAGTTGAAGCAGCTGCGGCGGCTTTTCCGGCTTGGTCTGCGACAGGCCCTGGACAAAAGCGAACATTTCTGCTCAAAGCAGCGGATGCACTAGAAGCCAAAACCGAAGAATTTATCGGCAAAATGATTACCGAAACAGGCGCAACTGGTCCTTGGGCCGGCTTCAATTGTATGTTGGCCGCTGGCATGCTGCGCGAAGCAGCGTCAATGACAACCCAGATCACTGGAGAAGTCATTCCGGCCAACAAACCGGGCTCACTGGCGATGGCTCAGCGCAAGCCTCTTGGCGTCTGCCTGGGCATTGCACCTTGGAATGCTCCAGTAATTCTTGGCGTTCGCGCTATCGCGATGGCGCTAGCCTGTGGGAATTCAGTTATCCTCAAGGCCTCAGAGCTCTGCCCAGCAACACATTTGGCAATAGGTGAGGCTTTTCAGGAAGCCGGGTTGCCGAGTGGAGTGGTGAATGTGATCACCAATGCGCCTGAAGACGCAGCGGATGTTGTCTCAACATTGATTGCTGCTCCTGCGGTGCGTCATATCAACTTTACAGGTTCAACGGCCGTGGGCCGCATTATTGCATTGAATGCCGCCAAGATACTCAAACCAGTACTTCTTGAGCTCGGCGGCAAAGCCCCCATGATTATTCTTGATGACGCCGACCTTGAAGGAGCCGTTAATGGCGCAGCCTTCGGGGCCTTCATGAACCAGGGGCAAATATGTATGTCGACAGAGCGGTTGATTGTGCATGAGGGCATCGCCGATCGTTTTGTAGAGGCTCTGGCTGCCAAGACCAATGCGCTGCCTGCAGGCAATCCGAGGGATAAAGTTGTTCTGGGCTCACTTGTTAACCTCGAAGCTGCGGAAAAGATGGATGCACTGATTGAGGACGCAACAGCAAGGGGCGGCAGGGTTGTCGCTGGTGGCAGCCGCGATGGCTCAATTGTAAAAGCAACATTGATTGATGATGTGACATCCAAGATGCGCATTTATGCGGAAGAGAGTTTTGGACCTGTTAAGCCGATTATTCGGGTTAAAAACGATGCAGAAGCCATACATGTTGCAAATGACACCGCCTATGGCCTTTCGGCAGCTGTTTACAGCCAGGACATCAACCGTGCCTTATCCGTTGCAAATCAGATCGAAAGCGGGATTTGCCATATTAATGGCCCAACCGTTGGTGATGAAGCTCAAATGCCCTTTGGCGGCGTGAAAGATTCAGGCTATGGTCGCTTTGGGGGCAAGGCAGCTATCGAGGCGTTTACATCTATACGCTGGGTAACGATTGAAGATCCAAAACAGCAGTATCCATTCTAGGGACAGATGGGGAGGGCTCAGGATCGACATCGAGACCTGCAGTGCCTGCAGCGGGGCCATGAAAGTCATCGCCACCCGTCGAGGGTCCGCTGGTGATCGACAAGATCCTCGATCACCTCAAACACAAAATCAAGATCAGGGCTTTACCCCAAAGCTGGCCGCCACCGGCTGAGTGGCACAGGTGGTTTGACGGACCAACAAAAGCCAACGGTACAGCTCTTATGCTGTGCTCACACCATCGCGGCAGCGGTTCGCCGTGATGGTTACAGGCACCGGGGAGTATTTGTTTTTCGCCTTTATTGGTTACGACTGTTGTCGTTATATATTTCCAAACCTCAAGACTTCTCGAACCAAACGGCGGTACCTTGAGAAAGGTCCCAATATGAGATTTACCACTCATACCCTCTGGCGGAGATGTATGTACCCAGTTATGCGCCAGAATAATTCGGAAATGCTCTAGCTGCCAAAATAGGCTTCTTTAAGAATTTCAGGATGGGATTGCAGCAGAGATGGCACTCCGGAAAAATGCATTTCGCCGTCGTTTAACACGCAAACGTAATCCGCGAGATCAAGCGCCAACTCGGTAAATTGTTCGATCAAAATAATTCCAGTGCCTGCAGTCGCCATATCTTTTGCGACCCCCATGAGGCGTTTGACAATCAATGGGGCCAGACCCAGAGACATTTCATCCAACAGCACATATTTGGGCTGAGACACTAGAGCGTGACTAAGGGCCACCATTTGTTGCTGCCCACCGGATAAAGTACCGGCGATTTGGCTCTTACGTTTGGCTAGCTCAGGGAATATCGTATAGGTTTTATCCAATGTTTCAACCAAACCTGTGGCCAACATGCTGCCTGCAGCGCGCAGATTATCATCAACGGAAAGGTTGGGTAATATACGGTGGCCTTCTGGAACTGCGGCCACGCCAGCGTGGCGAATAGCCTCTGGCTTTTCATTGGTGATATCTTGGCCGTCAACGTGGACAAAGCCCTTGCTCACATGCAACATACCGGCGGCAGCTAATACCAGTTCAGATTTTCCTGCTCCATTTGCACCGATGATTGCCGTTACCTTACCCGGCGCAACCGATAGGCTAACATCTTTAACGACGGGTTTGGTCGCAATTAGTACTGTTAGATCATTGATAGTCAGAGACATGCTTTTAACTTTCTTCCACACCAAGATAGGCAGCCCGTACTTTTGGATCGGACAGTATTTCAGAAGTTTTCCCAAATGCGATGCGTTCGCCAAAATCGAGAACCAAAGTCTCTTCACAAATTTTTGCAATCAAATCAACGTCATGATCGATGACAAGGGTTTTTGCACCAGTGTGCTTATCAATCGAAAGGATTAACTCACCTAATTTATCTGTTTCCTCTGACGAAAGGCCCGCTGCGGGCTCATCAAACATAATGACTTTAGGGCTGCCAACAAGGCATTTGGCAACGTCCGTTAAGCGTCGTTCAAAATTGTTTAATTCAACGGCGGGCCGCCAGGAATGTTCGCTCATGCCAACGATGTCCAAAGCATGGGCAACATCACTCGCGTTCTGCGATGGGTTGAGTCCCATACCGTCGAGCTGCGCCAGGACGTTGTCAAAAACAGTTAAATCGTCGGCAATTTCTTCGCGTTGAAAAGATCGCCGTAGTCCCCAATGCTCTCTTTTATGCGGCGCTAACTTCGTCAGAATCTGACCATCTATACCGATAGAGCCACCTTCAGGCGATACAAACCCCGAAAAGACATTCATCAATGTGGTTTTACCCGCTCCATTCGGCCCGATGATACCGCTGACCTGCTTGGTGAAACTGGCGCTTATATTGTCCAACGCCACGACGCCGCCAAAATGAACCGAAACGTCGGAAATTTCTATCGAAGCAGACAGCTCGGTTTTTTCTTTTGCCGCCGAATTCTGAATCCGCAGACGGCCGAAGACTGGTTCAATTTTATTTCCGACGACAGACCCCAATTCCATGAGTTGTCCGGCAATACCATTTGGCGCATAGATCACTGCATGAAGCAATCCCGCGCCGAAAATAACAAAGGACAGATCTGCATCAAGCCCCCAATCATTTAACAAAGCTGGTAAGATGCGAAACAAAGTTGCTGCTACGATTGCACCCAACCAATAATTTACGCCCCCTACGATTGCTAAAGCAAATACCATAATGCTTTCACTGGCGCGAAAGGTGCTGCCCGAAAGTAATCCCAAACTGCCTGCAAGCAACGCGCCTGAGATTCCGGCTAACAGCCCAGCTATCCCAAAAGCCCAGGTTTTGTATAGTGTGACATTTACCCCAGCCGACATTGCCGCCGCTTCTGATCGTTTAATCAATGCCCAGGCGCGGCCCGGTGCCAAACGACGATGAAATTCGATCAGTAATATCCCAAGAGCGCACACGAAAATCGTATATCGCATGTAAGCTTCATCAGATTGCGCAATAGCCGGACGTCTAAATTCAGCGCTGAATGAACTTTTCACACCCCAGAATCCCTCCCCGCCATTGGGGAACTGAAATGTGCCAAAAATTATCTCAAACCCACCGGCCGCCATCAACGTAACAAGTGCAAGATAAAGTCCGCGCAATCGAAGTGCAGGTAATGCCAGGATCATACCGAACCCAGAAGTTATGACTCCGGCAGCAAGAAAATTGAGCTCAAACGGTAAATCGAATGCATGGTTTAAACGCAGCACTACCCAGCCGCCAACACCCATCAAACCTACTTGGGTTAAACTGACCATGCCTAAGCGGGCATACATAAATGCAACACCCGAGATGGCTAAAACAAAACAGCCGGTTGAGGTGAAAATCTTTAGCCATTGCCCTCCGACAACAGCTGGCAACACAAAGAATGCAAAAAGCGCAAAGAGTAAACCAGCACGGCCGGATGGTGTGGTGCGAAAAAGACCGCTATCCATCGACTAATCCGTCCCACTAAACGTTAGTCGACGACCGCGTTGATACCACAACAAAACAACTGCGGCAATAACAAAAGGAGCTATTGGTCGCACACCTTTAAAAACCTGAGATAAAGTAAGTAGCGATTCAATCACTCCCATCGACAGGCCGCCAATTAGCACCAGTATTAAATTATCGAGCCGACCGCAGACCGCAGCGGCAATAGATGGAATAACCATAAACGTGATCACAAAAGGTTCCAATCGAATGAGATCGCCAAACATTAGACCTGTAAAACCAGCGATTACTCCTGAAATACCCCAGGCGATTGTTTCAACTTTTAAAATCGGTATTCCTAAGAGCGCCGATAAATCGCGGTCATTGGCGAGCGACCGCATTTGTAAACCAACTTTGGTGTGATAAAGATAAAAATAAATCCCGATGACGATACAGATCGAGGCAGCAAAAGCGATCAACCTGGTCACAGTCACCCGCAAACCTAAAATATACACCCCAATTTTGTCAGACGGTAATGCGAATTTTCGAGGGTCGTCCTCCCAGATAAAGCTGACTATCCCCAGAATAATCAGGGCAAAACCAAGCGTAGCCACGGCTTTCACTACCGGCTCACGCCAAGCCAAAAGGGGCGCAATTAATCGGCCATAGACTAAGGAAATAATGAGTGCGACAAATATAGCGACAAGCCAAGTAAAAGGCCCCCAAATACCCCAATCGGCGAATTGCCAGGCTAACATGACGCCAGCAGCGCCGGCGGCGCCATTGGCAAAATTCAAGACCCCGGTGGCCCGGTATAGGACTACTATACCAATGCCGCCAAGCGCATAAAGTGAGCCGATTGCCAAGCCGGATACAAAAAACAATCCAACAATTTTGATGGGTTTACCCGACCCCAAGAAAAGGACAATCGCGACCATCGCGATCAGATATATCATCCAGTTCAGATGTTTTAAATTTCGCATCAAAACATCGCCTGTTGCTTAAAACAAACGCCCGCTGAGATCTCAGCGGGCGTTAAATGTGAGTTGAAAATGGGATCAGCGCAAGCCAAGCTTCTTTTCAATTGCTATATGTGGTTTGAAGTATGCGCTGTCAAATTCATAGCATTCACGCACAATCTTAAATCCACCATTAATAATTTGCACCATGTAACCAGCATGGTTTGGCATGTGGAAATCTGAATCGCCAACATAATAGGGCCCGCACATCAAATCTGATCTATAGCCGGAAATATTTTTAATTGCTTGGGTTACTTTGGCGCGATTATCAATATCTTTAGGATTCATAGCTAACATCATTTTTACGAAAAAGGTAGCCGACAAATAACCGGACTGAGCGAATGTATCGCGAGGATCTTCCGGTTTGGCATAAGCATCCATTACCGCCTTCCAGTTTTTTGCGTCAGGTCCACCAATTTGGAATGGGGCCAATTCGGCGTTTACAAAAACCTTGCCATCCCAATATTTGCCAAGTGCCTTAGGCACAGATAAATCATAAAGGGGCGTTGGCGCAATCCATACATATTGGTCACGCAAATCTTGCTCTTCGGCAGCTTTTAAAACCGCTATTGCGAGACCAGCAGGCAAATTCATCAAGATGGTGTCAGCACCGTTAGAAATAATTTCAAGCAAAGCGGAGTTCACGTCCGGTGCGCCGGGATTGAGAAGCGCCATTGAGCCTGAGCCACCACGTGCTTTCATTAAATCGATACTTGCTTTGCACGACCATGGGCCATTGTTTGGAATGTTCAACCCAATGCAGCCGACATTTTTTGACCCAAGCTCTTCTTGAGCATATTGCGTTGCACCGAGGTTAGACGGTAATGGGCCCTGGTTTGTCGAAACAATGTTTGAGCTTTCGAAACATTCTGAGATTGCACAAGCTGCAGCCATCGACATGATATTTGCTTTTTTATAAGTCCCGGCATTTACAGCCATTTCAATGAAAGATCCATTGGCGACCAAAGCGACCGCGCCAGCATCTATAACCAACTTAGAAGCGGCTTGTGCCGCAAGCTCCGGGTTCCACTGATCATTTTCGATTCGGTAATCAATAGGTCGACCGTGAATGCCACCGTTGGCGTTCACACAATCAAAATAAGCTTTCGCCGCATCGGTAGACGCGGAAAAATCGCCCGGAGGCGCATTACCATGAATCCCACCAACAATAATTGGTTTGCCTTTAGCGGTAACTCCCGTATTCGCACCACATTTTGTCGCAGCATGTGACTGCCCTGTAAAGGCAAAAACCACCAGTGCGAGTAAGGCTACGGGCAAAGTTTTCATTTTCATTAAATCCTCCTTTGTTGAACAATATAATAAGTGAAATTTACGCTCCGACGGCCTCATTCCCCAGCATAAAGCGAGTACAGCGCTCCGCAATCATCATCGTCGGAGCATTTGTGTTGCCGCTAGTGAGACTTGGCATAGCCGAGGCATCAGCTACGCGAAGACCCTGAACGCCTCTTACCCGCAATTCGCTGTCGAGTACCGCCATCTTATCGGTATCGCTGCCCATTTTACAAGTTCCCGAAGGATGGAATATAGTTTTGGCGGTCTGGCGCACATAATCGCGAAACGCATCATCATCATTCTCGATGCCTGGTTCTGGCATCATCCGTCGCTTGATTAATTTAGCTAATGAAGGTGCTTCGAGGATTTCGATACCCTTCTTAATTCCGCGCATTAAGATTTCAACGTCAGCCGGATCTGTCAGTGCACCAGAATTAAATAGCGCCGAATCTTTGGAATTTGCAGAGCGTAATTTAACTGTGCCGCGTGATTCGGGTCGCAAGAGATTTGGCCCGATGGCAATGCCGTGAGCTTCAATTGCCGGTCGGTCCAGACCAGCAACCATTAACGGCAAAACATGAAATTGTAAATCGGGGATACCTTTATCCGACACGTCAACAAAGCCGCCACATTCAACGACATTAGACGTTAATAGACCGGTCCGAGTTGTTAAATATTGCAACATATGTTTGAACGCAGCAAAACCCTTGTCTTCTTTATACATTGAAATAGGTTCATGAGTTTCTCCTTGAACCGTGCTTTCCAGATGATCTTGGTAATTTTCACCAACACCTGGCAAATCACTCACAACATCAATGCCATGTTCTATTAATTCGGCGGCTTTCCCAATACCGGATAACTGCAATAGGCGAGGAGTCTCAATAGCGCCAGCACACATAACCACTTCACCGGTGCAGGTGTAGCTGGCGCCATCTTCCAAAATGACGCCGGATGCCCGCTTACCGGCAAAGATTATTTTCGCGACTCGCCGATTGGTCAGGATTTGTAGATTTGGTCGTTTTTCGGCTTTACGCAAAAATGCTTGAGCCGCACTCCACCGGCGGTTTTCACTCGTGGTGCTTTGATAGAAGCCAACTCCTGCCTGTTCGGCGCCATTAAAATCTTCATTGTATGGAATGCCAACTTCTTGCGCCGCCCGAATAAATGCCCAACTTAAAGGATGGCCGTAGCCCTTCTCCGAAACGACCAACTCACCTTCCGTGCCGTGAAATTCGTCACTATGGCGCATGTTGTTTTCAAGAGAGCGAAATACCGGCAGAACTTCTTCAAATGACCACCCTTTAACACCCATTTGTCCCCAGCTGTCGTAATCCTGACTTTGCCCTCGAATATAAATCATAGCGTTAACCGAACTTCCGCCACCAATAACATGGCCTTGCGGCACAATTGCGGGGCGATTGTTCAACGCCTCAGAGGGCTCGCCAACATAGGCGGTGGAATCCACTCCTTTTTCCAAAATTTTGAAAAACGTAGCCGGAATATGGATCCATTTGCTGGTGTCGTTTCGCCCGCTTTCGAGTAAAAGAACGCGAACGCCTGGGTCTTCGGACAGGCGAGAGGCCGCAACACAACCAGAAGACCCCCCGCCTACAACTATGTAATCAAAATTTTCCATTAGTTGAACACCACCTGTATATCAGTATATTTTTGTAGACCTTCCTTACCTTATCCAACGCGAAAACCGAGGATTTAACGCCAGCGAACGGTGCATTTGGCTGGATGGCGCCAAGTTTATTAATCCAGGCTGAACCGCCGAGGACATTTAAGGAATTATTGGCAGCGTTGATCACGTCATCAATATCTGAACATTTGATGAGTGGTAACACGGGGCCAAATTGTTCTTCATCAACGATGAGTATTCCCTAATATAGATCTATGGGATTTCTCAGGCAATTGATATCGATCAAGAAACAANCGAGAACCAAAGCCCCTGGATTTGAAGAAGTTTCAATACCGCTTCAGGAGGAGGCTAAGNTCACACGGTTACGGTAAGCGCTCCTTAACAGTCTGTGGGAAAAAGTCACGTAGCCGCCGCGGGGGTCCCGAGCGCGTTTGAGCGAGTTAGAACGGATAGGTGTAATCGAGAGTGCATCTCGGGGAATCAGATCTCCTCAGGGGTATAGGCGCGGATGCTGAGGGCGTGGATATCGGAGTGCATCAGTTCTTCGACTGCCTGGTAGACCAGGCGATGGCGGGCCAGCGTGTCGAGATCAACGAAGCGCTCAGATACGATAGTCACGTTATAGTGACCGCCGCCACCGGCGGCGCCAGCATGACCGGCATGCAAGTGGCTCTGATCTTCGATTTCGATTGTTTCTGTCGAGAAGGCTGTGCGCAGCCGTTCGGTGATGTCCGCCACGCGGTTCATGACGGGGCCTTTTTAAAAAGTCGCGCAAAGTAGGCGGATTGGGTCATCAGGCGTTCCTCAAGGGGTCGGCGACGTCATTTCTAATAATGGCATAGCGCATCAGGCCTTGTCCTCATCAGGAGTAACGATGTGGCGGGCAATCAGCAGCATCTGGACGACAGTAAAAGCCAGGGTTAGGCCCATCAGACCAAAGACCTTGAAGTTGACCCAGAAGTCGGTGCGCACCTGCTCGTCCAGGCCCAACCGGAAGTAGAAAGCAACGTACAGGTTGAGCAGTCCAGTGGCCAGGAAAAAAAGCCCCCAACTGAGATTCACTTTCTTCCAGATCGGGCCGGGCAGTTCCAGTTGTCCGCCCAGCAGGTGTTCGAGCACGGTGCGCCGGCCACTGACCTGGCTGCCGAGGACGATCGCTGCAAACAGCCAATTGACGATGGTTGGCTTCCACTTGATAAATGTGTCGTCCCGAAACGCCAAGGTCAAGCCACCGAAAACGGCAATGACCAGCAGGGTCACTACGTGAGTAGTTTCAAAACGGCGATGGCGAAACCAGTGCCAGCCGACTTGCAGCAGCGAAGCCGCGATGGCAGCAGCAGTCGCAACGTAGATGCCATAGATTTTGTACGCTGTGAAAAAAAGAATCAGCGGAAAAAAGTCAAACAATAACTTCATGACAGATACAGTGTAGATGGAGTTGCTTAAGTATAAACGCGCATGTTCGGTCCCCGCGTAGTAGCAGGCAGGCAAGCGGGTCGGGAGGCCCCGGCTACGGGGCGGGCAGGGGCCCCTTTTGGGGCTGGTACCGAGGGAGGGAATCGAACCCACACTTCCTTGCGGAAACCAGATTTTGAGTCTGGCGCGTCTACCAGTTTCGCCACCTCGGCATATTGATTTATCAGGAAAAATACAGTTCGGAAATTACAATGTATCTTGTTGCAATCCCTTTTTGCACTTCCCGAGCAAAAACTTGCCCAACGCACCCCCGATTTTAACACCCGGCCATACTAAAAAATCCGTCGGGCCCGGTTACGTTTTGTATCCCCCTGACTGTTACTAATCCAGATTCAACCGCGAGTCTTGGTTATGGTGCCGTAAAAGCGGTTTAATTAGGTGTATATCTTAGGGTAGACCTAGGTGCTGGTATCAGCTAGATACCTGTTGTGGGTAGCTGTACAGGCGCACAGGAAAGGAGCATGTCGTCGCGTAGAAGTAGACACACACCAATCCGTATGCAAATCCTCAGGTGGCTGAAAAAAAGGAAGGCGCGGTGGATCGATGAGGATAGAGGCGAGGACAGCAGCCGGAGGTTGTTCTCATCGTAACGATGCCACCGCACACCGCTTAAGCACCTCCGGAGCAACCGATCGGGGGATACAGAAAAACCACGCNCGGGAGGAGTTCCGGGCNNGGCCGTGATGGNCCGGGCAAGGTNTNGCGTGGACCGNTTGTCTGCAAGAAANTGCGGTGGACCGGCAAGAACACTGGAGGAGTTTCCGGGGGGTTGTTCTTGNCGTATCGATGCCACCGCACACCGCTAACCCACCCCCGGAAGATGTNTGAGACTCCGGTGCAAATAGCTGGTGAGGAGCAGGCCTTGAAAGGTTCATAGTTCTATCAGAGGGATGACTTGAGGGCTGACTCGACCGCCACGAGGTAGTTGCGGATCTCTTTTCTGCCTTTGCTGGTGCAGCAATAGGTTGTCCGAGATTTGCGCTCGACAAAAGTTTTGTCTATCTGCACCAGGCCGTCTTCTTCTAGTTTTTTCATGTGTGTTGAAAGGTTGCCGCGAGTCAGTTCTAGTTCTGCTAGCAAGGACTTGAAGTCAACCGGGCGCTTGGCTAGTGATAGGTGGGCCATAATGGCGAGGCGCACTCGGTCGAACAGAGTCGGGTGAATTTTGAGGAGTTCTGACGAACCCATCTGTCCGGTACCTTAGCGAAATGATCCGTTTTGCTGACGATAAAGGCGTACGAGTCTCCCAATGGAAATGGTGCCGATGATGCTGAATAGCGCCAGCGGCAGAAGTAGCGCCGGTGAATCCAGCAGGAATTGGCTGATCCCGGCGGCGATGCAGGTAACACCCAGTAACACGGCGCCCTGGGTAGGCAAGGTAAACAAACGACCTTGTATCAGGTAGTCACCGGTGAAGGCCAACAGCAGCGGTGCTACCCATTGCGGTTGGCCAGCGAGCATGACCAGGGAAATCATGGCGAACTTGAGCAGCAGGTCCGACAGGTAGGACATGAGCCGCGCATAACGAAAATTACGAACAATGTAGGTGTTGAATTCCTCACCGCTGTGGCGGGCTGCGCGCCAGAGCACGAAATACAGCACGATCACCAGGCTGGCGAGGATGGCGGCCATGAGGCCGATGCCGAGCAGGCGCAAATCCGGGCTTTGTCCACCCAGCACCAGGGCATGAGTAAGCGCCTGGCGAGTCAATAGTTCGATCAGAGTCAGCAGCAACGCCCCGGTCAGGGCCAGAGCCTGCAGTACGATATTAGCCGTGAGGGTAACCCCGAAAAGGCCTACTGTTGGCGTTGCCGGTTTTTTTGCCTCAACCTGGTCCAACACTCGGCGGATCAGTTCTACATCGGCAATCGCCCGGCGGATGTCAACTTCATCCTGGTTCACTCGTTGCTCCCTTCACAAACCGGTTTGCAGTGCAAACCAGAATATAGATGGCAATCCGACACCTGTCAAGCGGGCCCAAAATAGATCAAATGGCCTAGCCGGAAGTGCCAGGGGCGCTTGCGTTAGGATAGGACAACCTTGTTAGAGGGCAGAGCCGGTGGTGACCACCATTAAGCGCTGCCAGATACCGGCCGAGCAGCCGCTAATCCTGGCAATAATCAATCAAGCGGCAGTCGCCTATCGAGGTGTTATACCCGGAGATTGTTGGCACGAGCCGTACATGACGACTGCGGAATTGGAACGGGAGATCACAGGAGGGGTAGTCTTTTGGGCCTGTTGGGCGGCCGGGAACATGGTCGGCGTGATGGGTTGCCAGAGTCGGGGCACGGTAGACCTCATTCGCCACGCTTACGTGCAGCCGGCCTGGCAACATCGGGGTATTGGCCGCCAGTTGCTGACAGCAGCTGAGTCACAGATCGAAGGGCCACTGCTGGTTGGCACCTGGGCGGCAGCAACGTGGGCTATTGATTTTTACCAGCGCAACGGTTTTCAAATGCTGACACAGGCCGAAAAGGACGTATTGCTGCGGCGCTACTGGTTGATCCCGGAGCAGCAGATGGCGAACTCGGTAGTGTTGGCTAAGGGCTATTCAGCCGCAGCTTAAGCGACCCGGAGCGACCCGGGCAACTGGCAGAATCCCGGCGAAATAGGAAGGTTTGCCGGACTGCGACACGGCGAGATCGGTCATAGGGATACCGGCCGAGGGCGAATTACACTCCTGCAACGGCGTCTCATACCGGGAGATGCTCAGACTAGCGTTTTAGACTGTTGGCGGCGCTGGCCGCCACACGCTTACACTCTGCGTTAATTCACAGTTCAGGGAGCTGTTTTCGGGCAATGTAGGTGGGCTCGGCCAGGCTAAAACGGTGCGATGCTGCGGTAACCGCGATGGAAGTCAGCGAATTCGATTACGATTTACCTGCGGCGTTGATTGCGCAATCACCGCCGGCAAACAGGGCCGGCAGCCGGCTGTTGCTGGTGCCGGCTGGCGGAGGACCGGTGCTGGATCGATGGTTTCGTGATCTGACAGTGTGGCTGAGCGCGGGCGATCTGCTGGTGGTTAACGACACGCGAGTCATCCGTGCGCGCCTTCTGGGCCGCAAGGCGAATACCGGCGGCCAGGTCGAAATACTGGTTGAACATCTGCCTGGGGGTAACGCAGCTGTAGCGCAGGTGAAAGCCAGCAAGTCGCCGAGCGCCGGCACGGTGATTGAAACGGAGTCCGGCAGCCGCCTTGTTGTGAATGGCCGGCTGGGCGCATTTTTCTGCGTCGAATCACTGGATCAACCCGAGTTTGGAGTATTGCTTGAAAAAGAGGGGCACGTGCCGTTGCCGCCCTACATCGATCGGCCGGACCAGCTGCAGGATCAGGCGCGTTACCAAACGATTTACGCGCGTGTACCGGGTGCAGTGGCTGCACCGACTGCTGGCCTGCATTTCGATCGGGAGATGCTCGATACGCTGGCCGGGCGGGGAATACAGGTAGAGACCTTGACTTTGCACGTGGGTGCAGCAACTTTCCAGCCGGTGCGATGCCGCCAGGTGAGCATGCACCATATGCACAGCGAGCGAGTTTGGGTCGGGCAGCAAGTGGTCGATGCAATCAGCAGCGCCCGCCGCGCCGGCAGACGTATTATTGCCGTGGGCACGA
This sequence comes from Acidiferrobacteraceae bacterium, assembly GCA_002729195.1. Taxonomy (GTDB): domain Bacteria; phylum Pseudomonadota; class Gammaproteobacteria; order Arenicellales; family UBA868; genus UBA12578. The sequence goes on from PBTT01000071.1 coordinate 16,876, forward strand.
CCGTGGTGCGGGCTCTCGAAAGTGCCGCCCTCGGGGATTCGATTGCGCCATTAGCAGGTCAAACTGATCTTTTCATCTACCCCGGCTTCGAATTCAAGGTGGTAGATGCGATGATTACCAACTTTCACCTGCCGCGGTCCAGCTTGCTGATGTTGGTTAGTGCTTTTGCCGGCACCGAGCGTGTGCGGCAGGCTTACGCGCATGCCATTCGACAGCGCTACCGCTTTTTTAGTTATGGGGATGCTATGTTGCTAGAAAAGAAATTGGCCGGGGAATGAGATTTTCGGTCAGTCATCGGGACAGGTACGCGCGTTGTGGGCGGTTGCAGCTCGCGCACGGCAGCGTCGATACCCCGGCTTTCATGCCGGTCGGCACAGCCGGCGCGGTCAAGACCGTTACTCCTGATGAGGTCCGCTTAAGCGGCGCTCAAATAATTCTCGGCAACACTTTTCACCTGGGCTTGCGACCCGGCACAGAGGTTATCGAGACCCATGGGGGACTACACCGATTTATGGGCTGGGATGGACCGATCCTGACCGACTCGGGCGGCTTTCAGGTGTGGAGTCTGGCCGCGGACCGAGAGATTCACGAGGCCGGTGTGCGCTTCCGCTCACCGGTCGACGGCTCGATAGTTTTTCTCGGGCCCGAAGAGTCGATGCGGATACAGCGTGCCTTGGGCTCTGACGTCGTTATGGCGTTCGACGAGTGCACCGCCTACCCAGCGAGCCGTGAACAGGCCAGCGAATCCATGTTGCGGTCCTTGCGTTGGGCCAGACGCTGCCGGGCTGTATCCCTGGCTCCGGGGCAGGTTCTGTTCGGCATTGCTCAGGGCGGCATGTACGAGGACCTGCGTGTCGAGTCGCTGGCCGGGCTTGAGGAGATCGGCTTCGACGGTTATGCCCTCGGCGGCCTGTCAGTGGGCGAACCCAAGGCTGAAATGGCGCGCGTACTTGAGACCATCACGCCACGTATGTCAGCAGACAAGCCCCGTTACCTCATGGGTGTAGGCAAGCCGGAAGACCTGTTGGCCGGTGTTGCCGCCGGCATCGACATGTTTGACTGTGTGCTGCCGACCCGCAATGCGCGCAATGGCTGGCTCTATACTGCCAACGGAATCGTGCGCTTGAAAAATGCCGTCCACCGGTCTGCCACCGGGCCGGTGGAGGAAGGTTGCGAGTGTCCGACCTGTGGCCGCTATAGCCGCAGCTACCTCAGGCATTTGCACAGCGTTGGCGAAATGCTCGGGGCACGCCTGTGCACGATTCACAACCTGTATTTTTTCCAGTCGCTAATGCGGGATATCCGGGCTGCCGTCACGCAGGATCGGTTAGCCGGTTTCGCGCGCGGGTTCCTCGATCGTTACGCCTCAGGCAAGGCTGATGTGGCATAATTTGCCGCTTTTCCAGACAAGACAGGGAAGAAGAACATGAGTTTTCTCATATCGGATGCTTGGGCCCAGGCCGGAGGGGGGGCCGGTAGTGGCCTATTCAGCATGCTGCCATTGGTAGGCATCTTTGTGCTCTTTTATTTTCTGCTTATCCGGCCGCAGCAGAAACGGGCCAAGCAGCACAAGGAGATGGTGGCCGCGACCAAGAAGGGTGATGAGGTCGTCACCAATGGTGGCTTACTGGGTAAGGTGACGGGCGTCGATGACAACTTCGTCAGCCTGGAGATAGCCCGGGACCTCACGGTTCGGGTACAGCGGCAGTCAATATCTCAGGTCATGCCTAAGGGAACCTACTGACCGTATGCGTAATCATACGCCGTGGTGGAAGTGGCTGATCATCGCCGTGGTGATCGTACCAGGGGCGTTTTACGCACTGCCGAACCTGTTCGGTGACGACCCCGGTATCCAGCTACGGGGTGCCCGCGGCGGCACGCTCAGTACAGCCGAGTTCAGTCAAATCGAAACGGCTCTGGTGGCTGGTGGTATTCCGCCGCGCTCTGCGGTGCTAGATGACCGGGGTATTCGCCTGCGTTTCGATTCTCTCGATGAGCAACTGCGTGCCCGAGATCTACTTGAGGGCACCCTTAACGACAGTTATACCGTAGCGCTGACTTTGTTGCCGGCAGCGCCTACCTGGATCACTGACATTGGCGCTCTGCCAATGTACCTTGGCCTCGACTTGCGCGGCGGTGTGCATTTTTTGCTTGAAGTGGATATGGATAACGCAGTGCACCGCGCCGAAGAGCGCTATGTCTCCGATCTGCGCTCCGCACTGCGCGAGGGCAAGGTGCGTTATCGGAGTATCAAACGTGAGCCCAACGGTGGCCTCAGTATCGTTTTGCGCGACTCTGAACAGGCCGACGACACAGCGCGTATCGTGCGCCGCGAACTGCCGGGCTTGCTCCTCGATGACAGCCAGGGTGCTGAGGGGGTTTTGCTCGCGCAACTGAGCGACGAAGAAAAGCAAAATCTCTCCAAGTTTGCGTTGGAACAGAATATTACTGCGCTGCGTAACCGGATCGATGAACTGGGGGTGGCGGAGCCGGTGGTTCAGCGTCAGGGTGACCGACGCATCGTGGTGCAGTTGCCGGGTGTGCAGGATACAGCTAGGGCCAAACGTATTCTCGGGCGTACCGCAACCCTGGAGATCATGCTGGTTGACGAGGAACACAGCCTTGATGCGGCGTTGGGCGGCAAGGTTCCGCCAGGATCCAGGGTTTACCGGTTTCGTGACAGTCAGCCAATATTACTGAAGAAGCGCGTTGTCTATTCCGGCGACAACATCGTCGATGCCGCTGCCAGCATCGATACCCAGAGCGGTGGCCCGATTGTAAGCATCACTTTGGATGCTGTCGGCGCTCGTATTAACCAAAAAGTAACCGGCGACAATGTTGGTAAGCGCATGGCTGTGGTTTATATCGAGATGAAATCAACGGTCAAGACCGACGCAGAAGGGCGCCCAATCAAAAATGCCGCGGGCAATGCGATCCGCACCAAGCAAAGACTCGAAGAGGTGATTACGGCGCCGGTAATCCGGGATCAATTAGGCAAGCGCTTTCAGATTGAAGGCCTGGATAGCGTCAACGAGGCCCGCGATCTGGCCTTGCTGTTGCGGGCCGGATCACTGGCAGCTCCAGTGGATATCATTGAGGAGCGCACCGTGGGCCCAAGCCTGGGCAAGGCCAATATCGATCAGGGCTTTACGTCAGTGATTATTGGCTTTGTGCTGGTGCTCATCTTCATGGCCGTTTATTACCGGGTTTTCGGGTTGTTTGCCAACTTAGCACTGGCCCTTAACCTGGTCCTGATCGTGGCGGTATTGTCGATGTTCCAGGCGACCCTGACCCTGCCGGGTGTCGCCGGTATCGTGTTGACAGTTGGCATGGCGGTGGACGCTAACGTGTTGATATTCGAGCGTATTCGAGAAGAATTGCGTAATGGTAATTCTCCGCAGGCGAGCATTCACGTAGGCTACGAGCGGGCGTTATCTACCATTATCGATGCCAATGTCACTACCTTGATCGCGGCGATTGTGTTGTTTAATTTCGGCACCGGGCCGATCAAAGGCTTCGCGGTAACGTTGAGTATTGGGATCCTGACTTCCATGTTTACGGCGATTCTGCTCACTCGGGCGCTAGCCAATCTGATTTACGGCGGCCGGCGGGTTAGCCGGCTCGCAATCTGAGGCAACAAGTGCGGTTCTTCCAATCAAACACCAAATTTGATTTTCTTGGCAAGCGTCGCCTGGCGCTTTCATTGTCGGGTTTGTTGCTGGTGTTGGGGGTGGCTTCACTGGGCCTGCGTGGGTTGAGCTTTGGCATCGATTTCAGTGGCGGTGCCTTGGTTGAGGTGTCCTACAGTGAATCGGTGGATACAGTAATGGTTCGTAGTACGCTCAAGAAAGCCGGTATCGGGGATGCCATTGTTCAGCACTTTGGCACTTCGCGGGACATTTTGGTGCGCCTGCCGGCAAGCCAAGGGGCAGGCTCCGCAGTACAGAGCAGCGCAGTAATGGATGCATTGCGCGGCGCCAAAGGTGAGATGCTGGCGGATAGTCCGGAGGGTGGCATCCAGCGGTGCACCAGTAGCAGTGGTCCGATTAGTGATTGCGCTATCCAGATGCGACGAGTGGAGTTCGTGGGTCCACAAGTCGGAGAGGAACTCACCGAAAAAGGCGGCCTGGCGATGCTCTATGCGCTTATTGGCATCTTGATTTACGTGGCCTGGCGCTTCGAGTGGCGTTTTGCTATTGGCGCCGTAATCGCACTGTTACATGACGTGCTGATTACGCTGGGCGTATTTTCCGTTGTTGGTATGGAGTTCTCACTGCCAGTGCTGGCAGCGATACTCGCAGTCATCGGCTACTCACTGAACGATACCATCGTAGTGTTCGACCGGATTCGGGAAAATTTCCGGAAGATGAGAAAAGGCACGGTCACTGACATCATGAATCGTTCTGTCAACCAGACCTTGCCCAGAACCGTTTTGACTTCTCTGACCACGTTGCTGGTTGTGTTGACTCTGCTACTCGCCGGTGGCGAAGTCATCAAAGGATTCGCCGCTGCTCTTCTAATCGGCGTAATCGTCGGTACTTATTCGTCGATTTTCGTGGCCAGCCCCGCGGTTTTGGCGCTGGGCATAGCCCGCGAAGATATGCTGCCAGTTGTTAAGGAAGGCGCCGAGAGTGACGCACTGCCCTGAGCAGGCCCACTCCGGCCCCGGGCCTTTACCCTGATGCGTTGTCCCAGTTGCTCCCACGATGATACCCGGGTGGTTGATTCCCGGATCGGCGACGGCGGCGCAAGCGTTCGGCGCCGCCGTGAATGTCAAGTCTGCGCCCACCGGTTTACCACTTTCGAGCGATTCGAACCGGAACAGCCGCGGGTGATAAAAAGCGACGGACGGCGTGAACCCTGGGTCGAGGCCAAATTGCGGCGTGGTCTGCTACGGGCACTGGAGAAGCGCCCGGTCGGGGTGGATCGCGTGGACCTGCTGGTAGCAGACGTTACCCGCCAGATACAATTGACCGGCGAACGGGAGGTGCGCTCGGCGGTAATAGGGCAGTTGGTGATGGATGCGTTGCAGGAGGTGGACGAGGTCGCCTTTGTGCGTTACGCCTCCGTATATCGCAGTTTTGAGGATGTATCGGCTTTCAGTACCGAGGTAGAACGCTTGAAGAAATCCCGCCAGTCCAGTCAGAATGTGACCCAGCTTTCGCTGCTTGGTGACAAGGCGTGGGGCAGCAAGAAATGAATAGACTGGTAGCGATGTCTAAGCTTAGCCAGGTGGTTCTTCATGCCGCCGGGGTCGGCTGAATGTTCACTGGTGTTGTCCAGGCGTTGGGTCGGGTTTGCACTTTCGAGCACGGTCAGGGTGATGCGACGATTGGTGTTGAGATGCCTGAGGCGACCGCTGTGGACCTGCAGATCGGTGAGAGTATCGCAGTCAACGGGGTTTGCCTGACCGTAGTCAGGCAACAGGGCGCAGCACTATATTTTGATGTGTCCGCGGAGACTTTGAGTCGGACCAACTTGGCCGTGCTTGATCCCGGGGCCACCGTCAACCTGGAGCGGGCGATGTCAACTACCGACCGCTTCGGCGGGCACCTGGTGAGCGGCCACGTGGACGGTATTGCCACGCTGGCAGAACGTACGGACGTTGCCCGTTCGGTTGTCATGCGCTTCACCGCGGCTCGGGAACTGGCTCCATTTTTTGCCGAGAAGGGCTCGGTTGCCATGGATGGTGTGAGTTTGACGGTCAACCGGGTAGTGGATTTCGAGCATCAAGTCGATTTCGAGGTGAACGTGGTGCCCCACACGCTGCAACTGACCACGCTAGGACGGCTGGAATTAGGCGATCAGGTTCATGTCGAGGTGGATCTTCTCGCTCGTTATGTTAAGCGGCTGCGGGATTGTGAACTCGTTTAATTGGCCAACGCCGTTTCCGGCTGATTCGGTAACTGGATTGACCCCATCACGGAGCAACGCTGCCCTATGAGTAACGAAAAAATGGAGATGCAGACCAGCCCCATTGAGGAGATCTTGGCAGACTACAAGTCTGGCCAAATGGTCATTTTGGTTGATGACGAGGACCGGGAGAATGAGGGCGATCTGGTGATTGCAGCCGGGTTCTGTGCAGCTGATCATATTAACTTCATGGCGGCCTATGGCCGTGGGCTTATCTGCTTGACCCTCACCGAGGAGCGGTGCCGACAACTTAAACTGCCACTTATGGTCAACGATAACAACGCCCGCAACTTTACTAATTTCACGGTCTCGATCGAGGCGGCAGAGGGGGTCACCACAGGAATTTCGGCGGCCGATCGTGCCCACACCATTCGCACTGCGGTGAGCGAAAACGCAACTGCCCAGGACATTGTTAGTCCGGGCCATGTTTTTCCAATCATGGCTCAGCCCGGCGGGGTGTTAACCCGGGCCGGCCACACTGAGGCCGGAGTAGACCTCGCCCGGTTGTGTGAACTGGAGCCGGCCAGCGTAATCTGTGAGATTCTAAACCCCGATGGCACCATGGCACGATTGCCCGAACTGATCCGATTTGGACAGAAGCATGACCTCAAGATCGGCACTATCGCCGATCTGATCCGCTACCGCCTGGGCAACGAGCCGACCGTGTGGCGAGTATCGGAAAACGTCGTTAATACCCGCCACGGCGATTTTCGTGCGGTCATTTACGAAGACGGGGAACTCAAGCAGGTACACCTGGCACTGGTGCGGGGTGCGATCGATGCGCAAACGCCGACCCCGATACGGGTTCATGCTCATCGCGGCGCTTACGATATGTTGGCCGAGGCTCGGGCAGTTCAACGCTGGAGCGTGGACAAGGCACTGGCGTATATCGCCACCCAGAAATGCGGCATCGTCGTGTTGCTGGAGTACTCCGAGGACGCCTCGCAACTTGGCCAGCGCCTACGCGGTGAAAGTTCGGACGACGGCGGTATACGGGACTTGCGCATGTTAGGTGCGGGTAGTCAGATCCTGGCCGATCTTGGTGCCGGCAAGGTCCAGGTGCTGGGAACACCTCTACGCACCCATGCCCTGTCGGGTTTCGGCCTGGAGGCGGTCGAATACATTGCCGAACCGGGAGGCCCCTGAGTTGACGACTGGCAGTCGCCACATGGCGCGGCGCAACGCGGTCCAGGCGCTTTACCAGTGGCTGGTGACAGGGCAATCACCTGCAGAGATCGAACCCGGTTTTATCAGCGACCAATCCTTCGCGGGCGTAGATATGGCTTACTTCCGCCAGCTGATCAGCGATGTGCCCCGGCAACAAGCCACTATCGAGTCACGACTGCAAGGGCATGCGGAACGAACGCTCGACAGTGTCGATCCAGTTGAGCGCGCCATACTGTTGATCGGCGGTTACGAGTTACTTTTTCGACCCGATATACCGGCACGGGTCGCACTCGATGAGGCAGTGCAGATGGCGCACATTTTCGGTGCCGAGGAAGGCTATCGCTTTATTAACGGCGTACTCGACCGGCTTGCGGCCGACGATCCTGGGCAGGACGCCACCGGCAGCCGCCGCTGATGGATGAGTTTGAGTTGGTAGCGCAGTATTTTTCCCAGGGTCGGGTGCAGGCCGGAGTGCGGACCGGTATTGGTGACGATGGCGCGGTGCTCGAGGGTGTTCCGGGCCAAGACNTCGTGGTGGTNACCGATACGCTGGTGNCCGGAGTGCATTTCGCCACTGAGCATTCGGCCGGNGATATCGGCCACAAAGCGCTTGCTGTCAACTTGAGCGANATCGCAGCGATGGGTGCGAGCGCCGGTTGGGCCCTACTGAACTTGACTTTNCCGCGAGCGGATACGGTCTGGCTTGAGAATTTTTCGGCCGCGCTGTTGGAGCTGGCAGATCGCTTTGNTGTCGCCCTCATTGGCGGTGACACCACCCGCGGGCCGTTATCTATCTCGGTCACCGTGGGCGGNTGGGTGCCCTCTGGTCAAGCNTTGACCCGGCAGGGAGCGAGNACGGGGGAGGATATCTATATCAGCGGCACGCTGGGTGAGGCTGCGGCAGCGTTAGCGCTCGGGCTCGACTNCCAACAGCAGTTAACGTTGCTCGAAGGGGAACTGNTCCACCGGCTGGCCCGGCCGGAGCCCCGGGTTGACCTGGGTATTGTGCTGCGCACACTTGCAACTGCAGCAATCGATATTTCCGATGGCCTGCTGGCGGATCTTGGGCACGTGCTGGCGGCAAGCGGCCAACTCGGTGCGAGTATCACGGCGGAGGCTTTACCGTTGTCACCGGCGGCATGCAAGTTGCTTGGCAAAGAGGCGGCGCTGTCTCATGCGCTCGCCGGCGGTGACGACTTTGAATTATGCTTTACAGTGCCACCTGAACGTCGCTTGGCCGTTGCCACCCTGGCAAGAAGCAGTGGTCTAACTCTTACCTGCATCGGCACGGTTACGCCAGGCGGTGGTGTAATCGTGAGTCAGGGAGGTGCGCCGCACGTAGCAGTTGAGTCGGGGTACCGTCACCACTGGCAGGCGGACGGCTAATTGGCAGGCAACCGGTCAGTTGTTGATCTCGGGGTGCTCTGGCTGGGGCAGGGGCTAGGCAGTGGCCGCGCACCGCTGGCACCNGGCACGCTGGGGACAGTGCCGGGAGTGGGACTTGCCTGGCTGCTGGGTACCACCGGCCCGTGGACCTATCTCGTCGGCACTGCACTGATTATCGTTATCGCTGTTTTNGTAGCGGGCCGGNCCGCCGTACTGCTGGGCAGACACGATCACCCCAGCATTGTGATAGACGAGATCGCAGGGATGCTGGTGNCGATGGCTTTGTTACCGGCTACGCCGCTGGCGCTNCTGACCGGGTTCTGCCTGTTTCGAATATTCGACATCGCCAAGCCGCCCCCGATTGGGCTGTTGGACCGTAAGCTCGGCGGTGGTATCGGCATCGTGGCGGACGATGTGGCTGCTGGAATTTATGCCAACATTTGCCTACAACTGATTGCTGCCACCACCGGGGTATTTAACTGAGGAGTTGTCACGGCCCCGGCGGAACCCAGCGGCGTGCGGCAACAGAGCAAAGCGTGGGTTAACGCTCGAGTTGGTCGAGCTTGCCGCTGATGTTTTTCCAGTCATCGGCGTCAGCAGGCGCGGGTTTCATCTCTGTGATGACCGGCCATAGTTGCCCCAACTCGGCGTTAAGCGCCAGNAACTCCTGTTGGTCATCAGGCAGGTCTTCCTCCGCAAAGATTGCATCTACTGGGCACTCGGGTTCACACAGGCTGCAGTCGATACATTCTTCAGGATCAATAACAAGGAAATTCGGGCCCTCGTGAAAGCAGTCTACCGGACAGACTTCCACGCAGTCTGTGTATTTGCAGCGAATGCATCCATCACCAACCACATAGGTCATTTGTTTTCTCCCGGAACCGTTTGCTGGGTTTATTACCCTCGGTCTTCAAGGGTTGTCAGGTGTAGAGGTGTGATTGTATGGAATTGGTGCGGACCGGTAAATGATTAACCCACTCGCTGGTTGACGATCTTGCGAAGTTCATCAAACACCGCGGTATTGGCGGCGATAATATTGCCATTTTTNAGGTAGTTCTGTTCGCCGGAAAAATCGGCCACCAGCCCCCCAGCTTCCCGGACCAGCAGGGCTCCGGCTGCCATGTCCCAGGGTTTGAGNCCCATTTCCCAGAAACCGTCGAGTCTGCCGGCAGCCACGTAAGCCAGGTCGAGGACGGCGGCGCCAGCTCGGCGTACACCGGCAGTCTTGGGCAGCAGTGCCTGGAAGGTCCTCAGCCAGGGCTCAAGGACGCTCATATCCCGAAAAGGGAAGCCAGTGCCCAATAGTGCTTGGCTAAGGTGCTGTAGGCCGCTGACCCGAATGCGTCGGTCATTGAGTTGTGCGCCCTGGCCGCGACTGGCGGTAAACANTTCGTCTTTAAGCGGGTCAAACACGACGCCATGTTCGAGGACGTCCCCGCGAATGGCGGCGATGGAAACAGCAAACTGGGGGAACCCGTGGATGAAGTTGGTAGTGCCGTCCAGNGGGTCGACTACCCAGGTGTATTCACCACCCTCGCGGCGGCCGCCTTCTTCCGCCAGAATTCCGTGACCGGGGTAGGCCCTGCACAATACCTCGAGGATGACCTCCTCGGCCTCGGTGTCGGCCTGGGTGACATAATCGTTTCGACTCTTCGCGGTTACAGTCAGGCGGTCGAGCCGGTCTTGGTACATTAATATGATGCGGCCGGCCTGGCGGGCAGCGCGGACCGCAGTATTCAGCATCGGGTGCATGGGCTGGTCCTAAGCTGGAGAGNGNAGNACGAGAAATAATGGAAAANGTGACTGCGCCAGGGAANCCAGGGGCCATAAGAAAGCCCGAAAATTCACACCGGATACTGCCAGNAGGCGGATTTTANCGCAGTGGCCAACTATCGGAACNGGTATCTGAATAGATGAATCTGAGNGGCNTTCGCATAGTGTTGGTGGGCACCACCCACCCAGGTAACATCGGCGCGACGGCCCGGGCTATGGCCAACATGGGGCTTGGCGACTTGCGTCTGGTCGAGCCACGGGTGTTTCCCTCGCCGGAGGCAACGGCGCGGGCGGCCGGGGCCGATGCGGTACTTGAGAATGCGCGTGTCTACAAAGAACTCCACGAAGCTGTCGCTGACTGCACTTATGTTGTCGGGGCAACAGCGCGGCGACGCTCTATAGGCTGGCCANTGCTTGAGCCCCNGGCGGCAGCGGCGGCACTGTTCGAAATGCAGGCGNGAGGTCCGGTGGCGTTGGTTTTTGGTCGGGAAGCATCGGGGCTGGCCAACCAGGAACTCGACCACTGCCAGGCCCACGTNCGCATACCGGTCTGTGCGGATTTCTCTTCGCTTAATCTGGCGACGGCAGTTGCAATTCTCGTTTACGAANTGCANAAGACCGCGCGCCCGGAGCAGGCATTGGCNCCGGCGGCAGNCGGGAATGGGGCTGAGGAACCGCCATTGGCCACGGTAGCNGAGATAGACCGGTTTATGGTGCACTTGGGGGAGGTGCTCGAAAAGACCGGGTTTTTGGGCTCNGCTCGCACGCGCCTGCTACGAAANCTGCGGCGGCTGTTTACTCGGACCCCANTGCAGCAGGAAGAGGTTAACATCCTGCGCGGGATCCTCACCTCGGTGGAGCAATACGGNGCTAAGCGCAAAGGTAACNTCGGGGAATAGGTTCCGGGGTCCGAAAGTGGTAGAATCCAGGGCGAAAAAAAGGCGGTCAGNAGCCTCATATACTTCACGGAATCAANGTTTTACCTACGATAATGGCAATCACGCTTACCGCCTCTGCCGCTGACCGTGTTCGCGGCCACCTTGCCTCGCGAGGCCGTGGGGAGGGTTTGCGTTTAACCGTCAANACCACCGGTTGCTCTGGCTTGTCCTATGTGGTCGATTTTGCCGACGAAGTGGCCGATGACGANAAGGTTTATACCAGCCATGGCGTGAAGGTTGTGGTTGACGCCGAAAGCCTGCCTTTCTTGGACGGCACCGAAATTGACTTTGCCGCTGATGGCTTGGCGGCGGCGTTCAAGTTCAACAACCCCAATGTCATCGACGAATGTGGCTGTGGTGAGAGTTTTACGGTAAACGAGACCTGAACGAGTTGCGGATGCCGAACATCGGTCAGACCAGCGGTATTTGCGCTCCAGCCATACAAACCCTGCCAACGGCCGTCCGATGAAAGCGCAGCGCAGCGCGCTGGCCAACGGTTCGCGGGTGGCACTAACCACCCTGGGTTGCAAGGTCAATGCTTACGAATCGGCCATTATTGCCCAGCGCCTAGNTGCTGATCACTGGACCANGGTAGGTGAGCGCGAGTGTGCCGATCTTTACGTGATCAACTCGTGTACCGTAACAGCCGAAGCTGATCGCCAGACCCGCCAAGCAGTAAGNCGGGCGCTACGNCTCAATCCTGCCGCCCGGGTAGTGGTTACCGGTTGCTATGCACAGAATGACCCACAGGCCTGCGCAGATATTCCCGGGGTCTCGCTGGTGGTCGGTAATGAGCAAAAGCTGTCGATCCCCGGGCTAATCTGTGATCTTCCGGTGCAGTCTGGACGGCCGACGCCAGTGNGCATGGAGCAGTCGGCCGATGCGCCGATACAGTTACTCAACGGTTACCACGACCGCACCAGAGCATTGGTGCAGGTCCAGCAAGGCTGTGACCAATCTTGCACTTTCTGCGTGATCCACCGGGCTCGGGGAGCAAGCCGCTCGCTTGCGGTAGACGCGGTGGTACGCCAGGTGCGACGGTTCATTGCCCAGGGATACCGCGAGATCGTTGTTTGTGGGATAGACCTGGGCAGTTACGGCCAGGAACGGGGCGGGCCGGCAGTCAGTCTGGCCGCGCTGCTGGCCTATATCGCCAATCTGCCGGGGGATTTTCGAATCCGTTTGAGCTCGCTTGACCCGGTTCACCTCGACGACCAGTTGCTTGAGGTGTTGGCGAGCAGTCCCCGTTTTTGCCCCTACCTGCACCTGTCAATTCAATGCGGCAGTACCCTGATTTTAAAGCGCATGGGCCGACGCTACGATGCGGCGCTGGTGCGCGAACGTGTAGTACAAGCCCGCGGGCGTATTCCGGGCCTGATCCTGGGTGGGGACATCATGGTGGGTTTTCCAACCGAGTCGGCTGAAGATTTTGCCCAAACTCTGCGATTGATCGATGATCTAAATATCATCTATCCACACGTGTTTACCTACTCGGCCCGACCGGGAACACCGGCCGCGCGGATTTCCAGGCAAGTACCAAAGAACGTGCGTCGTGAGCGGGCAGCAGTTTTGCGCCAGGCAGGCCAGCAGCTGCGTACTCGGGCGCTGGATTCGCAACTCTGGCAAGAGGCCGAAATGCTGGTTGAGCAGGTTAATCCGGGCGGCAGTGCGGCCTACCACGGACGTCTCGCCAATTATATGCCGGTGTGGCTTAGCACCCCGCCGGCGGGCGCGGGGTGCTTCCAGGCGGCACAGATAGTGGGTCGCCAAGGTGATACTCTCGTTGCTCGCGCGCTTGGGCGCGAATAAAATCTCCGTTAGCCGGCCAGCTCGGGCTGCCAGCCTAAATTATCAGCCTNGANCACCCCAACGGGCATTTGGTAGTGGACTGAAGCGCCCGCAAGCCGCCTGTTTTCTAACCACTTGGAGCATTGCATGAGCGTTGAACGTACTCTTTCAATCATCAAGCCTGACGCGGTCGCAAAGAACCTTATAGGCAAGATCTACGACCGGCTTGAAACTGCGGGCCTACAAATTGTCGCCTCTCGAATGATGCGGTTGACGCGGCAACAAGCGCAGGAATTTTATGTGGTGCACAAGGAGCGACCTTTTTATAGTGACTTGGTTGAGTACATGATCTCAGGACCGGTAGTGGTGCAGGTACTGGAAGGTGATAACGCAATCGCCAGAAACCGTGAGGTGATGGGTGCCACCAACCCGGCCGACGCGGCACCTGGCACTATCCGCGCCGATTTTGCCGAGTCTGTAGAATCGAATGCAGTGCACGGGTCCGATGCGCCCGAAACCGCTTACACGGAGATCTCCTTTTTCTTTGATGTGGGCGAGATCCTGTCGAGGGATAGCTGATCGTTGGACATGCCGCTCGAACGCACCAACCTATTGGGCATGGACCGTGAGGCCATGCAGAGGTACTTCGTCTCTTTGGGAGCCAGGGAGTTCCATGCCCGGCAGTTCTTGCAATGGGTGTACCAGCGAGGCATCACCGAATTCGCGCAGATGACTAATCTGAGTAAGGCCTTGCGTGCCCGTCTTCTGAGTGAGGCAACCCTGGAGATGCCTAGGGTCGCGAGTGAGCAGTTATCGAGTGATGGCACGCGCAAGTGGCTGCTGCAACTGGCTGACGGCAATCATATAGAGACCGTGTTCATCCCAGAAGACGATCGCGGGACATTGTGCGTTTCTTCTCAGGTGGGCTGCGCACTCAATTGTTCATTTTGCGCGACTGCACGACAGGGCTACAGCCGTAACCTCGAAGCCAGTGAAATCATCAGCCAGGTCTGGCTGGCGCAGTATCTGTTGCACGATTCCGGGTACACCGAGCGCGCTATCACCAACATTGTATTGATGGGTATGGGCGAGCCGTTGCTCAACTATGAAGCAGTAGTGCCGGTAATAAACTTGATGCTGGACGACTTATCGTATGGCTTGTCGCGCAGGCGCATCACTTTGAGTACCGCCGGGGTAGTTCCGGCCATTGACCGCCTTGCCAAGGAATGTCCAATCAGCCTGGCAGTATCACTGCATGCGGCTCGTGATGCGTTGCGCGATCAACTGGTGCCGTTGAATCGAAAATATCCCATCAAACAATTGCTAAGCGCTTGCCGGCGTTACGCGGTGAAGGACAGTCGCCGGCAAGTAACATTCGAATACGTCATGTTGGCTGGGGTGAATGATTCGATCGCCGAGGCCAAGGAACTCGGCCAGTTGCTTAGCGGCCTTCCAGCGAAGGTTAACCTCATCCCGTTCAATCCGGTGCCCGGCATCGGTTACCGGAGTTCCAGCACGGAAGTCATCGACCGATTCCGTGATCAACTCTTGACTCAGGGACTGATGACCATCACCCGCCGTACCCGGGGTGGCGATATTGCTGCCGCTTGCGGGCAACTGGCCGGTGTAGTGAAGCAGCGCAGGCGACACAAGACGCAGCTCGCCGTGAACGCGTGATGAAACAACCACTGCCTTTGCTGTATCTGCTACTTCTACTTTACGGTTGTACTCCGTTGGTGGAGCAATCTTCCGGTTGGGATCTCACGCAACGGGTCGATCTGCACACTCGACTCGGGCTAGGTTATATGGAGCAAGATCGATTGGCCGCCGCACTTGAGTCGCTGCAGTATGCGCTGTCACTGGCGTCAGACGATTCGACTGCCAACCATGCGATGGCTCTGTTGCAACTGCGCCTCGGCGATTCGAATGCGGCTCGATCGCATTTCGAGACAGCCTTGATAGCAGAGCACGGCAATGTGGCGGCCCGAAATGATTTCGGCAGTTACCTGTGTGAAAAAGGGGCTGCCAGGGAGGGTATCGCGCAATTTCGACAGGCGCTCAAAGACCCGTTCAATACCCGCCCATATCTGAGCCAGTATGGTCTTGCGGTTTGTCTGACCCGTACCGGTGAACTGAAATCGGCACGGGAGTACCTGGGACGGGCGCTGGCGGCGCAGCCCGAGAGCGGGCCGATTCTGTATCAATCAGCAGTGGTTGGCTATGGGCTCGGCAACCATCTTTCGGCACGAGGCTTTTTGGAGCGATTTTTTGGCCTCGGGTTGACCTCGCCGGAAAGCCTGCTGCTTGCTACCCGTAACGAACAGAAACTCGGTGCGGTCGACTTGGTTGGGCAGTACGCCACACGCCTGCGCAAAGGCTACCCCAGTAGCACACAAGCAGCGCAACTCGATGCNGTACTGAGAGGGGGGAGCTAATGNCTGAGACAACGCCCGTAGTCACTACGCCAGGGCAGATGTTACGCGGTGCCCGGGAACTGTACGGTTGGCACATCGAGGACGTGGCGGCGGAGTTGAACCTTTTGCCGCACGTTGTAAAGGCGCTGGAGGCAGATGATTACAAGCAGATGGCCGGGTGGACCTATGTTGTTGGTTACCTACGCAATTATGCGCGATTAGTCGGTATCAACATAGAAGATGCGATCGCCCGGCATGAACAGCAGATGCCGCCACGGAAAGATGGGCCGGGCACCATGACCGAAGCGGCACACAAGCGGCGGGAGCCAATTGCCATCCATTCTCGTTGGGTGGTTACCGCGGTGGTTCTGGGGCTGGTGTTGGCCGGGCTTTACGCCGCCTACGTCAACCGCTCAACCGACGTTGAAAGGACAAATTTGGCCAGCGCCACCCGCAGCCAGGCCGCGGTGGAATTAAACAAGGAACCATTGGCCCTTGATAAACAGGCAGGTACGCAACCAACTATTACCAGCAAAGTGCCAGCAGCCGGTGATACCTCCGCCGACAGTACCGGGGACGCAAGCGCGGGCGGTGCGGCCAGTGGCGGTAACGAGGCAGCCAGCGGAGCCACTGACGGGACTGTTATACCTGCGGTTGAGCCAGTGAAAAAAGTGCAAGCCGAGCAAGCGCAGTTGGCTGTGGCGCCTCAAGCGACGACCAAGACCGCATCTACGCCTGAGCCAAGTAAAAAAGCCGTCAAGAAGAAAACGCCTGAGCCAGCGAAAAAAGCCGTAAAGAAGAAAACGCCTGAGCCAACCAAAAAGGTAGTAAAGAAGAAAACACCTGCACCAAAATCAACTAATAAAGTGGCAAAAAAGAAGGCGACCTCATTGGCAACGACGCAGACCAGCTCAAGCCTTAATCCCACGGTGGCCAACCGTTTCGTTGAAACTCGGTTTGCCGTGCAGATGACAGCGGCT
Organism: Acidiferrobacteraceae bacterium; assembly: GCA_002729195.1. Taxonomy (GTDB): domain Bacteria; phylum Pseudomonadota; class Gammaproteobacteria; order Arenicellales; family UBA868; genus UBA12578. The sequence goes on from PBTT01000071.1 coordinate 33,235, forward strand.
ACGGCGCCGTCGGCACGACCGGCGGCTAGCGGTGTGCGCCAGCTTACCCTGCGGGTAACAGATAGCAGCCACGTGATGGTGCGGGATCACAACAATCAGATGCTGGTTCGAAAGTACTTTGAGTCTGGCAAGGTGGTGACGGTGAGCGGCTTGCCGCCCTTTACCCTGGTGTTGAGTTATCCGCAGGGTGTGCGGGTGATCTACGGGGGTAAGGAAATGGCGATACCGGCGTCCAAGTCGGGCCGCAACGCGAAAGTGATTGTCGGGCGCTGATTGCCATGGTCGGGGGCAACAGTATCCGCTCCATTCGTGGAATGAACGATCTGCTACCGGCTGACATACCGGCCTGGCAGGCGGTCGAAGATACGATCCGCTCAGTCGTTAGCCATTACGGTTACCAGGAGATCCGCACGCCAGTTATCGAGCAAACCGAACTTTTCCAACGATCGATCGGTGAGGGGACTGACATTGTTGAGAAGGAGATGTATACCTTCAACGACAACAACGGCGATAGCTTGACGTTGCGGCCAGAGGCGACAGCAAGTTGCGTTCGGGCTGGTATCGAACACGGACTGCTGCACAATCAGTCGCAGCGGTTGTGGTATCTGGGGCCGATGTTCCGGCACGAGCGGCCACAAAAAGGCCGTTATCGCCAGTTTCACCAGTTTGGTATCGAAGCGCTCGGCTGGCCCGGGCCGGATGTCGATGCCGAGATTCTATACCTCGGCAGCCGCCTATGGCGGCAACTTGGGCTGAATGACATCGTGCTTGAGATCAACACACTGGGTTCGGCCCAGGCCCGCGGGCGGTTTCGCAGCGCGCTCAGTGAATACCTGGCATCTCGGATAGATGAACTTGATACCGATAGTCGGCGCCGGTTGCAGCAAAACCCGCTGCGAATTCTCGACAGCAAGGTTGCACGTACTCAGGAGATTCTGGCCGACGCCCCCGACCTGCTGGATTTTATCGACGATGAAGACTGCAGCAGTTTCGAAATCCTGCAGGGTTTGCTGCGCGCGGCTGGCGTCGAATTCCAGGTCAACAGCCGCCTTGTACGAGGGCTCGATTATTACACCGGTATCGTCTTCGAATGGACTACCGATCAACTGGGTGCACAGAACGCAATCTGTGCTGGTGGCCGTTATGATGGATTGGTGGAGCAACTCGGTGGCCGATCGGTACCAGCGGCCGGGTTCGCCTGCGGATTGGAACGACTCATTGAACTAACCCGCCTGGGCGGCCACTTGGCACCGCCTGTGCCCCCTGATATTTGGGTTGCAATCGTTGATCAGGCGGCAATAGCATCCGGTTTCGGTTACAGTGAAAAATTGCGCGATGCCGGCTACAAAGTAGTAGCTAATTGCGGCGGTGGCGGGCTCAAGAAGCAAATGCGCCGGGCCGACGGCAGCGGTGCACTGGTGGCGCTGGTTGTTGGCACGGAGGAACTGCGCACACAGTGTGTCAGCGTCAAGCCGCTGCGGACCAATGCACCCCAAGTAAGCGTAGCCGACGGCGAATTGCTGGCACACCTTAAGCAACACTTTGACATGGAACAATAAGGATAGGAACAAGCTGATGGCTGACAAGGACATTCCGGCACAGATACATTTTGCCGAAGATGAGGATATCGAGAAACTTAAGCACTGGTGGAAGCGCAACGGGACAGGAATCATCGCCGGGCTCGTGATTGGAGTTACGGCTGTGGCTGGCATCAACGGTTGGCGTGTTTACAGCGAGCACCAGGCTGAAGAAGCATCGGCCCTGTACCGGCAAATGATGGGTGCGGCACAAGCGAATCAAAGTACAGCGGCAATGACGACCGCGACTGAACTGCTGGATAAGCATGGTAGCAGTGGTTATGCCGACATCGCGTTACTGATGTTGTCGCGGCTTGCTGTCGAGCGCGGCAATACCAGTGAGGCACAGGATTACTTGCGCCGGATTGTGGGTGACTCCAAAGATCCGGCGTTGCGACACACCGCTCGTTTACGCTTGGGTTTGCTCGCCTTGGAGACCGGTGACCTGGCAGCAATAGAACAACTGGCAGCAGCAGATTCCGCGAGTGCTTTCGTTTCGCAGTACCAGGAACTGCTTGGCGACAGTTATGCATCCAAAGAACGATGGGACGAAGCGGAGGCGGCCTATGACCGGGCGCTTGCCGAACTACCGGGTAATTCACTTAGCACTAGACTGTTGACGGCTAAGCGGAACATGACCCGCAATAGTGCCCGAGTGCAATGAATACAGGCTGTGCCTCGCTGCTGGTACTTGCGCTGGCGCTGGCCGGGTGTGGCACTGGGCCGGTGCACTTTGCCCGCGAGGGACCCCAAGCCGCCGACTCGCCGAAACTGCGTACCTCGGCCGAGGTAACCCGGCGCTGGAAGCGCGATACCGGGGCCGGTTACGCTGACAGCAGTACCTTGTTGTTGCCCATGGCCGCCGCCGACCGGATATTCGTTGCTGAGCCCGCCGGCCTAATCCAGGCCCTGGACAGCGCCAGCGGCAAGCCGTTGTGGCAGGTGGACTTGGAAGAGCCGTTGGCGGCAGGTATTGGTGGCGATAACAGCATACTGGTAGTCGCTACCGGTGAAGGCACGGTGGTCGCCCTTGGTCGAGATAACGGTGCTGTACTTTGGCGGACCGCCATTGGCAGTGAGGTGTTAGCACGGCCGGTCGTTACCGAGGGCAAGGTATTGGTGCGCAGCGGCGATGGCCAGGTCATCGGACTTAATGCGCAAACCGGGGTCGTCGGCTGGCGGGTGCGCCGTGCAGTGCCATCACTTAGCGTTCGGGGCTTGTCCACCCCGGCGATAGTTGAAGGTGTGCTGGTGGTCGGATTCGCCAACGGTCGGCTGGCAGGCATCGACGTCCACAGCGGTCAAGAGTTGTGGAATGTGCTCATCGCCCGCCCGCGTGGCAGCAACGAGATAACAAGACTCACCGATATTGATGCGGATCCGTACCGGGTAGGCAACCTGTTGTTTGTGGCAGCTTACCAAGGCCGGATCAGTGCCTTGTCGTTGGACAACCAGAGTATGCTCTGGCGCTCGGATATTTCCACTCTGAAACCCATGGGTTCGCGCGCTCGTGTTCTACTGGTTACGGCCGATGACGGCACGATCATTGGGATCGACCAAAGCAGTGGTGCCACCTTGTGGACACAGACCGCCCTTCGCGGGCGGGGGGTGACCGGGCCATTGGGCCTGGAGGGTGCTGAACGGGCGGTAGTGGGCGACTACCAAGGCTTCGTGTACCTGCTGGATACTGTCGCCGGCAAAGTGACAAGCAGGGCTCGCGCGCCGGGTGGCGCCGTGCTCGCGGTACTGGCCAGCAGCGGGGATGCATTCTTGACCCTGTCCGAAAACGGTACTCTGACCTCCTGGATTCCGGCAGACTGAGCGTTTGCCAATATGTGGCCGGTGATGCGCTGGCCACCACCTAATCTTGCCATGTTACCCGTCATTGTCTTAGTCGGTCGACCCAACGTGGGTAAATCGACCTTATTCAATCGCTTGACCCGAAGCCGGCGAGCGCTGGTGGATGACCAGCCAGGGGTAACGCGGGATCGACTCTATAGCGTAGTTCATCGGCCCGAGCAGAGCTTTCTTGTGGTCGATACTGGCGGATTGTCAGCAGAGGCCAGTGATTTAAGTTCACTCGTCCGCCAGCAGGTTGAGTTGGCCCTGGACGAGGCCGACGCCGTAGTCTTTATCGTTGATGCCAGGGATGGCCTTGGCCTTCAGGACAGCGACATCGGGCAGCGACTACGCCGGGGTAGAGCGCCGGTTTTCGTCGCTGTCAATAAGGCTGAAGGACTGGACCAGCACACGGTTGTGGGGGAATTTCACGAATTGGCGCTGAGTGAGCCGGCCGCTATATCTGCGCGCACCGGCCAGGGGGTGGAATCCTTGCTTGTCCGGGTACTGCAAGTGTTGCCGCCAGCCGTTCCCATGAGAGCTGCTCCGACACAGCAGCGGGTAGCAGTTGTGGGTCGGCCCAATGTTGGTAAGTCAACCTTGGTTAATGCCCTGCTTGGTGAGCCACGTTTGATCGTAGCCGACCTGCCAGGCACCACGCGCGACAGTGTTGAAGTGCAACTTGATCGTGCTGGCCATCGACTACAGTTGATAGACACGGCCGGGGTACGTCGCCGATCCCGAGTAAAGGGCACTATCGAAAAGTTTTCGATCGTCAAAACACTGCAAGCGCTTGAAGGCAGCCATGCGGCGGTACTATTACTGGACGCCCAAGATGGGCTGACCGACCAGGATGCGACGATTGCGGGACTGATCTTGGACAGCGGCCGCTCCATTGTGGTAGCCGTTAATAAATGGGATGGGCTGGAGCGGCGGGATAGGAACAGGGTGCGACGTGAGCTTGCGCGGAAGTTGGATTTCCTGCCAGTGCACGAGACTGTGTTCGTTTCGGCACTGCATGGCTCGGGAGTGGGGGAAGTGCTTGACGCGACCGAGCGGGCGCTGGAGTCAGCGATGCGAGAATTACCCACTGCAGCGTTGAATGCGGCTTTAGCGAGAGCCTTGGAGCGTCATTCGCCGCCACTACACAACAATCGGCAGGTTAAACCCAAGTATGCACACCAGGGCGGGCGCAACCCGCCAACGGTCGTGCTGCACGGCAACCTGCTGGAGAAGTTGCCTGCCAGTTACATCCGTTACCTGGCCAATAGTTTTTCACGTGAATTCAAATTAGTAGGAACCAAGGTCCGATTTGAACTGAAAAAGGGTAGCAATCCATACGTGCGGGGCGCCCGCAGTCGTCGTTGACGCTACTGGTATTACCTCAACGTTTGGATTTAAAACGACCGGGGCGCGCAACAGGCGATGCCACGGGCGTGGTGCCGGTCTCCTCCACCTGACCCTTGAACCAGCCGGCGGCGAGTTCGGCCTGCACTCGAGCTCCGACCGGGGCATCGTCGGCAGAGCGAACGAGGGTGCCGCTGGTCAGGTTGTGTACGATGGCATAGCCTCGGGCCAGCGTGCCCCTGGGACTCAATGCATCGAGTTGCGCTTGGGCGACGACCAGGCGCTGCCGTTGACTGGTGAGTAGCACCTGGGCGCGGTCGGCAAGACGTTGATGCAGTGCGCCATACACAGCTTGCAGGTAGGGCAGGCGCCTTCGCGGAGAACAGGCGTTGAGACGGTGCGCATATGCTGTCACCTTGAAGTGCGGACCGGCCAGAGCGTTCTTACAGGCTGCACTCAGGCGGCGCTCGAGATTGTCGGTGACCTGTGACTGGTGTTGCAATCGTTCCAGGGGATGGTGCAACTGGCCGACGGCAACGTCTAGTTGCTGGGCTTTATCACGCAGCCGGTGCTGTAGTGCTTGCCGCAATCTTGCTGTGGTCAGCCGCAGTTCCTGCGTCAATTCTTCACGATCCGGCGTTGTTGCTTCGGCCGCAGCGGTTGGCGTGGCAGCCCGCAGGTCAGCTGCGAAATCCACCAGGGTAAAGTCAGTTTGATGGCCGACCCCAGAGACTACAGGCAGTCGGCACGAGCGCACGGCGCGAACCACAATCTCTTCATTGAAGGCCCATAAGTCTTCTAGTGAGCCGCCGCCGCGGGCCAGGATCACAACTTCGGCGGTGCGGGTGTGTCCTACCGCGGTGAGCGCGGCGGCGATTTCCGGGCCGGCACATGGGCCCTGGACGGTTACCGCGTAAAGGTCTACTTCCACCAAAGGGAAGCGGCGCGCCAGGGTGGCCATGATGTCGCGTATTGCGGCGCCAGTGGCCGAGGTAACTACCGCGATTCGCCGTGGCATGGGCGGTAGCGGGCGTTTGCTGGCAGGATCGAATAAGCCGTCTTTATCGAGGCGTTGTTTGAGCACCTCAAGCCGCTGGCGCAGTGCCCCTTCGCCGGCCGGCTCAAGATAATCGATGATGAGTTGAAAATCTCCACGTGGCTCGTAGAGCGAGACGGCGCCGCGAACCAGTACCGCATTGCCATTTGCCAGGGCGCCGGCAGGCTGAATTCGCCGGTTACGAAAGAGTGCGCAGCGGACCTGGGCGTTCTCATCCTTAAGTGAGAAGTACTTGTGACCGGAAGCGGGAGTAGCAAGGTTGGATATTTCTCCCTCTAGCCAGATATCTACAAAGTTCTCCTCGAGCAATTCGCGCGCGGCCCGTGTGAATTGACTGACTGTGTAGACTATTCGCTCCACCAACAGATTGTGCACGGCGGAGCCGACTTGAGCAATGTGCCGGTCGGCACAAAAAACCGGGCCAGGGCCCGGTTTTGTAGCGAAAGCTCAGTGGTCAGTAGATGGGCCCGGCGTCCTGCTGCTGCTTGGCTTGGGTAATGCCGGCTTGGCTGGCCCAGGAAATGCGCTCGGCAAGACGCAGTGCTTCAGCTTCATCCCCGGCCTCGAGTTTTTTCTTGGCCACCTTCAGTAGTTTGCTCAGGCTAACCGCACTGCCACCCGTTGCCGCATCGATCAGGCGCCAGAGGGCATCTGCTTTTTTAGCGCTGCTGAGGTCTTGTTCCGCTTGAGCAACGGCGTCGGCAGCTGAGGCGGCATTGGCCAGCGGTACGCTGTAGGCCAGGACGGCGCCAAGAGCAAGTGCCGGCAGCAGTCTGCTAATGCGCATGATCGGTCCTCCGGATGAAATAAGGCGAATTTATTCTTAAAAAATAATGACTTGTGTTAGCCAGGCACCTTACAAGTTTACCGAACATGAGTCAAACTCTATAATCCGCCGATGGAAGACATGGATCTTGCGCTCACCTTTGATGATGTCCTGCTGGTGCCCGCGTTTTCCGAGGTTTTGCCTCGCAATGTCAGCCTGAAAACCCTCTTTTCGCGCAATATTGCGCTCAATATCCCTTTGGTTTCTGCAGCCATGGACACGGTTACAGAGTCCCGGGCTGCTATCTGCCTGGCCCAGGCGGGCGGCATCGGCGTGGTGCACCGCAACCTTACACCGCCGGCGCAGGCGGCCGAGGTTAGCGCGGTGAAGAAATACGAAAGTGGGGTGATTACCGATCCCATTTGCGTGACAGCTAATACCACGGTGGCTGAAGTAGTGGCGCTGACCCGGGAACACCGCATCTCCGGAGTTCCGGTGCTGGATGACGATGGCAAACTGGTCGGTATTGTCACCAGCCGTGACCTGCGCTTCGAAACTCATTTTGACCAGCCGATTTCTTCGGTGATGACCGGTCGGGAGCGGTTGGTTACCGCGCCTGAAGGTGCAGGCCGAGCGGAAATTCGCCAATTGCTCCACCAGTATCGTATCGAGAAGGTGCTGCTGGTAGATGGCGGTTTCAATCTCAAAGGCATGGTTACGGTCAAGGATATTCAGAAGCAGACCGAGTTCCCGGATGCCAGCAAAGATGCCCGGGGCCGATTGCGAGTAGCGGCTGCGGTAGGCACTGGAGAGGATACTTCTGAACGGGTTGAGCGGTTGGTCGACGCTGGCGTCGATGCAATCGTAGTCGATACCGCGCATGGCCATTCCCGCGGGGTAATCGAGCAGGTTGCAGCAATTAAGCAGGGCTACGCACAAATCGATGTTGTCGCCGGTAATATTGCCACTGGTGATGCGGCTCTTGCGCTTGCCGATGCAGGGGCTGATGCGGTTAAGGTAGGTATTGGCCCAGGGTCTATCTGCACCACCCGCATCATTGCCGGGGTTGGGGTGCCGCAGATCACAGCAGTACAAGGGGTGGCCCGGGCCTTGGAACAGGCAGGGCTGCCGGTCATTGCCGACGGCGGCATTCGGTACTCTGGTGACATCGCCAAGGCGATAGCCGCGGGCGCGCACGTAGCCATGGTCGGTGGGTTGTTTGCCGGTACCGAAGAGGCACCGGGCGAGATCGAGCTGTTCCAGGGCCGTTCCTACAAGAGCTACCGTGGCATGGGCTCACTAGGCGCGATGCAGGAAGGATCAGCAGACCGGTACTTTCAGGAGAGCCAGGATGACCTCGGTAAATTGGTACCCGAGGGGATCGAGGGTCGGGTGCCGTACAAGGGACCAATGGCTCAGATCATCCACCAGTTGACCGGCGGCCTGCGCGCCAGCATGGGCTACACTGGTTGTGCCAACGTGGAGCAAATGCGCAGCCGCTGCCGTTTCGTACAGATCACTCATTCCGGGGTTGCTGAAAGCCACGTACATGATGTCTCGGTCGTAAAAGAGGCCCCTAACTATCAGCGGGGCGGATAAGTGTCGGCGATGGCTGGCGAAACCGTGGCGGGCACCCCTGACCCGCATGCCGAGCGCATCCTCATCCTTGATTTTGGCTCGCAGTACACGCAACTGATTGGCCGTGCGGTACGGGAGGCCGGGGTTTACTGCGAGATTCACTCCTGCGAGATGCCTTTTGCGGAGATTTGTAGTTTCAACCCGGTGGGCGTAATCCTTTCGGGCGGCCCCGACACCGTTACCGATACCAGTACCGACCGTGCCCCGGTAGAACTTTTCAGCTGGGATCGGCCGTTGCTTGGGATTTGCTACGGCATGCAGACCATGGCAGCGCAGCTTGGCGGCAAGGTTGAGACCAGCGAACACCGTGAATACGGGTTCGCCCGCCTGATCCCATCGGCTACACCTGGGTTGCTTAGTGATCTCTTAGAACAACCTTCCATGGAAGATGCTGGGCTCGATGTCTGGATGAGTCATGGCGACCGGGTCACCCACTTACCCGAAGGCTTTCACGTCATGGCGGCGAGCCAGAATGCACCACTTGCGGCGATCGGTGATGAGAAACGGCGGTACTACGGCCTACAATTTCATCCGGAAGTAACCCACACGATGTACGGGCGCGAGATTTTGTCGCGTTTTGTGCGCCAGATCTGCGGCTGCTCAGGTCAGTGGACCGCAGAGACCATTATCGACAGCATTACCGAGAACGTGCGTGCCACGGTGGGTAATGACCAGGTAATCCTAGGGCTTTCCGGCGGCGTCGATTCCTCGGTGGTAGCTGCGCTACTGCAACGGGCGATCGACAGGCAGTTGACTTGTATTTTTGTCGACAACGGCCTGTTGCGCTTGAACGAAGGCGATGAGGTGATGAATAACTTCGCTAAACATCTGGGAGTGCAAGTGGTACGTGTTGATGCCCAGGAGCGCTTCCTGAAAGCGCTGGCGGGGGTTGCTGATCCGGAAGCAAAGCGCAAGGTCATTGGGCGGACGTTTATAGAGGTCTTCCAGGAGGAAGCGCAGAAAATCAAAGGGGCACGCTGGCTGGCCCAAGGCACTATCTACCCCGATGTGATCGAATCGGCAGGCGCCAAATCCGGCAAGGCCAAGGTCATCAAGTCCCACCATAATGTCGGCGGACTGCCCGAGACGCTGCACCTGTCGTTGCTTGAACCGCTCAAAGAGCTGTTCAAGGACGAAGTGCGTCGTATCGGCCTTGAATTGGGGTTGGCGCCAGAAATCGTCTTTCGCCACCCGTTTCCCGGCCCCGGCTTGGGGGTGCGTATTCTGGGTGAGGTACGCAGGGAATACGCCGATATCCTCCGCCAGGCCGATGCGATCTACCTGGAAGAGTTACACCGGAACAACCTGTATGATCAGATCAGCCAGGCCTTTGCAGTTTTCTTGCCGGTGCGCTCAGTAGGCGTAGTTGGGGACAATCGCGCCTACGAATACGTCATTACCCTGCGCGCAGTGGAGACCGTGGATTTCATGACCGCGAACTGGAAGCGCATCCCCTACGATGTACTGGGACATATCTCCACTCGCATTATCAATGAAGTACGTGGTATCAGCCGAGTCACCTATGATATCTCGGGCAAGCCACCAGCAACCATTGAGTGGGAATAGCACAACAGCAGGTGGATGACGGGCACGAGCAGTGGATGAGGTTGGCGCTGGCTGAGGCGGCTACCGCGGGCCAGGCCGGGGAAGTGCCGGTGGGGGCAGTGCTGATTCGCGACGGTGAGATCCTCGGCCGGGGCCACAACCAGCCGATCGCTAGCCATGATCCGACAGCCCATGCCGAAATCAATGCCCTGCGGGACGCAGCGGCGAAGGCAGCTAACTACCGGTTGCCCGGTAGCACGTTGTACGTAACCCTCGAGCCCTGCTTGATGTGTGCCGGCGCCATCGTCCAAGCCCGTATTGAGGTAGTAGTGTTCGGTGCCCGCGACGAAGAAAGCGGTGCGGCCGGCAGTGTGGCCAACGTGCTGGAGACGCCGCTCAATAACCATCGCTGCCGGGTAGTGGCCGGGGTTCTTGCCAGGGACTGCGCCGCACTGTTGGGCGACTTTTTCGGTAATAGGCGATAACCGGGGCGCCTGAAATCGAACCGACTTTGGTGGCAGGCTCGACTGGCCTATCAACCTGGAGGCTGGCTTCCCACAACCGACGGTTCTACCTCGGTGGCAGAGGTCTTGGGTAGCCGTTCTTCACGCGGCGGGATGCCGAAGAAGTCGCGGTAACATTTACTGAAGTGCGGGGCTGAGACAAAGCCGCAGGAAAAAGCGATATCGACGATTGAACGAGGGGTTCGCAGCAGCAGTTCCCGTGCGCGACGCAAACGCAGTTCCAGGTAATAGCGGGTAGGGACGCAATGTAGGTGCTTCTGGAATAACCGCTCCAGTTGTCGACGGGAGATGCCGACGTGGCTAGCGAGTTCATCCAACGTCATAGGCTCTTCTATGTTGGCCTCCATCAGTTCGACTGCCTCGACCAATTTCGGCTGGCTGGCGCCAAAATGCTGGCGCAGTGGAATTCTCTGCCGGTCTGAACCGTCGCGAATTCGTTCGCACAGAAACTGCTCGGAGATTTGTGCAGTAAGTTCTCGGCCATGGGCCTGGCGAATCAAGGTCAGCATCATGTCCATGGGGGCGGTACCGCCAGAGCAGGTATAGCGGTCGCGGTCCAGTTCGAAAAGATCAGAGGAAACCACCAGTTGTGGGAATTCGTCGTGCATGTCACGGATGTTCTCCCAGTGCACGGTACAACGGTAACCATCCAGCAGGCCGGACCGAGCCAGGAGATAACTGCCAGTACAGATGCCGCCGATTGCAATCCCGCGTTTGATCAAGGGCTTGAGTCGTTCCAACAATGTAGCTTCGTTAACGGTCTCGAGATTAACGCCAGTGCACAGAAACAGCGCATCGAGCGATTCCCGGCCCGTCAAGTGGGCGACAGGCTGGATTTCAAGGCCGTTGCTGGCGACAACCGGCTGCCCATCGATGGAAAAGAGCGGAAACTCGTAAAGGGTGCAGCTGCTGACGCGGTTGGCCATACGCAATGGCTCAATCGCGGCTGCAAACGCAATCATGGTGTACTCGGGAAGGAGCAGAAAGCCGTAACGTACCGGGTCACGACTAGCGGTCGGAAAAGGTGCCCCACCGAGCCTGGATATCGTTTCCGTCCTCTCCATGACGCAGGAATATAGCATCCCTAAGGCAATGAAAATACGTATGGCCGATAGCTATACCAGGGCCGGGTAGCAAGCCCCGTTATGCGTTCGCGTATGTCATTCCTTGGCAGGTCTCTGGTACGATGGTCGTGAGAAAAGGCAGTGTATGAGAATTCTCGACAGCAGTTCCTGGAGGAGGCCGTGTGAATCTCAGAGCAGTTGAACTGGGCGATAAATTTACCCTCGAAAGCGGGCAGGTATTCGTCACCGGCATTCAGGCGCTGGTGCGTCTGCCTATGCTGCAGAACCAATCGGATCGGCTGCGAGAACTCAACACTGCAGGCTATGTTACTGGCTACCGTGGCTCACCCCTTGGTGCGCTGGACCAACAATTGGCCTTAGCGGCTGAACACCTCGACCGACACCAGATCCAGTTTCAGCCGGCCGTCAACGAGGACCTCGCAGCAACGGCGGTCTGGGGTACTCAGCAGGTGGGTCTGGGCGGTGATGGGCGTTTCGATGGCGTGTTCGCCATGTGGTATGGCAAGGGACCGGGGGTAGATCGATCTGGAGACTCGCTGCGGCACGGCAACCTGGCCGGTTCCAGCCGCTATGGCGGCGTGCTGGTCATCATGGGTGACGACCATGCGTGTGAGTCGTCGACCACGGCCCACCAGAGCGAGTATTCACTAATCAACACCTTTATTCCGGTACTCAACCCGGCCGGGGTGCAAGACTTGATTGATTTTGGCCTCTATGGCTGGGCGCTATCGCGGTACAGCGGTTGTTGGGTCGGACTAAAAAGTGTGCACGACACGGTGGAGGCGGCGGCTTCGATTTCAGTGCATCCGAAGCGGGTGCAGACCGAGGTAC
>PBTT01000072.1 GCA_002729195.1 Acidiferrobacteraceae bacterium
CGGTTAGAGACAGGCTACAGATGCTACCGCAGCTTGCCCTCTTACCGACAGGTAGAGTTGCACTTGGGAGTTGAATTCACCCTTGAAAACAGCCGCTAATTAGGACAAATTGTGTGTTGGTGATTGAAAACAGAAGAGATGAGGGGATGAAATGTCTATTAGGGATGATGGGAGTGATGTGAAACAGACAACGGCAGGGTTGTGGATCTGCTGATGGCCCAAGACCCCACATCTGCCAAAAGCAAATTCCTATTCCTTCGTGCTCTGCCTCTATAAAACTAAAACCAAGTAATGTTTAACCAGGCTGTCTCGCCAATAGCTCTTCTTCAAGCAACTTCATGGTAGCTCTTCCAACATAATCAAAATCGGCGTTGTTCTTGTCCAGTGCCTTGAGATAGGCCCTGCCAATCATCTTCCCGAGTGGCTCTGGGTTATAGAGCAAACGCTTTATGGTGAAAGGGTTTAATGTGAGAGGATTATAACCCCGCTTGAGATACCCCTCTCGCAACAGCTTGTCTTCAATAGGAGTACCTGGCTGCACACCAATGAAGAAGATGAAGGGGAGCACATTATCCCGACCAAAAAGCGTGTAGAGCTCATTTATTTTATTGATGTTGGTAAGCAGCGCCTCCTCCGTCTCACCAGGAGCATTAAGAGGCATATAGAGTTTAATTTTCTGATCTGTGTGTCCTGCCTCTTTAAACAGATTGAAGGCTTCCATCTGCTGCTTCAGTTTGTAACCCAGTGTAAGGCGATCAATGTTCTCCTGGGTGCCGGTAAAAGAGAGATCAATGCTATCAAGCCCAGAGAGCAGCATTTTCCTTGCTATCTCCTGATTGAGGAAGTTGAGCCTCAGGTAACCTGCCCAACGCACCTTGACGTTGCGAGCAATCATCTGATCAAGAATCCTCTCCACATGGTTCATGCTCGGTCGGGTTGAACAGAACTGGGCATCCGTAAACCAGATCTTTTCTACTCCATACACCTTGTTAAGGGTCTCAATCTCCTTCACTATCTCTACAGGATCACGATAACGCTGTCTGCGGCCTTCGATCTTGTTGTAGAGGCAGAAGTGACACTGGAAAGGGCACCCTCTTTTGGTATGAACTCCAATCTCCTGATCGAGATACTCCCTGAAACCGGGAAAGATGGATTCAATATATTCAAAATTGGGTGCTGTCAGGTTCTCCAGCTCAAAATTCTCCTGCCCGGAGTGGTGGGCTATTCGTCCCTGTTCATCCTTGGTGTAATAGTGGCCTTCAAGGCTCTCGTCTCCATCCACTACAGAGAGCATAGTGGGCTCCCCCTCACCAATTACAACGATACTGTTTGAGGGACACTTTTTAATTACATGCTTACCAAAAATGGATGCTGCTGTCCCACCGACAACAACAGTGGCTGCTGGCAATTGCTTCCTGACCAGTTTCATGAAGGCAAAGTTATTGATCCTTGAAGCCGCATAATCATAGATTATCCCAAGAGCACTAAACGCTGATTTAAGTCGTTTTAGTGGATTGGGTGAATAGTCGAAGTTCATCACCACATCGAGGGCTTCATTCTCTGGGTGCGGACCAAAAGTCTGCATGTTGCGCCATGAGAAGGCGACCACATCAGGTTTGAATTCCTCCAGCAGAGCACGCAGCACACGGCGACGTCTGCTGGCTGGAATCAGGGCAAAATCAAGAATCCTCTGCTCGACCCCAGGCCGTAACTTATGGATGAAGTCAGCAATATAGATAACACCGCCGGGATAGATCTTCCATACCGGAAGACGAACGTAGAGAACTTTTCTGACCTTATGAGTCAAAGCTAAAAATATCCCTGCCTTGAATTGCCTGTTATTAGCCTGATTATAAATGCTAGGCTATGTGAAACAGACAACGGCAGGGTTCGGGCGGTGCTGATGGCCCAAGACCTCACATCTGCCAAAAGCAAGTTCCTATCCCTAGCAATCTTACGTCTAACAAGCGACGCACACATTTTAGGAGACCGCAGTGAAAACTGTCTTACTGACCGGGATCACCGGGTTTATCGCCAAACGCATTGCTCATGACCTGTTGGAAAAAAGATATCATGTGCGCGGTTCGCTGCGCTCAGCTAAACGCGCCGATGAAGTGCGTGCCGTTGTTGGTGACGCCAGCAATCTCAGTTTTGTCGAACTGGATTTAACCAAAGATGCCGGCTGGACCGAAGCGATGGACGGCGTGGATGTCTTGATGCACACGGCGTCACCCTTCCCCATTGCGAACCCGAAAGATGAACAGCAAGTCATCGGCCCGGCCGTGGGCGGTACCATGCGCGCCCTTCACGCTGCACAAGCTGCGGGGGTCAACCGCGTGGTTCTCACGTCTTCCATGGTGGCGATGATGTATGTCGACCGCCCCAAGGGTCATCGGTTTGGCCCAGATGACTGGACGGACGTGAACCACCTCACCGCAAATGCCTACATCAAATCGAAGACGCTTGCAGAAAAGGCCGCCTGGGATTTCGTGAAAGCCCATCCAGAAATGAAGATGACCACCATTCACCCTGGTTTGGTCTGCGGAACTCCGATGGACATACACTACGGCTCGTCACTGGAAGTCATCGAACGCCTGTGGTCCGGCAAAGATCCCATGTCGCCAATGATCTGGCTGCCTGTTGTCGATATTGCAGATGTATCCGCGCTGCACATTGCAGCGATGGAAAATGACGCTTCTATCGGCGAACGTGTCGTAGCGACTGACGACACAATGGCCTTCCCGCAAATGGCCGAAGCTCTCAAAGAGCTGTACCCGCAGCGCAAAATCGCCACCAAAGTCGCCCCGAAAATGCTGTTGTCAGTCCTGTCGCTCTTTGATCGCGACTTAAAGTCAGTATTGCCGCAAGTGGGCCGCGAGGTGCTGATCAACAACGATGCGACAGAAAAGCTGTTCGATTTCACGTTCATACCGGGCAAGGACGCCGCCCAAACAAGCGCCAAGTTCATCAACGCGCACAAAGGTTAGGTTAAATATTGCTGCGTCGCGGCAATTCATGCCGGGAGCCGCCTGGCTGAAACTCCTTCTGCAGCACGTCCCGGACCGGGACGAACACCGGGTGCGCTACTACGACTGCTACAGCAACCGCAGCCGGGGGGCACGAAAGACAACAGCGCCGGAGGCGACGCTGTCGACACCGACCCCTTCTGAAACCAAGCCGGATGTTTTTCACCACAGCAGCCGACCCTCAAGAAAAGCCTTGCCTGCTTCGCTCGCGGGATTGTCCAAAAAACGCTCTGCCCGCGCACGCTCGACCAGTTGGCCGCTGTGCATAAACAACACCTCGCTGGCGAGACGCCGGACCTGGCCCAAATCGTGGGAGACCATCACGATGCGGGTGCCGCTGGCGTCGATCCGGCTGATGATGTCCTCCACCGCGCGAGTCGCTGCTGGATCGAGGTGCGCCGTCGGCTCGTCCAGAAACAGTACTCGCGGCTGCAGCACCCACGCCCGGGCAAGCGCCAGGCGCTGCTGTTCGCCACCCGAGAGCACCCGAGCGTCGCGCCCGGCCTTATCGGCAAGACCGGTATTCTCCAGCACCGCCAGCGCCCGCTCACGCCGCTCAACACGCTCGCTGCCGCGCACTGCCAGCGCGTGTTCGACATTGGCCTGAGCCGACCGGCGCAACAGGACCGGCCGCTGGAAAACCATGGCCTGGGCTCGCTGTTGCTGGGCCAGCGTGCCCCTGGCCCAGCGCACCGTCCCCGCCGAGGGCCGGAGCAACCCGTGGCACAGTCGCAGCAACAGACTCTTACCGGCACCGTTTGGACCGACGATACAGGCCAGGGGGCCAGCCTCGAGGTCGAAACTGACCCCATCGAGCAACACTTGTCCGCCGACAACAAAAGTGAGATGCCTTACCTCAAGCGGCAGTATATCGATGCCTTCAGTGGCAGTGGCTAATGCCTGTTCGCCCCGGTGCGTACCCATAACGATTGTGTCGCTGCCTGTCCAAAATACCTACCCGAGCGCATTATCCCCATGCTGCGGGGCAAACACAAAAGCGCCGTCAACCTACCCGGGGTCAAAACCTGGAACCAGTGCTCAGATAGAATCACGCTCGGGATAATCGTTTACCTGCGGCACTACGGACTGGGTGGCAACGATACAACTTTATGATCACAGTGGCAGTCACCGAGATGATCTGCGGTCACTGCGGGCAGGCTGTAAATGTGCCACAGCAACCAATCAGGCTATAGTGCCCCGTTATTGACAAATTCATTCTTGGGCAGAAACTATCCATGCGGCGAACAGCAGCACTCCTGATCATCATCGGCCTTGGTGCAGCGGCCGCGTTCTGGTATTTGCAGCGTGGCGATAGCGTCGATGCTGTGGATTACCGCCTGGTGCAGGTCGACCGGGGCGCCATCGAACTGGTGGTGTCTGCAACCGGTCACGTGCACCCGGTTATGATCGTGGACATCGGCTCCCAAGTGTCCGGTCAGGTGGCACAGGTGCTGGCAGACTTCAACTCGAAAGTGGCAGCCGGGCAAGTCATTGCCCAGATCGACCCCGCACCCTTCGAGGCCCGGGTACAAGTCGCACAGGCCGACCTCGCCTTTGCCAAAGCCAACGTGGTGATGCAGGAAGCCGTACTGGATGAACTCCAGGCGGAACTCGCCGGCGCCCGCGCCGCGCTGGCGGAACTGGCAGAGGACCTCAAGCGTCAGCGTGCGCTGCTCCAGCGCAAGGTAGTCTCCCAGAGCATTGTCGATCGTGCTGTAGCCCAGCGCGACCAGGCCCGAGCCCGGATCAATGCGCTACAAGCCAGGCTGCGTAAACAACAAGCCCAGGTTGGCACGGCCCTTGCCCAGGTCGACTCGCGGCGAGGCCGGCTGCGCGAGAGTGAACTGGATCTTGGCTACACGGTGATCCGCTCACCGGTCGCCGGCATGGTGGTTAACCGTGACGTCGACGTAGGCCAGACGGTGGCCGCCAGCCTGCAGGCGCCAGTGCTCTTCACCGTGGCCCAGGACCTCAAGGACGTGCAACTTGAGATCAGCGTGGACGAAGCAGATATTGGCCGTGTGTTCCAGGACCAGACCGTGCGCTTCAGTGTGGACGCCTTTCCCGAGCGCTCCTTTAGAGGCAAGGTTACCCAGATCCGCAAGCAGCCGGTCCAAGTATCGGGGGTGGTGACCTACCAGGTCATTGTTGCCACGCGCAATGACGACGAGGTGCTGCTGCCCGGGATGACGGCAACGGTCGAGATCATCGTTGGCCGACGGGAAGATGTTCTACGCGTTGCTGATGCTGCACTGCGTTTCACGCCCAAGGGAATGGACAAGCCTGCCGGGGCAACCCCTGGTGGTGGCGCGCAACGCGGACGGGCCCGGCTGGAGAAACTGGCCAAGGACCTTGGCCTGCGCGACGACCAGCGCAAAGCGGTTGGCGATATTTTCAGAGAGATGGGTCAATCTATCGGCGGCCTGCGAGCGGGTGGTATGGAAGAGCAAGCACTGGCAGACGCAATCCGCCAATTGCGCGCCCAGGCAATGCAACGGGTCGAAGTTTTGCTGGACGACGCCCAGAAGGCCCGCTACCGGCAGCTGCGCGCAGAAGCCGCGGTCGTGAAAAACCGCCGTGCCACACTGTGGAAACCGGGTGGGCCTACAGCCGTCCCTGTGGTCGTTGGCCTTTCCGACGGCACCCATACGCAGGTCGTCAGCGGTGAGATCGCCCAGGGTGACCAGGTGATCGCTGGTCTTGCGCCTGCTTCGCGCTGAGGCAATTCCCCACCCGTGACAGCCGTCATTATCCACACCCGTGGGCTGTGCCGAGACTTTACCGTCGGCGCCCAAACCGTGAACGCCCTGCGCGATCTCAGCGTGGAGATTCACCGCGGTGAATTCATCGCCATCATGGGGCCATCGGGCTCGGGTAAGTCCACCTGCATGCACCTGCTCGGCTGCCTAGACACGCCGAGCACCGGTGACTACCTGCTGGATGGCGAGGACGTGTCCGGCCTGGGCCGCGATGCCCTGGCTACCATCCGCCAGCGCAAGGTCGGTTTCGTGTTCCAGTCCTTCAACCTGCTGGGCGGCGCCACAGCCCAAGCCAACGTGGAATTACCGCTGGTCTACAGCGGCGAACCGCGCGCCGCCCGGGCTGACAAGGCCGCAGCGGCACTGGCATCTGTGGGCCTGGCCGATCGCGCCCATCACCTGCCGGCACAGCTCTCCGGTGGCCAGATGCAGCGCGTTGCCATTGCCCGGGCCATCGTCAACCAGCCAGCCCTGGTACTGGCCGACGAGCCCACCGGCGCGCTCGACACCGGCACCGGCAAGGAAATCATGCGCTTGCTGCAGCAACTCAATCACGCGGGCATGACCGTTGTAGTGGTTACCCACGAGCGGGAAATTGCGCAGTTTGCCCGGCGAGTGTTGCGCTTTCGCGACGGCCGCCTGGTCGGGGATGAAAGCGCCGACAGAAGCGGCATACCAGAGCACGACGCTGCGGCAGCGGAGGCCAAGTGAGGTTATCTGACAGCCTGTTGAGCGCGGCCGCCTCGCTCCGCTCAAATAAACTGCGCACCGCACTGACCACGTTGGGCATCATCATCGGCGTGGCTGCGGTCATCGCCATGGTCGGCGTAGGCAAGGGCGCCGAACAGAAGATCGAGGAGGCCATTCAGGGTCTGGGCGAAAACGTACTGTTCGTACGNAATGGCACCAGCNTGGCGGGNGGCGTGCGTGGCGGTTCAAGTACNAAAGTATCCCTGAGCGAGGAAGACGCNGCCGCTATCCAGACCCAGGCNCCGTCGATTCTGATCGCCGCNCCCACGGTGCGAGCGACCGGCCAGGTTATATTCGGCAACANCAACTGGTTTACTACCGTCTACGGCGTCGGCGAAGCNTACCTGCAGGCCCGGGAATGGGAGATCGGCAATGGCCGCACCTTCAATGNNCGNGAAACGCGCTCGGCAGNCAAGGTGGCTATCGTCGGAGAAACCATTGTCNCGCAGCTGTTTGGAGGGGCCGACCCGGTGGGNGAGATCATCCGCATTGAGAGAATCCCGTTCCGGATCATCGGNACAGTCCGCTCCAAGGGCGAGACATCCTGGGGCCGCGACCACGANGANGTAGTCTTCGNACCCCTGNNAACNGCCAAGTCNCGNCTCAACGTGGGCNAACGCTTTCGTGGCCGCTTNGTCCGCGACATTACTTTGAAGGCCCGCTCGNCNGACCTGCTNGAAGCNGCTGAGCAGGAAGTTACCGACCTGCTGCGCGAGCGCCATCGTATNCGGCCTGGCACTCCCGATGATTTCTATGTGCGCAACGTGGCNCAGTTCCTGGAGGCNCGGGCCAAATCCGAACGCACNATGTCGNTGTTGCTTGCAGCTGTNGCCGGTATCTCTCTGTTGGTCGGNGGGATCGGCATCATGAACATCATGCTGGTATCNGTNACNGAACGCACCCGCGANGTGGGNCTGCGCATGGCGGTTGGNGCNAGGNGCCGNGANATCCTNNTGCANTTNGTNACCGAGGCTGTCGCCGTNTCNNTGATCGGNGGNGTCATGGGTGTGGCGCTGGGNTTCGGCGGCCTGCTGGCCGCCNCCCGCCTGGCCGACTGGCCGTTGATAGCGTCACCCGCCTCGGCCTTTATCGCTATGGGCTTTGCCGCCGGGATCGGNATTTTCTTCGGCTACTATCCAGCACTTAAAGCCTCNCGGCTCGACCCGATNATCGCGCTGCGCCACGAATAACCACACCCCCAACANCGTTGACGAAACCGGTNGTTGCTGAATTAAGATACGGNGGGTTGTTCCAGTAATACCAANANCAAANGGAGANNTATGATGGCGGAATATGCATGCGAGAAGTGCGGCATGGGTGTTNCGGGCATGAAGTGCGCCAAGTGCGGNAAAGATNTGGACCACGNNCACATCACCACCGANGACGGNCACACGGTAGCTGTCANCAAGTGCCCCANTGGNTGCGGCATGATTAAATCACCGATGTGCTGTGGTACTGACATGNCCTGCAGCGCTTAAGCNCAGCAACCAGACCTATGNCAGCAGGCCANNAGGCTTGCGCCAGNAAACCCCGCNGCGGCGGGGTTTTCTTTTTTNCACAATCATGNCAANANCTTATCCAGATCAAGGTCANCCGCAAACTGGCCGGCGAGGCCAGGTTTCNGTTCACCCCCTNTANCGNAGGGGGTTTTTGCNCCATNNNCCNTGCGCCANCTACCCTGNCAAANNTTTGGNGGTGAAGCAACGACTCTATAATGGNTTGCCTCACCCTAANCNANTTAAGNCCAACCANNGATTTTCCCGNCCNGGGAGCGTCCAGCCATGATTGACCATGAACTTTCCAAACTGACCGCTACCGAACTCACCATACAACTGCGCTCGGCTGCGGTCTCACCACTCGAAGTNNTGGACGCAGTGATCTNCCGGATCGAAACGACCAACCCCACGGTCAACGCCCTGCCCATCCTGTGCCTGGATCGGGCCCGTGANCGGGCNNNTCAAATGACNGAAAAACCAGCAGCGNATGATNCCAAAGGACCGCTATGGGGCTTACCCATCGCGGTAAAGGACTATAACGACCTGGCCGGNGTGCGNACGACTTACGGCTCACCGATCTTTGCTGACAACATCGCTGGCCAGTCCGATGCCACCGTGGCTACCCTCGAGGCTGCGGGCGCCATNGCCGTNGGCAAATCAAACGTGCCCGAATGGGCTGGTGCACACACGTTCAATCCGGTCTTTGGCCATACCCTGAACCCCTGGGACAGCGCAGTCAGTGCTGGCGGTTCCTCCGGCGGCTCGGCTGTGGCACTGGCCACCGGCATGGTGCCACTGGCAACGGGCAATGACCTGGGTGGCAGCCTGCGGGTGCCGGCCAGCTTCAATGGCGTCGTGGGTTTGCGGCCCGGCCCCGGCCGGGTACCACGGGGTAGCCGGTTACCCGCGTTCGATACGCTCTGGGTGGAGGGCCCAATGGGACGATGTGTTGCCGACGTCGCACTGATGCTCGATGGTGCTTCTGGCCACAACCCAACCGACCCGCTGTCGTTTGCCCATACCGGCACACCATTTGTCGAGACATTGCAGGCCGGCGCCATGCCCAAACGAGTCGCGTTCAGTCCCGACCTGGGGGTTGTGCCGATGGAGCCCGAGGTGGCTGATATCTGCAAAGCAGCTGCCGAGCGCTTCAGCGAAATCGGCGCGCAGGTGGATCCTGTCACGCCCGATTTTTCCGGCTCGATCGAGGCCTTCCAGACCTTACGGGGTGTATTGATCGCACAGATGATGGAGTCGCTGCTACAGCAACACCGCGAACAGATCGCACCAGAGATTATTTGGAATATCGAAAAAGGCCTGGCAGTCACCAATGCCGAACTCCTGGATGCCGAGCGGGTTCGATCCCAGTTGTACCTGCACATGCTGGAATTTTTTTCGGAATATGACCTGCTGCTATGCCCTGCTGTATCGGTACCGCCATTCCCGAAGGAGCAGCGTTATGTCGAGACGATTGCCGGTCAGCCAACCAAGACCTACATTGACTGGATCGCGATCACGTTCGCGATCACCATGACCTCCTGTCCAGCGCTCAGCTTGCCCGTGGGCTTTACCGACTCAGGCCTGCCGGTAGGGTTGCAGGTGGTTGGCCGCCCCCGAGGTGAGGCTGATCTGCTGCGGGCCTGCCACCGCATGGAGGAGGTCCTGGGGCTGGCATCCCGGATGCCGATCGATCCGCAGTAGCTACGCCCCAATGGCAGCGGGCAACACCGCCGACCAATTAAACACCCTCGCCAGTAACTGGCTTTACCCAATATCATGACAGACGATAGCGAGCCCATAGTTGCCCATCCCAGTGAGGCAAGCGGCCTGTTGGCTGCCGGCAGTACTGAAGCGTTGGACCGCTGGCTGGCGGACCTGATACACACCCAGACCTTGCCTTTTGCGATGACGATAATCGCCCGCGCCGGCAGCATCTGCTACTGGCGCTGGTGCGGCGAGCACGGCGCTGGCCATGATGTGGCACCGGCAACTGAACTGCTCTTCCGGATGTACTCGATGACCAAGCCGATGACGGCGCTGACGGCCCTGCTGCTGGAACAGCAAGGGGTGCTCGACCTGGCCGCACCGGTCGAGACTGTGCTACCGGAACTCGCGCCTTGGCATGCACTCAACCACCCCACCGCAGCGCTTGCTGACAGTGTCCTACTGGACCAGGGCCCAACCCTGCTGCAATTGCTGAGTCACACCAGTGGGATCAGTTACGGCGACGCGCACGGCGCCCCCGTGGACCAGGCCCTGGCACGGCACATGGCGGCCCAGCCGACGCTTAGTGGCCTGCTGGCGTCACTGGCTGAACTGCCACTGGTATTTTCTCCCGGCAGCGCCTGGCGCTACGGTTTTGGGTTGGATTTGCTGGGTATCGCGATTATGCGGGTAACGGACAAGTCACTGGGCGAGGTCATGCGTGATCTCATCTTCGAGCCGCTGGCGATGAGCGATACCCGGTTCGAATTGGCTTATGCTGACCAGCAGAGGCTGGCCGCCTTGTTCCGGCTCGACCAGCCAGGGACGTTGACGCCGGCTTTAGCCGAACTGCCGCTGGGGCCGGTGCCATACCCGCACCAAGGACAGAAATCTCCCGATCACTGGGGCGGCTCAGGCCTTGTTGCCACTGCGTCTGACTGGCTGCGTTTCACCGAACTGCTGCGTCGGGTATACCGGGGCGAGAGCAACCCGGTCGCAAGTCCGGAGATCGTCCGGCGCATGGCGACCAATCAATTATGTGGCGATATCGCCAGTCTCCTGCCAGAAGGACCGCAGGGCTTTCGCGAATGGATGCCATTTGCCGGGCTCGGCATGGGCTGTGGCGTATGGGTGGCCGCTGAGCCTTCGCGGCTCGGCTGGATGTCCAACCCTGGCGAGTTCGGCTGGGGCGGCTACGCCAACACGGTGTTCTGGGTCGACCCGGTTGCCGATGCCAGCGTGCTTTTTCTGACCCAGGTGATGCCCTCGGACCGGCTGGGCCTGCGCTTTGATCTGCACCGACTGGCCGCTCGCTGCCTGGAATAGAATCTGCCAGCGTTACCCCAGATATTTACCCAAAACTCGAACCAATCGGGTTATCGGTGCAGTTCCTTTGTCAGTCGCTGGGACGGGGGATTTCGCGTGAGCGGCCGACCTGGGTGCCCACCCCTTCGTCGGTGAGGGTCTCGAGCAGGGTGGCGTGCGGCACCCGGCCGTCCGAAATGGTCGCCGTGCGCACCCCGCCAGCGACGGCATCGAGCGCACAGCGCACCTTGGGCAACATGCCGCCAGAGATCATGCCATCCTCGATCAACTGCTCCACCCGCGGCTCGGCAAGCCTCGTTAACAGCTTGCCGTCGGGGNCGAGCACGCCTGCGGTGTTGGTCAGCAGGATGAGTTTCTCCGCCTGCAGGGTAACGGCCAGCTTGCCTGCCACCGTATCGGCATTGATGTTGTAGGTAAGGCCGTCGACGCCGATGCCGATCGGCGCAATGACCGGTATGAAATCACCCTCGTCTAAGGTATCGACCACTGCCGGGTTGATCGATTCGATCTCGCCGACATGGCCCATGTCGATCAGTTCTTCCTCGTCCGGGGCCCC
Organism: Acidiferrobacteraceae bacterium; assembly: GCA_002729195.1. Classification (GTDB taxonomy): domain Bacteria; phylum Pseudomonadota; class Gammaproteobacteria; order Arenicellales; family UBA868; genus UBA12578. The sequence continues at coordinate 11,618 of PBTT01000072.1, forward strand.
GTTCTTGTGCAACACNAGCTTCTTCGCCCGGATCATGTCGCCGTCCTTGCCGGAAAGGCCCACTGCCCGGCCACCCTGGGTATTGATCAAGGCCACGATCTCCTTGTTGACGAGACCCCCCAGTACCATCTCGACCACGTCGATGGTTTCGCGGTCGGTCACCCGCAGGCCTTCGACGAACTCACTCTTCTTGCCAATGCGCTCGAGCAGCGCGCCGATTTGCGGTCCGCCGCCGTGAACCACCACCGGATTCATGCCGACCAGTTTCATCAGCACCACGTCGCGGGCGAAACCGCGCTTGAGGTCCTCTTCCACCATGGCGTTGCCGCCATACTTGATGACGATGGTCCGGCCGTGAAAGTGCTGGATGTACGGCATGGCTTCGGCCAGCACAGCCGCGATGTCGGTGGGTTTGTTGCGGGTCTTGTTCATGCTGCAGATTAACGGCAAATGGGCTTGCCGAGACGCGAAGTATAACGCCGCCGCCAGGTATCCCTGGCCAATACGGTGGGCGCAGGTCAGGCAAGTGAAGGCGCAGTGGCGGGACAAGCTCGAAAAAAAGGGCCGCTTACGCGGCCCCGGCTAGTTGTAACTTGACGCTACCTCAGACAATGTTGACGGCTACCTTGCGCGGCTTGACTTCTGCAGTCTTGGGCAGGTTCAGGTGCAGCACACCATCTTTGTATTCGGCCGCGACCTTTCCCTCGTCGACATCAGCACCGAGCCGCAGAGAGCGAACGAACTTGCCATAATAGCGCTCCTGGCGAATCAGGCGACCTTCTTCTTCCTTTTTNCTCTCTTCCTTGCGCTCAGCGTTGATAGTGAGCACACCGTCGTTGATGGTGACGTTCAGTTCGTCCTTTGACACACCCGGCAGTTCCGCCTTGACCATATAGGCAGCCTCATTCTCGCCTACGTCGATCGCCGGTACCCGGGCGTTGCCCTCACGCCGGGCAACCACAGGGGCGCGGAAAAAGCCATTCATCAGGTCGTCGAAATCGCCGAATGCGTCCCAGCTCCGGCTCCTTTCAATGGGTCTTATCAGGTTGTTCATAACTGGTCTCCGTAATTACGTTGCACACGCGCACCGCGCCATTGCGATACGCCCGTTGTCTCTGCTTTTTATATGGAGGCAGCCNGGCCCGTTTCAAGACCCGGTGNGGGNCATCGACGATCTGGATCAGTNTNACNTTTGGCGCCCCTCGTTGTGGTNACTAGCGCCGAGTAACGCGGCTCGACCCAATAAAGNTGCGGGCAAAGCTGGGCTTCNCTAAGACTTNAGANGTCAGCATTGGGGCGATATACTGTCNCCTGTGAATNAGGCCGTTGGCTGCAAGCANCCATTAGTTTTATCGCTTGGTCANACCCGCCATGCAAAACCATTACGATGCCATCATTATCGGCGCAGGCATCATCGGCACCGCCATNGCCCGAGCACTCGCCCAGCGTGGCTGGCGCATACTCGGCATAGATCAGCTGGCCGGAGCCGGCCAAGGCTCTACCAGTGGCTCGGTTGCCATGGTNCGTACTCAGTACTCCACNCGTGAGGGCACTGCACTTGCCTGGGAGGGNTACCATTGCTGGANTGATTGGCCGGGCTTTCTTGCTGTTGANGANCAAGCCGGCNTCGCACCTTTTCACCCGGCCGGAGTCCTCACTTTCAAAACTGCCGACAATGACTTTCTGGAAAAGCCNCTCGCCTTCTCCCTGGAACTTGGCATTCCCTTCGAACAATGGCCGGTAGAAAAACTGGCCACGGTCTTTCCCAGTTGGGACCTGCACTCTTTTGGGCCAGCCGTGCTCTGGAGCGACCCACGTTTCGGTGAAATCAGCGGTGAGTCAGTAGAGAGCGTATTTTTCCCCTGTGGCGGCTACTGCAGCGACCCCCGTCTTGCCGCTCACAACCTGCAGCGGGCAGCCGAACACACCAGTGCCAGTTTTCGCTTCAACCANNCAGTTTGCACTATCGACACCAGCGGCGGCCGGGTCAGCGGCGTGACGCTCGCCAGCGGTGAACGCCTCCAGGCCCCCGTGGTGGTCAATGCGGCTGGAGCCCACTCGGGGCATATCAATGATCTTGCTGGCATCCAAGCCACTCACAACATCAAAACTCGGGTCGTTCNCCACGAAACCGTGCACCTGTTCTGCCCCGAGGCCAACAGTGCCAACGGGGCNCCGATCATGCTCTACGACACCGACCTGGCNAGTTANATTCGGCCCGATCTTGGCCAGCACATCCTTGCTGGCAGCTTCGGCGCCGAGGGCGAGCCCGAACGTGCTGCCGATCCGGACGACTTTGACCGCAACCTGAGCCAGGACGCGATCGAGCCAGTCTACCGTCTGGCCCAGCGCATCCCGGCTCTTGGCATACCCAATACCCTGGCCGGCGCCGCGGATCTGTGGGATGTGAGTGACGACTGGATCCCGATCTATGACCGCAGCGCACTGGACGGCTTCTATCTTGCCATCGGCACCAGCGGCAACCAGTTCAAGACCGCACCGGCGGTGGGTGAACTGATGGCGGCATTGATCGAGGCCTGTGAGAACGGTGTCGACCATGACTGCGAGCCCGTGCAGTTTCACCTGCCGCGCACCGGCCACAACATCGGCCTGGGGTTCTTCTCGCGTAACCGCACNCCCATCCTGGCAAGCAGCCACTCGGTACTCGGCTGACCTCNAACTAGCAGGGGTACAGAAGGTNCCCCTTATCTGCCGGTCGCCTGAACCGGCTCAGTCGCCCTGGAATCGCGCTTTTCGCTTTTCGTTGAAGGCCGCGATCCCCTCGCGCCGGTCCTTGGTCGGTACGGTCTGGTTGTAGGCCTGCAATTCGACCTCGTAACCGGCCTTGAGTTCGGCGTAGGCCGCATGGTTCAGTGCCCGACGGGCGCTGCGCACAGCGATCGGGCCATTATCCGCGATCCGCTGTGCCACGACGCGCACAGCATCGACCAGTTCACCGGACTCACAGATCGAGTTGACCAGTCCCCACTGCAGCGCCTGCTGTGCGTTGAATGGCTTTCCCGTAAACACAATCTCGCGGGCCCGGCGAATTCCTACCGCCAGCGGCAAGTACTGGGTGCCAGCCATGCCGGGCATGATTCCGAGTGTGGTTTCAGTCAGGGCAAAACGGGCGTGGCTGGCCGCATAGGCGAAGTCACAGGCAAGTGTCAGTTCCATGCCACCACCGAACGCTGCGCCATTGATGGCGCCCAGCAGCGGCACCGGGCAATCCATCAGCGCTCTTGCCAGGTCCTCGAATACCACGTGCTGGGCATGCCATGCGTCATCGCTCATGCCGTGGCGCTGCTTAAGGTCACCGCCAGCGCAGAAAGCGCGATCACCGCTGCCGGTGAGAATGATGCAGCGNGCCTGGCGGNCGCCTGAAACGAAATCGCCGAACACATCCCGCAACTCTTCAGCCATCCGAGTATTGAATGCATTGGCCACCTCGGGCCGGTTCAGAGTTATCCAGGTCAGGTGTTCCTGGGGGTCGACTATGATCGTCTCGAAGTTGTCTCTCATGGCACTATTCCATTCTGGCCGGTGTTCGTTCAGTTGCCCGCGCAGCAAGTATCAGGTGGGCCAAACCCGGCATACATCGNCACCGGACTTGCCCCTGTCGCTGCACCGGAGCAGGTGTGAGTGCCCGGGTGCACGNCTACTCCCCGTCCANTTCCGTAAATACCNTCTTGGCAATACGATGGCATTCCACCGCCACCGGCGCACCGCAGTAGATTACGATCTGGTTCAGAATGGCTCTTAACTCGTCACGGCTCACACCGTTGACCATGGCGCCACGAAAATGCAACTCCCACTCGTGCATGCGGTTTAATGCCGCGATCATGGCAACGTTCAGCATGCTGCGGGTCTTGCGATCCAGCGTCTCATCTCCCCACACCGCCCCCCAGCAGTACTCGGTAAGCAGTTCCTGGAAGTCGCGGGCAAATTCGCCGGCATTTTCGAGCGCATTGTCCACGTACTCGGCACCAAGCACCTCACGGCGGATCGCTAGGCCCTTGTCAAATCGTTCCTGATCCATAAATCTCTCCTGTCAAGGCGATACGATTATGCCTGTGCCTGTGCTGCACCCCACTGTACTGCCAGGGGTGAGCAAACCAAGCAATACGACCGGCGTCCCGCACTTGGCAATAATCAGCGTGACATACTCCAGCGACAATGGGCCGCCAGGAATTATTGTCGGTGGCATCAACCCTTAATCTTAAGCTTGTCGCGGGCCTCTTCTGCCGAACAGGGCCGGCCACCGAGTTCACGGATAATGCGTACAGCTTTTTCGACCAATTCACCATTGCTGGCGTGCACTCCTTTTTCGAGGTACAGATTGTCTTCCAGGCCTACCCGCACGTTGCCGCCCAACATCATTGCCTGCGCCACCATCGGCATTTGCCANCGACTGATGCCAAAGCCCGACCAGAAAACCCCTGGCGGTAANTGCGCCACCATAGCCATCATGGTGGCTGGATCAGCGCCTGCGCCCCAGGGAATCCCCAGGCACACCTGGTACATNGCCGGTGCTTTGATCAAGCCCTCGGCAGCCATCTGGTTGGCAAACCTCAGGTGCCCCAGGTCGAACACCTCCATCTCGGGCTTAACACCAGCTTCCTCGTAACGCTGGGCTATGGTACGCAACATGTTAGGGGTTTGCACATAAACATAGTTGCTGTTGTCGAAGTTGATGGTACCGCAGTCCAGCGTTGCGATATCAGGTCGTAGCAGTTCCACGTGCGCTATGCGAGCCTCAGCGTTGATCAGGTCCGTACCCTCGCCAGGAATCTCCGGGTTCTCATCATCAACGATAAGGTCACCGCCCATGCCAGCGGTAAGATTAATCAGTACATCGCTATTACTGTTGCGCACTCGTTCGACAACGTCTTTGAACAAATCGATATCTCGGCTGCCTTTGCCAGTCTCAGGATCACGCACGTGCAGGTGCACGATCGCGGCACCTGCGTCAGCGGCTTCGATTGCAGCATTGCCGATCTGCTCTGGGGTTACCGGTATAGCTGGGTGCATATCGACAGTATCGCCTGCCCCTGTCACCGCACAGGTGACAACGACCTCTGTGTTTATTGCCATCATTTACTCCTATGTTCTTTGGTTTTGTTAGTCGGCTTGCCTCAGTGCTGACATCTTATATCACTGCATTTCGGGCCAGCCGTCCTCTCCCTGCGGATACCAGTGCTGCTCCAGAACCTTTTGTATCTCTACAAGGCACCGATCACGACGTCTTTCAAGTTCATTGAAATCCCGCACCCCGGACTCCTCCTCACAACCCTCGACAATGCGACGCTTGAGTTCATCGGTCAATTCCGGTGCCTGCATATGTGACCAGGGCAACTCCAGGGCCGGGCCGAACTGTTCAATGGTATGACGCATCCCACCCGGCCCGCCACCAAGGTGCCAGGCGAGAAATGTACCCATAAACGCCCAGCGCAGACCCGGGCCGCCAGTTACAGCTGCGTCGATCTCTGCCACGGTGGCAACGCCGTCGTTAATCAGATGCAGAGCCTCCCGGTACAATGATTCCTGCAGGCGATCGGCAATGTATGCCTCGATCTCGCGGCGCACATGCAAGGGTCGCATACCGATGCTCCGATAGAAGTCGCCTGCCCGGGATATGGCCTGCAAACTGGTTTGCTCGCCGCCTACCACCTCGACCAGGGGCAGCAGGTAAACCGGGGCAAAAGGGTGCCCAATTATCAGTCGCTCGGGATGTTTGCAGCGTGACTGCAAGCGACTGGGCAGCAGGCCGGAGGAGCTCGATGCAATTACCGATGCGGGCGCTGCATGCTGACTGATCTCCTCGTGCACCGCAATTTTCAAGTCTTCCCTTTCGGGCACGTTCTCCTGGATGAAATCGGCAGCCGTTACCGCCGCGGCAATATCATCAGCAAAGTACAACCGATCACGATTACCTTGATCAGTTAACCCAGCTTNCTCAAGCACCGGCCAGGCATCAGCCACAGTCTTTTCAACGTAATCGCGAGCCTCATGCTTAGGATCTGTAACCACCACTTCCAGCCCGTGGGCAAGGCAGCGCGTGGCCCAACCGCCGCCGATTACCCCGCCTCCCACCAAGGCTACCCGCTTTATTTCACTTGTTGACATCGCCACTTCCTCCCATCGCCGGCTGGCAGATTACTCCCCACGGAACTCGGGTTTACGTTTTTCCACGAAAGCCTTNACTCCCTCCTTGGCATCCTCGGAGCGCAGCATCTTGCGATAGATCGGCAGATCCCCTGTGCGCATGGTCTGGAAAGAATCCTCGATGGTATCCCCCTCGATCGCCCGCAGCACCTCTTTCACGGTTTGCACCGCAAGTGGCGCCGAATCGGCTATTTGTTCAGCCCATTGCCTNGCNCGGGNNATCAACTCGGCCNCNGGTACTACCGCATTGACCAGGCCATGGGCGGCAGCCTCCTGGGCGCCCATGCGCCGCCCCAGCAACAGCATCTCAACCGCAACGTTGTAGGGAATCCGCCGCGGCAAACGTTGAATGGCTCCGGCATCGGGCACGATTCCAAGGGGCATTTCCGGCAACTGAAACTCAACATGATCGGCTGCGATGATGAGATCACAGGCCATAACCAACTCGAANCCGCCGCCGACAGCCAGGCCGTTGACNGCCGCAATAACGGGTTTATTAAGGCCCCACATCTCAGTCAGGCCAGCAAAGCCCCCAGGCAGGTCGGCGTCCGCCTCCCACCAGGCATCGAGCTGCTGGTCACCCTGATCAAGCGCCTTCAGGTCCCAGCCAGCGGAAAAGATCTTCTCACCCGGGGCCGTGATCAGNCCCACCCGCAAGTCGGCATCATCACGCAACATGACTACAGCCTCGTTGATNCTGCGACTGAGCTCGAAATCGATTGCATTCACCTTGGGCCGGTTGAGGGTGATCTCAAGCACCGCGCCACGGCGCTCGACCCGTACTTCCTCACTTCTGTCGCTCATAGGCTCCCCCTTGTCGTTTCCTTATGGCCACTCAATTCCCGGCCTGATTTCGGTCTACCCAAGGCACCGGGCCCCGGGTCACCCACAGACCAGAATAATCCTGGATCGGGC
>PBTT01000073.1 GCA_002729195.1 Acidiferrobacteraceae bacterium
GATGGCGAGCTGCATATTGAACTGCAGGCAGGGCCGGTGCCGGCCGAGCGGGATTTTGTGCTCGAGTGGCGCCCTGCCTCGACCGACGCGCCACGGGCCGCGCTTTTTACCGAAACCTTCAACGGTGAAACCTATGCGCTGCTGATGGTAATGCCGCCAAGTGGCGAAGCGCTGCCGGCAAAGCGCCTGGCCCGCGAAGTGATTTTCGTGATCGACACCTCGGGCTCGATGGCGGGGACTTCTTTTCGCGAGGCCCGCACAGCGCTGCGGCTGGCACTTAAGCGCCTTTCTCCCAGAGACAGTTTCAACATCGTGGCTTTTGATTCGACGGCCCAGCGTCTTTATCGGAGAAGCGTTGCCGCAACCCCCGAGCGCATCGGCCACGCGCTGCGTCGCATAGAGGCGCTCACAGCCGACGGTGGCACCGAGATGCTGGCAGCACTCAAGCTGGCACTTGACGGCAACACTGCAAGCAGCGGAGTACGCCAGGTGGTCTTCATCACCGACGGTGCGGTCGGCAACGAGACGGCGCTGTTCGATTTTATCAAGAGCCACATCGGCGCCAGCCGGCTCTTTACCGTCGGCATCGGTTCGGCCCCCAACGGCTACTTCATGCGCCGGGCCGCTGAGGCCGGGCGCGGCACTTTTACCTACATCGGCCGGCCCGAAGAGGTACAGACAAAAATGAGCGAGCTCTTTGCCCGCCTGGAAAGTCCGGTGCTGGGGGACATCGCCGTGCAGTGGCCGGGCGTGGTGACCGAGGTTTTTCCCGAGCGCATACCGGATCTGTATCTCGGTGAGCCACTGGTGATGGTGGTAAAAGCCTCGCAACTCACGGGCGCCGTGCACTTTTCCGGCATGCGCGCACGCGCACGCTGGCAGCAGAGCGTGACCTTGAGCGGCGGTGCCGCCCAGGGCGGCATCGCCCGGCTCTTTGCCAGGCGCAAGATCGATGCGGTGAATCTCGAACAGGGCTACCTGCGCCGTGAGCTTGGTCGCGAGCAGGCCCGGGTCCAGGTGCGCTCGAAGATTGTGGAACTCGGCCTGGCCTATCACCTGGTAACCCGCCACACCAGCCTGGTGGCGGTAGAAAAAGAACGCAGCATCCCCGCCGGCGAGAAGGTCAAGCCTTGGCCGGTGCCCGTCAATTTGCCGGCTGGCTGGGAGATGGAAGCCATCTGGGGCGAGGACCCGGACGATGCCAGCAGCACCGCAATGATCGCCATGATGACCAAAGCCGCGCCCAGTCCGGCAGATAAAGGCCGGAAGCAACAGGACGAGCTGCGCAAATCGGCCCCGACCTCGCAGGACGCCCTGCTGGTCGCCCTGAATCAGCGATTGCCGCAGACGGCCACCTCGGCCAGCTTGCTGCTGCTGGCTGGTTTACTGCTGCTCGGCGTGGCGCTATTGCTGCGCCGCCGGGGGCGGGCCTGATGCTGGCCGCCCGTACCGTGGCCGCAAGCGGCCTTGCGCTCGCCGGGGTTTTGAGCGTTGCCCATGGGGCCTGGATTCCGATCAAGGCGGCTCTTTCCCAGGTGCTGCTCGAGACCGCCTGGCGCGAGAGCCTCTACACCGGCCAACGCGCCAGGCCCTGGCCCTGGGCCGACACCTGGCCGGTGGCACGCCTTAGCGCCCCGGCGCAGGGCAAAGCCATGATCGTGCTCGCTGGCGCAAGCGGGGCAACCCTCGCCTTCGGTCCGGCCCACGTGCTGGCAAGTGCTGCGCCCGGCGCCATGGACAACACCGTCATCGTCGGTCACCGCGACACCCACTTCGCTTTTCTGGAACGCCTGAAAACGGGCGAGGAACTGCGCCTCGAAGCCGGCGATGGTGCCATGCACCGCTACCGGGTAGTCGAGGCGCGGGTGCTGCACGAGAGTGATACCGCAGTGATGAATGGCGCCAGCGCCAAGCGCTTGACGCTAATTACCTGCTACCCCTTCGATGCCATCGTCCCGGGCGGNCCGCTGCGCTACGTGGTGCAGGCCGAGGGCGTCATCANNCATNAACCCTCTCTGGATAAAAAGACATGAGCAGAAAAAGCGATACCCGCCAGGACCGCGCGGTAAAGAAAGCTCCCCCAGANCGNCCNTGGTACGTGCTGCNATGCAGCCAGTGCCGCCAACTCAANCATACCCTCGAGTTTCGGATTCGANGAACTCTTCTAGGTCAACGCACCATCTGTAAGGTTTGCGAAGCCCATGAAACCAAACCATGAGTAGCTGTTACTTAGTGACGGTACACAAATTACCCCCGCTACATCTTCAAGGGAAGTTGGGAAGTTACAGGGGTGACAACGACAAAACCCGGAGAGAACTGATGCCCAGACGATCCGCTATGACCTTCGTACTTCCAGCACTCGCGCTCCTTGTGAGCCTTCTGATGGTGCCTTTGTCCCTCGCCCAGGAGGCCCCACAAAATCCCTCTGCGACTGCGCTGCAAGATCAAGGCCTTCGCCCCCCTTCGCTGGTGGTCACAGACGCCGGGCAGTTGATTCCGATGCTGGTCGATTCGCTCGAGGTGAACGTTGTCATTCGCGGGCTGCTTTCCGAAACGACGATGACCATGGTCTTTCGCAACCCCCACAACCGGGTTCTTGAAGGTGAACTGGTATTTCCTTTACCCCACGGCGCTACTGTCAACGGCTATGGACTGGACGTTGGCGGGCAACTGGTCGAGGGTGTTGTTGTTGAGAAACATCAGGCCCGGATCGTGTTCGAAAAAGAGGTTCGGAAAGAAGCCGTTATCGATCCCGGCCTGGTCGAACACGCTCGGGGCAACAGTTTCCGCACCCGGGTTTACCCGATTCCAGCTCGCGGTACGCGAACGGTCATGGTCCGCTATGTTAGTGAACTGATCGGTTCATCGGCTGCACCCGTCTACCTGCTGCCGCTTCGATTCGACCAACCCGTGGGTCGGTTCGACTTGAAAGCCGAGGTGGTTCGAGGCACACACCGGCCAGCTGTTAGCAGTGACCTCAGTAACTTCGAGTTTTCGAAGTGGGAGGACCGCTGGGTTGCCAAGACCTCCATGACCAATGCTGCTCTGACTCGTGACCTGCGCATTGCCCTTCCCCAGACCCCGGACCTTGTGGTTTCGGTGGAACACGACGGGCCAGAGGACATCGTCTTTGCGATTCATCATCAACCCGCCGCTTCGAAGAGAGTGGCTCGCAGAATTGTACAACCCAAACGAGTACATCTCTGGTGGGATGCTTCGATGAGCCACGGCCAAGAGGAGATAAAAACGGAACTTGAATTCCTGCGCAAACTACTTGCTCATTGGCATAACCTGACCTTGGACATCACCGCTTTTCGAGACCAACCGGGAGAGCTGAGAAGTTTTCATATTCAAGAAGGTAAAACGTCGGCAGTTGAACTGTTCTTGAAAGAACTTTCCTATGATGGTGGCACCGACCTTGCTGATATTAAGCTCGACCGTTCGCTNGGCAGGCAAACATACGATCTCCATCTTCTTGTCAGCGACGGAATTGGNACCATCGGCAANGTACCCGCCACACCCGAGATTCCTGTCTTTACGCTGACGGCTTCAGGTGTTGCCGACCATATGCTCCTCAAGCACCTGGCCGACACGAGTGGCGGTGCCCACCTGAACCTCGGAGTGATGACAAACGAGATGGCACTTGANCTGGTGGGNTTGGAGCCCTTCTCCCTCCTCGGGGTGGACTACAACCCAGAGGAGGTGACTGAACTCTATCCCGAAACAAGGCGACCGGTGNCAGGGCGCGTACACAGCAGCGGAAAATTGATTGCAGAAGAAGCCACCGTAGTTCTTCGTTATGGCTACGGCAGCACCGAAGTATCGAGACGAGAAGTGNGACTGCGGCGCAGCGATGNCTCGGATACCGGCCTGGTACCGCGCTTTTGGGCCCAACAAAAAATGACGGCAATGANGATGGCACCAGACTTTGATCGTGATCAGCTGCTGGCATTGGGGCATCGTTATGGGATCGTGACTTCCGAAACCTCACTGCTCGTGCTTGAAACACTAGAACAATATCTGGAATACGGCATAGAACCTCCCCAGAGTCGTCCTGAGCTGAAAAGACGCTGGCTGGCATCGACAAAACGGCAAAAGACATTAGAAAACGGCCANACANCTCGCCAATTTCGCACTGTCTTCGATTTGTGGCAAGCAAGAAAACATTGGTGGCAAACAGATTTCTCGCGCTGGCATAAGCACCAATCCATGTGGAAATTAGGAGAACTTTCTCCTGCTCTGCGCANACTNCTGAGCCTGGGTAACGGGAGCGGTAACACATCATCGGAACAACTCAGAAGAACCGAAGAGGCAGAAATACAGGAGCGAGCAGTATCAAGGCAGCGGCTATCAAGGAACCTCGACCCTGAGCTTAACGTACAATATTCTTTGGCACCTTCGACGGGCCTTAGAATAATCTCTGAAGANAGTACTGTTGCAAGGACAGAGTCTGTTAATTTTGAGGTGNCTCGTGTCACCGACACGAATACCATAGATACCGAAACAATTACTCTTACGCCATGGGATCCAAAAATCCCGTACATGGCAAACCTCAAGTCGGCAGTTAAATCAGGTCGAGCGTACCAGGTCTATCTTGATCAACGAGCTGGATTTGGAAACAGCCCAGCCTACTTCCTCGACTGTGCTGTGTTTTTTCAGAACCAAAACCAGCCGCAACTGGCGCGGCGAGTTCTAACGAGCATATTGGAACTGGGGCTCGATCAGCCTGATCTGCTCCGAGTTGTCGGCTATCGCCTAATCGATGTCGGCGATCTAGACATCGCGATCCAATTGTTCAAGGACGTGCTGGAAATGCGTCCCGAGGAACCACAGAGTTACCGCGACTTAGCGGACGTACTGGCGCTTCGCTGGGAAGATGCGACATGGCGATTGACTCACCAACAGCAAGCTGACTTCGATATCTCCTACGCCATGTCGCTTCTGCATCAAGTCGTGCTAGGGAAATGGGATCGCCGTCTACAAGAAATCCAAGTTACAGCATTGATGGAACTTAATCGATTACTTGCAAAAGTCGACCGGCTACTGCCGGAAGAACAGAAAAGAATTCTTCAGCCTGGCTTAGACCCCAGCCTGATTGGCGTACTGGACGTTGGGCTGCGCATCGTTCTCAGTTGGGATTCCGATCTAACCGACATCGACCTTTGGGTCACCGAGCCGACTGGAAACAAAGTCTTCTATAAAGAACCACTCTCCATAATTGGCGGGCTCCTTTCGCGGGACTTTACCCTTGGATACGGACCAGAAGAGTACCTGTTAAAAGAACCGATTCCGGGGAATTACAAAATCCGCGCTCGATACTATGAGGCTAGCCAAAGAAAATTACTCGGTCCAGTCACCGCGAAGGCCGTGATCTTCACGAATTGGGCTCGGCCAGATGAAAAGCGACAAGAACTGACGTTCCGCTTGGATCAAATTGGTCAATTCGAGTCGGTCGGGGACGTCCGCATCAACTAAGGCCGGCGCCATCAGTCATAGGCCCTCTTTGGACAAAAAAACGTGAGCAGAAAAAGCGATACCCGCCACGACCGCGAGGCAAAGAGCCTCGAGATGGCGCTATGTCGCTTTGAGTTTTTTGCGCACAGTCTCGAGGTAGCGAACCACGTCTTTAAGAGCAAACAGCTCCGCCCGAAGGTAATCCAGACGCGAATAACCGCGCGGCGGTTCCGGCGCAGGTTTCGCAATAGCGGCGTGGAAAAAGCGGTCTATTTTTGTTTTGTTGAACGGCACTTGGGTTTGCTGGGCGCGCTCCAGGTGCTGGTAGTAGTTTCGCAGGTCTTTCAGCCATAGCCGGATGCGGCCGTAGGAGTTGCCGTCAAACGCATCCGGGTCGTACACCGGNGGCGGCGGTGGCCGGTTCTCCGCACTNNCACCTGNGGCCATGNTTGATTCNTATATGAGTACGTANAGNTGNGTGATGACNGCCGAGAAATGNTCCACCTGGGCGCCNGCGTACTGNTCTTGTTCTGCCAGGCTGGCGAGNTCAAGNGCCGAAAGCGGCANCTCTGCCAGCCGCTGGGCTTTGTCTGGTGTNATGCGAAAGTAGTNGCCACGCCCNGGNGNGCNCAGNCGGTTGCACAGGTTGAGNAGGCGCGGAATNAGNTCGCACACNTTCCAGATGAGTGTNCGGATAGCNTCTTCNTCGGGCAGTTGGGGGCTTGCNAGCGCGGCACTGATCTGCCCGTANTCGTGCTCAAANTCGCCCAGNAGCCTGTCNGTTACTTCGNCATANCGCAGGNTATCGCCCGANAACNNNGCCTGGGNGCTGTCCGGCANTGCCGNCGGTTCGCTGAGGTTGTCGGCAACCGAGCGCAGNCGCTCAAGAAAAGCNGTNACTGCGCCATTGGGNTAACGCGCNCGGATNTGTTCCAGNTTGGTGATAACCACCAGCCGCCCTTCAACGCCNGCCTGGGTACGNCAGCGTGANAGTGCCGTGTTCATCAGNGCCAGCGCCTGGTTGTCATCTTCGAGAATNCGGTAGGTGTANNCNACTTGTGATGCCGTNANGTCGAGCACNACACAGGTTTTCATGCGCCCCTGNAAGGTGTGCACCGTGGCGTACTCGATGGCCTCTGGCAGGGCNCGCAGTTTNCCAAGGTGNNNAAGGTAGCGGGCCTGGCCCCTGAAGGGNGTGAGTACGGCAACNNTNTCAGGATGGACGCTCTTTTTTTGCAGAACCTCGGNCAGCGTTGCCGCTGNGATNTCGCCGTGATCGGTATTAACCGGCGAGCGCCGGCTGCCGGTNACCTGCGGNTTGATCTTGCTGGTGTCGATNAANGAAACAATGCCCCGNCCNGGAGTGCGGCACACAAGCCTGCCGCCGTAGCAGAAGTGGTTGAGGANGTCGAAGANNCGNCCGGGAATCTCGTACTGCTCNCGCAGCAGCACNCTGGTATCGCTGTTGCGCTCCTGCCAGAAGAANAGNCCGGACAGATTGTCAGTGCCCGCCTGNTGCTGGAAGATATTGCGCCGCAGCCACNGNTTTGCGGCCGGGGTANCGGCCGACGCCACCGGCGGCANNTGCATCGGGTCACCCACAAAAATGATNCGNTGNCGNGCGAGTGNAGAAAGATGCAGCACCTGCGCCAGGTGGGCCATGCCGGCCTCGTCCACTATGACGTTATCGAAGGGTTCGCGGGCCTGTTCGCTGATGAGCGCGGCAAAAGTACGGGCGGTAAAGCAGGGGTTCTGGCGGGTATGTTCAGCCAGGCGCGAGACCGCGTAATCGAGCGCCGTGCGGGTCTGGCAGCAGAGCAGGGTCGTCTCGCCGGCGCTGACGTACTCGCCCGCCAGGCGCGAGGTAACGAGCGTTTTGCCCGCACCCGGCGCCCCCAGCAGAAAAAGTACCCGGCCGGCTCTGCCTTTTGCCAGGGCGGCCGTCTGGCTTTCGGTGAGGGTGCTGTCATCAGCACCGGGCGCGATCGGTGTATCGGCGGGTTCGTTTAAGGCCACCCCGTCTTTGAAAAGGGCTGTGGTGAGGGCGGTGGCGGGCACATGCTCGAGCGCTTCNATGCGCTCNAGCAGCTGGTGGCAGAAGTGCCTGGCNCCACTGTGGTGGCGGCTGGCCGTTATCTCATCGAGCAGNGCTGTTTTCGCCTGGGCCCATTCGCCTCGCGCAGTCGGCTGCCGCCAGGGCCTGGCTCGCATCGGCAGNCCAAGGGCTTTGAGGGTTTTATAGGCCTGGNNCGACAGGCGATAGAACAGGCGCTTTTTCACCACTTAATGCCGAGCTTCTGCATGCGTTTTGACAGNGTCTGGTAATGGTTAAAGCCAAGCAGNGCTGCCGCCTTNCTCCTGTTTTTGTCGGTCTGTTCTCCAGCGCGGGCGATGTAGTGGCGCGTTATCTCATCGAGCAAGTCCGTAAGATCGAAATTCTCATCGAGGCGTCTTTCAAGCACTTTGCCCGCATCCTCTGGAACCCGGGCGATGTTGAGCGCATCTTGAATCTCGGCCCGGCTGATCTCCAAAGACTCTGCGTGGACGATNGCCCGGGTGAGAATATTGGCAAGTTCGCGCACGTTGCCTGGGAACGCATAGCGTTTGAGCACGTTTCTGGCCCCGGCACTTAATGTCCAGGGGCCCTGGTCTTTTTTCTCCAGTTTGAGTTTGTCACTGAGGGCTTCCATCAGGTAATTGGTGATGAGCGAGATGTCATCACCGCGCTCACGCAGCGGTGGCAGAC
>PBTT01000074.1 GCA_002729195.1 Acidiferrobacteraceae bacterium
ACCCTAACTGCCGGTGGGTTTTCGCCTTGGTTGTCTGATCTTGATCAAGAGGTCAAAAAGACTTATTGATATTAACTAGCCTCACCCAGTTACGCTTCCAGCGCACCTTGAATCGCCACCGGACTCGCATATAGTTCGCTGCTCAGCGCTTTGACTATCAAGTGCAAGATCAACTGTTAGCAACTTCCCGCTGTCTGTTCGACATGTTTTCAGGACACCCGCTGGTCCTGCGCCGAGTATAAATCAGCACATAAGAGCAGCTGGTTTTGACCTCGCAGGCCTGACATTCGACGCCAAAATCCTCGGGGGTCAAATAGCGGATGGCGACGTCAAATCCTATTGACTGATAAAGATCGATCGATTCCTGCACCCGAGCTACATCCACCGTGTGGCGTCTCTTCCAGCCGCCGGCTTCGGACTCCCCAGCATCCTGTAGTACCCGGCAACCCCAGTCGTTCATCTGGACTCGAGTCCGATTTTTCGAACAACTCGATCCGTCCGCCTCATCTCCCATATGCCGACCCGCTTCTGAGGTCGCACTGTTCAGGCGCGCTCGCAAGCCTTTCTAAGCGCCACTGGCCGAGGATAGCCGCACCGTAGGCACTGACGAACTGGACCATGTCTTTCGGCGGAACGTTCACTTTGGTGTTTAGCTGTTGCCCGATAGTTCTCGCCATCATGTCAAGTTTCAAGATACCACCGATCAGAGTGTATTCTGGTTCAGCCTTCACCCGTTTCATCAACTGTGTCGAACGACCGACCAGTGAATCGATTGCCCCATGCATTATGGTGCTGGGCGGCGTACCCAGTGACAGGTGGTTGATCACCTCGGATTCGGCGAACACAGCGCAAACCCCCGAGATAGGTACCGACTCCTTCGAGCTCTCGATCATTGACCCTATTTCCTCCATCGAGAAACCCATGTAACGGGCAGTCTTTTCCAAGAACGCACCAGTCCCCGCTGCACACTTGTCGTTGAGTCGGAACGAATGAACTTTACCCGCGTCGGTGAGCCGGCTGCATTTCATCGTCTGGCCACCCACATCAAGTATCGAGAGAGTCGCCGGAAACAGTTGGGTGGCGCCGCGGGCACTGGCCGTCAGGTCCGTGACATGAATATCCTTGAACTCGACCTGGTGCCGGCCGATGCCTGTGGCGACAACGTAGTCGGTTCTATCCGATTCAAGCCCGGCCTCCTCGAGGCAGGCCTGCAACGCAGCGTACCCCACCTCCTTCAGTCTGAAGCCCGTAGCCCGAACCTCCTTAGCCAGAATTTTCAGCTCATCGTCGATGACGATGGCTTTTGTATAAGTCGAGCCGATGTCAATTCCAGCGGTGATGCTCATCTGTCAGTCTCCGCAGACGGTTGAGTCTTCTGCTCCCCCGGCAACACGCTCCTCTCCAGGGCAAAGAGTGACGCGCCTAGAGCTCCCATGAAATGCGACTCCTCGCTGATGTTGAACTGTACTCCAGCCTTCTCCTCAAGAGCCTTGATCATCGCAGCGTTGCGCGCGACACCACCGGTGAAGGTCACTTCCTGTTCGACACCGACCCGCCGAAGCAGAGCAAAGGAACGCACCGCAATCGATTGGTGAACGCCCCACAGAATATCTTCGACTTTTTTCCCTTTGCCGAGCCAGGAAAGAACCTCGGACTCGGCAAACACGGTGCACGTGGTGCTGATGCGAACCGGCCGGGTAAAAGACAACGCTACAGTTCCAAGATTGTCGAGCGGGATTTCCAGGGCGCTGGATGCTGCACCGAGAAAACGTCCAGTACCGGCTGCGCACTTGTCGTTCATGGAGAAATCGTCGATGTCCCCAGAGGGACTGACACGGATCGCTTTTGTGTCCTGTCCGCCCATGTCGATGACGGTGCGGGTTTTCGGAAACATGTGGACCGCACCACGGCCATGGCAGCTGATCTCGGTAATCTGGTCGTCACCGAAGGTAACCCGATAGCGCCCGTACCCCGTTCCGATGACGTACGCAATATCGTCTTTGTCGAGGCCGCCTTGCTCGAGTGCTTGAGCGAATGCGCTTTCTGCGGCGCCAAGGACATCTGCACCGGTATCGATCAGAGCACGCGAAACGATAGTGCCCTGATCGTCAACGATAACGGCCTTCGTTTGAGTTGAGCCAACGTCTACTCCTCCAGCATATACCATTNTCAATGCCTCGTTCTAAGCGTTGTCGGCGCGCTGCCGGCGGGAGGCCAAACCTTCGAAAAATGCGTCAACTCGATTCTTCATCTGGGCTTCCGATACAACCCGGCGGTCCATCATGTCGGATTCGATGAAGAGGCTGGGAATATCACGCCTCGCGGACAACGAGTGCCGAGCATCGGCCAGTCCGGTCGAGACCGTTCTACAACTCTTGATCGCGTGATACACGATTCCATCGACTCCATAGTCATCGGCAATTTCTTCAAGCATCCGATCCTGGTGAAACATACTGTCCATCGCCGACCTTACGCTGAGCAATACACCTTCAGCCAGGCTGTTGATGGGATCANTAAGTTCATACTCGAANCCNCGGTTGGTCCCACCAGATGCGAACCACAGGTAGGTNGAGTTGATANAGGTACCCCCACGTTGAAGGAACATCTCATTNAAACGACGAAAGATCGGATAACACGGAACACCGACAAAAGCCAGNCGGTACTGTTCGTCTTCCACCGCCCCNATTCCATGGGCGACCTTGAATTCCATTTCCTCCACCAGTCGNGTGAAGTAATCGGCACCTTCCTTGGTTCCGCGAAAGCCGTTAGCCACCCCAAGAAAAACCGTGCCGTCCGTCAGGGCATTAAATACCGAAGGCCGGTTCTTGTTCAGATCGATGATTCTCTTCCACGACGTACTGAGCGTGTTCGCAGCCTCCATGTTTTCACGCAGCTTATCAATATCAAACTCAGTGCCAGTAACCTCCTCACAGGTTGCGATCAACTCTTTGATCTGGGCGACTACATACTGTCGATCGTTGGCAAAGTCCAGAGCATCCTGCTTGTCCAATTCGGCACCGTCGCGTGTGCCCGGAACGTCTATTGTCACTACAGGAATCTGATGTATGCGCTCCCAGATTTCCGCCCATTTGATATAGGTATTACAGGCGTTGGTCAGTATGGCAATTCCTGGCTTGGGAATTCGCCCCATTGGATGCTTGCCACGGCTGAACTGTACTGACACATCCGCTTTGACGTACCCGCAGATGTCCGGTGAATAGCCATAATCTTCAGCCTCACTCAGATATTCGTGGGCGACCTTTCGAACCGCTGTCTGTAGTGAATTAATCTCGGGAAATACAATCGGCAAATCAAACGCATTGAGTATTTCGTTGAAGCTTCCCATGACGAAAACNTAAGCACCTCGGCCACCTTCCTCGGCCGTGTTCGNCANACTTGCAAACCAGTCCTGAAACAGTGCTGCACCTTCACGGCTTCCCCGTCCAACGATTTNCTCNGCTGAGNTNTTAGTTGTCATTTGGAAAGNCTCNGTCACGCAAAAAGCAGGTTCTCAAGAAAAGTCTCAACCAGTAACTCCAGATGATCGAACGANGTCATGTTTTCTTCGAACTCACTGACAAAATACGGAATNCNGTGTTCATCCAGGGNATGGGTATAGGTTACTTGCTCCTCGAGNCCTGGCTCGCACATCTTTGCTGCTGCGACAATTACCGCATCNGCTTTCGCCTTCTCAACTCGTTTGAGNAACATGGCTTCNTTAGGCTTNCGCAGGTCNTGCTGAACNGGNCTGTAGGATGAACGGTCGATNTAGGATTCCGCGAGATTGAACANCGGGTCTCCNTCGAGTGGGANNTCCTCGNTCAGCCAGCGTAATCCAACCAACAGATCGTCATCGACCAGGTAGCAGGTGCGNGCAAGCATACGCAACAGNTCAAGTGGNGGTTGTTCACANAACCCACCCTCAAACACTACCCGTATGCGGTCCTGCTGTTTTTGNCGGCGNTGCCGAATCTGAGGAAGCAGTCTTTTNAGAAGATCATTATGTTCCTCACGTGGAATCAGTCCACCAATCGATACCAGGCAATAAGCGTCGACTGCATCAATCAACCACGGTGTTTCACGTTTTATGTCATACAGTTCCCGCAACAGTTTTCGATTTTCGTTAAAAACGTTAATCGAGTTGCGTAGATTTTCATCTGTTACTTCGGCCCCACTAACTCGGGCAACCACTCTTTTCAGACGGCCGTACTCTCCGCTCAAGTAGGTTGCGCTGTGCGAGGAGTTGGGATTTTGTGGAAGGTAAAGAATCTGACTGGGGTAATCCAGGTTTCTACCCCAGATCGCTGCCAGATTTCGCGCAGCATCGCAGATCGGGTGCGACACAAAAAGATCGAGTTTCAAGTTACCGTTCATGGCAAACTCGAGCGATGTTTTCAATATCGAACACAGGTAGGAACCAAAATGGGAGTCGGCAAGTACAGGATCAAGTGTGCCACCGCGAATCTTGACTGGCAACATACCGGCGGCATGTGCGATCTCCTCAGGAAAATAGACCTGGAAATGACCGGCCACCTTGCCACCTTGTTCACGCCACTTGCTCACGGTGGGAAAAGTCGTATCTTCGATAAGCTCCCGACAAGCATAGAGTGATTCATCTAGCGACTCCAACCGCCAATCATCCAATACGGCAGTCATCGTTCAGCCTGGCAGCATTGACGGGAGCAGCCGTCGAGAAATATGCGCACCACATAGTTGACCTTATCCTCATCGAGTGTGAATCTCTGCTGGGCATAGGGTGTCAACAACACCTCAACGAGCGCAACAAACTGCCACGCCAGCAAGCGGGGATCGCCAGGGACGAGTAGGCCGTCACGCACGCCGTCACGGATGATCTCCTCGATCAGATCGGGCAACGCCGCTTGATACTTTCGAACCAATTCATCGCGCAGTGTGTCCGGAAAAATATTGATGTCGCGCCGGACAAGACTGATAAGGCGTCGCTTGCGCTCGGGCAGCGAGAAAAATGCTCGAGTCAGACGCTGTAATCGCTCCTCGCAGCTACCCTCATAGTTCACCGCTACATGACGGTATAAACGATTTTTTTCCGCAAAATCGTTGTGCAACATCGCCACGTAGAGCTGTTCTTTGCTGGGAAAATGGTGGTAGACGGCGCCCTTGGTCAGATCTGCGGCTTCTGCCACTTGAGTTACGGTCACATCGGCGTAGTTGCGCTCTAGAAACAACCTTTCGGCCGCGGAGAGGATGCGTTCCACTGTTTTTTTGCTCTTGGTACGCTCAACTACCAACATACCCGTAAGTATGGAACCTAAATTTCCGCATCTGTCTGATCTATATCAATAAATTCCTCAGTTATCCTCTGCTTAACAGCAAAAACATACCATTTGGTATGAATCAGGGACCGGCGCGAGTTGATCAGGGCAAGGGATCCGATGATCGGGTCGCATCGAGATCGGGGGTCGCATAGTTAAGGAAGCTTTCAGGTAGTGGTGCACCCCAGTGGACNCCACTCCTACGGGTCTCCTCGGTCCATNTTACTGGTTNGAAATCAGGTGCCAAGACNAAAAAGCCACTGGTATAGATCTCNATCCGGTTACCACCNGGTTCGTAGGANTAGAGATAAAAACCCTGCGAGTTGTTGTGCTTGGCCGGTCCGGTCTCTATGAACACACCGTGNTCCATGAGAATGTCCGCCGCCCGCAACACATCCTCACGATTGTCTACCCAGAACGAAACATGATGNAGCCTTCCACTTGCCGACTTTACATCGGNAACATANGCCACTTCGTGATGGACTGCGCACGAACTCATCCATGAGCCGACCAGGGTTTTCCCTNCGTCGTATATAACCTGCTCACGTATCTTGAGGCCCAGATTCTTCTCGGCGAAATCCCGATTAGCGGTGACATCTTTGCACAGAAGTGCCAAATGATCGGTGCGACGAACACCAACTCCGTTCTTCGGATATCTCATCGGCTGGTTGATCAGCGAGGAACGCAACGTTTCCGGGGCGTCGTATTTCTGCTCATCAAAATAGACTTCCATCGGGTGGCCGTCTGGATCTTTGAATTGATAGCTCCTACCGTGGCCAAAATCGCCATTTGACCAGCCAATGCCAAGTCCGGTTTCCCCGATTGCCCTGGCCCGCCGTTCGAGTGCCTGAGGGCTAGCCGCACGCCATGCGACATGGCCTATACCAGCTTGCCTTGACTCGGTCAGCTTGAACGAGACTGCCGCGTAATCACCATAGCCACGCAGATAAACCGACTGGCCTTCAGCATGAACGTTTTCCATGCCGAGAATATCGACGAAATAGCCAAGACTCTCGCCTGGGGTCGGCGTTAGTAATTCGACGTGCCCGAGGTGAGCTATATCCTGGATGGGCTCAGTGCTATTACACATAGGTCGTCCTTGAGGCGTGAACCGAATATTATTCGTCACGATTCAAGCTCTGTTCTTGACCCAGGTCAGTGCCACACCGCTATATTCAGAAAGCTCCTGAGCACCAATTGGGAGTACCTTATTACGCCTTGGGTCTGCCTAAATCGACTTCTTTACCCAGGAGTGAGGCACAGCGTGGGGAGCAGTTTCCCCCGTACGAAGCCGGGCTGGGTATTTTCGGTGCTGTTGGCTACCGCACCGTACGGATAGGCTAGCCCCTGTATAGATCTTGTACCAGCCGTTTCGTCAGGTTTGTGGCAACGCGGCGACGGTATTGGTGCGAGATAAAAGTGCTGTTCATGGGCTGAATACACGCCTTCACCATGCGCTCCAGTTTTTCCAGTGCACTGTCATTTAGCGCCCTGCCGGTCAGATCCGCCACCCCACCAACCACCACTGGACAGCAGTTCGTGCCGGTCAGAGCAACGCGCAGATTCTCAAGAATCTCGCCTTTTCGTCGTAACGCCACAGCGACGCCGGCGAGGGGAAAATCGATGGCGCCGCGCAGCCGGGACTTCAAATAATCAGTACGGATGCCCGTGCTTGCCGGCACTCGAACGGTGCTGATGAATTCCCCTTCTCCGAGGTTGAGGTGCTTCTGNCCGTCGTCGCAGTAGAGTTCGGCGAGCGCCATACGGCGAATGCCGTCCAAAGACATCACCTCGACTTGGGCCTCCAATACCAGGAGTGCCGGCGCAAGATCGCCACAGTAGGCGGCCCAACAGCGCTCACCACCCGGGGCCACGTGACAGACAGTTCCTTCGTGCTTGAGGCACCCATCATTACTGTCCCGCCACCACTGGCTCTGATTGTAGTAGACGCAACGGGTCTCCTGACAGAGATTGCCACCGAGGGTCGCGACGTTGCGATGGGTGGGGCCTGCGACCACTGAGGCAGCAGCCGCGATGATCGGAAAATCGGCTGCCACTCTTTGATCGTTACCAAGGGTATCAAGCGTTACCCCCGCACCGATAACAAGTTGGTCATTGTCGACTTCAATACGGTTCAGATCCTCGATATCGGTGATGTCGATGAGAACATCCGGGGTCGCCAGCCCACGGCGGATGTTTGCCATGAGGTCCGTACCACCGGCGATCAAGCTGCTGCCGACGCGACAGCCGAGCATCCGTGGCACTTCGGCAATGGTCTGGGGACGCAAATATTCGAAATGCGGCAAGGCATCCACTACGCGACTTCCTTGTCAGCAGCGCGCCGGTCCTCGCGAGCTTTGCGAATCATGGCATCCAGGACCCGCTCTGCATTCATGGGAGTCGCATTGACACGCAGGCCGACGGCATCAAACACGGCGTTGGCAAGNGCTGGAAGAACAGCAGCGAGACTCCCTTCACTCGCCTCTTTGGCGCCAAANGGGCCATTCGGNTCCATGGACTCTACTATTCCNACCTCGATCGGAGGGGACTCGGCGATACTCGGTACTCTGTAGTCAAGCATGTTCGCACCCAGCGGCAGACCCGACTTCGCATCGTAGCGGGTCTCCTCNCTCAACGCCTGACCCAGGCCCATCCAGACAGCNCCCTGAACCTGCCCTTCAACGGCCAGCGGATTGATGGCNAAGCCACAGTCATGGGCCACCCACACTCTGTCGACGTTNATCTGGCCCGTGTNTTCGTCGACGACNACCTCGACGACGCAGGCTGAGTAGGAGAAACCCATGGANGGGCCCACGCCCGCGCCCCGGTATTTACCNCCCTGAAACTCGCGGGGCACCGTATAGGTACCTTTAACCGTTATCGTGCCGGAGTCAGTAAGCGCTTCCTTGGCNACCTCTTCAAAGTTGAGCCCGGGACCCTGGTCACCCNCNCCNCNGTAGATNTCGCCTTGAACCGTAATNTCTTCCGGCANCACCTCGAGCTTACGNGCNGCCGCCTCNANGAGAATGCCTCTGAGGTTCCGAGCCGCTTCGATGGCTGCGTTACCGACCATGTAGGTGACCCGGGACGAATACGAACCGTTGTCCTTGGGTGTGACAGCGCTGTCGTTGGCAACGACGCGCAAGCGCTCCAGGCCGATACCCAAAACCTCGCTGACCACTTGGGCACAGACCGTGGTCGATCCCTGACCGATGTCGGCCGCGCCGGTCAGTACAGTTACAGCACCATCGAAGTCCAGTTTCAGGTTGACGACGGCATGCGGCTCTCCGGTCCAGTTGACCGGCTTAGCGGCGCCACTGATGTAATGAGCGCAACCGAGTCCAAGGCCGCGGCCCGGCGGTAACTTACCGCGGCGTTTTTTCCACCCCGACTCTCTTTCCACCCAGTCCAGGCACTGGGGCAATCCACAGCTCGTGACCATCAGGTCGTTGATAGTGCGAAGCGGTGGCGTCAGTTGGTTGGCGCGGCGCAATTGGATCGGGTCAAGGCTAAGGTCCGCAGCCATGGCATCGAGCAGAGATTCAAAAGCGAAGCGCACGTCGACGGTTCCGTGACCGCGCATGGCACCGCAGGGTGGGGTATTGGTATAGACCCGGTAGCCATCGTAGCGAACCGCCGGGATGTCGTAGATGGCATTCAGAAGAGCCCCCGAATAGAGAATCGTAACGACACCGTAGCCTGCGTGAGCGCCACCGGCCTGCATCACCTCGCAAGTGCAGGCTGTGATGCGGCCGTCTTTCTTCATGCCAAGTTTGAGCCTGATATCTGTTTGCGGTCTGCCCCGGTGGGTGAGAAAGGCTTCCTCCCGACTGAGGTAAAGCTTGACTCTTCCGCCGGCAGAGCGCGCCAGCAGACTCGCAATGATTTCGAAGTTGAGTGCTTCTGAGCGATGTCCGAAACCGCCGCCGACAAAGGGCTTGATGACCCGGATACGTGCCTTATCGAGCTTCAGGCACTTGGCCACCATAATATGGACATAGTAGGGCACCTGGGTACAGGTGTGCAGGGTCAACCGACCGCGCTCCGGGTCATACTCGGCCAGTGACACATTGGGCTCCATCGGCACATGGGTGACTTCTGCGCAGTGGTAGCTTTCCTCGTGCACGATGTCGGCCTCGGCAAAGCCGAGTTCCACATCGCCGAACTCGCTGTGGACATCGCGTTCCAGATTGCCCGGCTTTTCCTCGTGGATAGAAATGGCCTCGGGCNGGCGTGCGTCGGCGATCTTGTAATAGGCAGGCAAAGCCCTGACTTCCATGCGGATGAGCTTGAGAGCAGCTTCGGCTGTCACTTCGTCCACCGCAGCCACCGCAGCCACCGGCTCGCCCCGATAACGTACCCGGTCTCGAGCCAGGGGGAACTCGTTGCGGGCGATGGGGAGAACACCGAAAGACTCGTCACAGTCCTCACCGGTGACCACAGCGATGACTCCAGGCAGGGCCTGCGCCGCCGAAGTGTCGACTATGACGATTTCGGCATGGCTGTGGGGGCTGCGGTAAATGCGCCCAACCAGGGCTCCCGCAGTGGCCAGATCGGCAGTGTACTCGGCGCGGCCGGTGACCTTCTCGATGCCGTCGATCAATGGCGTCGGTGTGCCAATCGCGGTGCTCGGCCGGGAGATATTCATGCGGTTTTGCCACACTCCGCGGCATAGCGTACTGATTCGATGATCTTTACGTAACCGGTGCAACGGCAGATGTTTCCGCCCAGTGCCTCACGGATATCTTCGTCGCCAGGATCCGGATTGCGCCGTAACAGCCCCTCTGCAGCCATGATCATGCCCGGAGTACAGAAGCCACACTGGGCCCCCAGCTTTTCATGGAAACCCTGCTGCAGGGGTGACAGGCGACCGTTTTGGCCAAGACCCTCGACGGTTTCGATGCGCCGCCCTTCGCATGACCGGGCAACGGTCAGGCAAGACAGCCGTGGCACGTTATCGACCAACACCGTGCAAGCACCGCACTCACCGCCATCGCACCCCTGCTTGGTGCCAGTGAGGCCGGCGATCTCGCGGATGTAGTCAAGGAGAAGCATGTTGTCGGCCACCGCGTCCTCGCGAGCCCGTCCGTTCAAGTTTAGACACAGGATTACTTTCATGGTTTATTCCTTTTCGCGCAGGTCGCGCACCCGCACCGCTTTGCCTTCGGAACGCGGAACCAAGCCCGGGCGCAGTACCACGACCCGGCAGGTAACACCGATCTTAGACTTGATATGGTTCTCTATATCATTGGTAATTTTCGCGTAGTCGTCCAGTGGTACGGATTGTTTGGCTTCCGTCTCAACTGTCACGACGTCCATTGTGCCGGTTCGTTGGACCAGTAATTGATAGTGCGGGTCAATATCGGGACAGTCAAGCAGAATGGCTTCGATCTGTGATGGAAATACGTTGACGCCGCGGATGATCAGCATATCGTCGTTACGCCCGGTGATGCGCAGGATTCGCCGATGCGTACGCCCGCAGACACACGGCTCATCAGTCATCTGCGTGACATCGCGGGTGCGAAAGCGGATCATCGGCTGGGCCCATTTGGCGAGCGTCGTAATTACCAATTCCCCAGTCTCGCCCATAGGTAATGGCTGTTCAGTTTCAGGGTCGATGATCTCGAACAAGAAACAATCCTCCCAGGCGTGAAAACCGTTCCGTGCTTCGATACATTCAGCGCCGACACCCGGCCCCATGATTTCAGACAGACCATAGCAATCGACTGCCTTGATACCGAGACGCTCGTCGAGTTCCGAGCGCATCGCCTCACTCCAGGGCTCGGCTCCGAAGAGGCCGATCTCCAACTCCCCCGAACGGATATCGTAGCCGTCCCGATCAGCCTGTTCGGCAATGTTGAGTGCATAGGAGGGTGTCGCGCACAAGAGACGGGCGCCGAAGTCCCTGAGCAATGCGATCTGACGGCCGGTGGAACCCCCGGAGACAGGCATCACCGTACATCCGAGGCGCTCGGCGCCATAGTGGGCCCCGAGGCCACCAGTGAACAAGCCATAACCCAAGGCATTGTGCACGAAATCGCCGGGACGGGTGCCGGCACAGACCATGGTCCGGGCCATGAGACTACTCCACAGATCCAGATCCTTCATGGTGTAGCCGACTACCGTCGGCCTGCCGGTGCTACCTGACGAGGTGTGCACGCGCACAACCTCGTCGCGGGGAACAGCAAACATACCGAAGGGATAGTTGTTACGCAGTTCGTCTTTGGTCGTAAACGGGAAACTTACCAGATCGTGGATACTTTTCAGGTCGCTGGGCGTGACCCCAGCGGCGTCGAAGGTGTTTTTATAATGAGGCACATTCCCGTAGGCGTGCCTGAGAATCTTCTTCAGTTTACACAACTGCAAAGCAGCCAGCTGGTCCCGCGGCATGGTTTCGATTTCGGGATCAAACATGTACCCTTCATCTGTCCTGTTGAGCATGATGTCCCTTTTTTGGTCGCTCCCCTTCACGGTCTCACGAGAGCCCGCTGCCGGCTGAGGCCAGAGTGGACATCAGTGACGGCACATAAATTTTCCGATTTGTGGTCGATAGAGTGCTCCACGCCCTCG
Source organism: Acidiferrobacteraceae bacterium (assembly GCA_002729195.1). GTDB lineage: Bacteria > Pseudomonadota > Gammaproteobacteria > Arenicellales > UBA868 > UBA12578. The sequence continues at coordinate 11,862 of PBTT01000074.1, forward strand.
ACCGGGTTGACCTGTACGGACCCGACACCCATACCCTCAGGCCCATCCCGGCTTGATGCCACGACCGCCTCCCCCGGTGCCCCGTTGCGGTGTGCGT
>PBTT01000075.1 GCA_002729195.1 Acidiferrobacteraceae bacterium
TTCCGGTGGCTCACGAACCATCACTGTACCACCGGGACTACTCAAATCATTTCAACGTCGTGTGTTGGAACACGGACTCAATGGGATTCCTTTGCACGGCGCTGCGACTGGGTTTCGACCGGGCGTCTCGATCAAGGACAATGCCAAAGCGCACTGTGGAAAGAAAATAATAGTCAATGTTGATGTCGAGTCGTGCTTTCCAAGTGTAAGTTTTAAACAAATTCATAGAGCCTGTAGGTCTGTCGGTAAAGGGTGGCTGTCTGATCGTGCTATTTTTCTTCTTACCCAACTTTGCTCCTATAACGGAGCCCTGCCTACAGGCGCACCGACGAGTCCTGCCCTGCTGAATATTGTTTTTCGAGCCGCCGATCAGGCTATTCATAACGTCGCCGAGCGCCATGGATTTGTCTATACCCGTTATGCAGATGACTTAACGTTCTCCGGTGATGAGTCACCGCTACGTATCCTGCCGTTTGTACGCGATGTCATCGGGGACCTAGGGCTGCGCCTGGACCACAAAAAAACACAGATCTACCGCAAAGGCCGCAGGCAAATGGTGACCGGTCTCGTCGCCAACGAAAAACCGAATGTCCCACGGCCAATCAGGCGTCGCCTGAGGGCACTGGTACATCACCGAGTCATGGGACGGCAACCACTCTGGCATGGACGGCCGATTTCCGACAATAGAATTCGCGGATACCTCGCCTACTTACACCAGCTCCAACCGGAAGAGGCGAGATGTCTTAACCAGCAACTTGATCGTGCACAGAACTTGAGCACATGAGCAAGAAAAAGAATATAGACCACGCCCCGAGCGCTGAGATTGTCTGGGGTGATGCGGCGGCGATGCGTTTGATCGGTGAGAATGAGGTCGATCTCATCGTGACCAGTCCACCTTACTTTTCCAGCCAGACTGAAAAACTCTTGGCACTTCCTCGCCGACAGCAGACCGATATCGATCGTGTGCAGAAGGAAGTTACGGCATTTGCATTGCAACTGCGTCCCGCATTCGATGAAATTCGCCGCGTACTGCGCCCAGGCGGATCACTCGTCTTGCAATCAAAATCGATTCGTTTTGGCGAGTTTCTGATTCCTCTCGCGGATATTCATCGGGAGATCGTCCAAAACACTGGACTTTATTTGATTACAAAAGTTTTATGGCAGCCGATGGTCAGATCCGCTCGTCGGCTCTCTAGTTTTGAGAGAGTTCCCAGGATCGGCAGTTTTCGTGCGATAGATACAGAGGAATTCTCGGTGTTCTCAACCAGAGAGGGTATCGACCACGGAGCTCGACTCGAGTTGCCAGACACCATCGATACGAGATCGCTTGTTTCACCGTTATGGTCGTCCCCGCCTAACCGTCGGTCTGGAAAACATCCTCACGGCAGCCCCCCGGCAATTGTCAGTCGATTCATAGAACTCTATTCAATCCTTGGCGACTTAGTCGTTGATCCGTTTGCGGGACACGGCACGACACTGGTAGAGGCGCGAAAGCTTGGACGTCGAGCCCTTGGCTATGATCTGGAGCAAAGTTGTGTGGATCAGGCAAACAGCGCCTTGGCCAAGGCGACCTAGAAATGAGCCAATCGTCCAATACGAGTAATCTTGGGACTTTGACCGCGTTAGCGATCTTTGCGTCATATCACCACTCAGATCGTTCTGTTCGACACCGACTGAAAACGAAACTGTCTGATTGGATCCAAAGCTGTGAACCGCATAATGATCGCGAGGATATCAAGGCGGCGCTCTTGTCGGTGTCCGGTACGGTGTTAGAACCTTTTCGACTGACATCGGAAGACATAGAGATTGCAACTGATCTCGTCCAAGCCGCCTTTTCCAATGTACACAGGAAAACCCGTGTTCGAATTGTGAGTCGTGATACCTTAGGTACAAGCGGTGGTTGTGTGCTTACCTCGAATCTAGCATCCTATTATGTCGAGCGATTTCCCCACGGCAAACGAACAAGGACCCCTAAGAATCCCTGGTTCTTTGCGCCGTCGATGGCGCCAGACCGGCCTATATCAGGAACAACGAGTCCATCTAAGATCAAGGCGTCCTGCCACGTGACCTCCTCTGGATACACGATTCGAATCACAGGCTTTCCTTATTCAGAGTTCGTAGATCAGGCCAGCGGCCAAGGGCCCGACCTGATATCCCGACTCACGAAGCACCTGCGGAACAAATCCACGATCGGTAAGGAAGCCGTGTCACTGGATGATCTTGGGTGTCGCGTCGACATGGGCAGAAATCGTATCGATATTGTTACGACGTCGCCAGAGGCTATGGTCAGGCTGACCGCAAATATGTCCCGCAATGAAGTATTGACTCTGCATTATTCTGATTTGACCAATCCACCTTCGATATTTTTCCTATGGTTACGCCCGCCAAAGACAAAGAAGACAGAACTTAAGATCATCGCGACTGCAGATGAGAAACGCCTGCAAGACTGGATCGGATTACAAACGTCGACCGTGCCGACTCTAGATCAGAATGACATCTATGACATTTCTAAATGGCATGCGCCACATCGACAATGGGTCAGCGCAGCCTTGATCGAGAACTTACAATGAAACCATCTCGTGTAAATGAAATCCTCTCCCACCTTCTCGAGACTCGATGGCCAGGTAAACCCTGGCCACCGAGAAGATAATACAACCGCCCGGGCACACCACCCGTACCAACTCATCGAGCCCGGCCAATGGTGCGTGGCCCTGGGTAAACACGCCGGCACTTACCGCGGCCTGGAAATGATCATCTGGATAAGCCAGTGGCTGACCCAGATACATCTGGTCAAGTTCGGTGTACACGTTCTTGGCAGCAGCTCCCGCGAGCATGTCCTTTGAGCCATCGAAACCAACAATCTCGGGGTAACCCAGTGCAACAAGAATCTGGGCCATGATCCCGGTGCCGGCACCGGCATCCAGGATCGGACGGCTACCGGGGGGCACATGGCGCAGTGCCAGGCCGGCTACCATCGCCGGGTGAAGATAACCCACGTTGCTCATGTGTGTTTCGTAGTCTTCGGCCCAGCTGTCATAACAGCCCGCAACCTCCTGCGGGCTGGTGGAAGTATAGGCCTTGAATAACTGGCCAGTATTGTTGTCATTATCCGTCGGCATCACGCTTTATTGGCTATGGTATATGAATTGGCTATGGTATATGAATATGCCGCCGCCGGTGCTCAGCTCTTTCCCATCGGTGGCCTGTTGATGCCAAGCAACCGATCNACCTTGACGACCGCATCCTGGGCATCGAAGCCAACGGCATCAGCGCCGATTTCGTCAGCGAATTCTTGCGTGATCGGGCAGCCACCGACCACGACTTTGAACTGGTCACGTAATCCGACCTGTTCCAACTGCTCAATCACCTTGCCCATCTGCAACAGTGGTAATGTCAACAGCGACGACATACCAAGAACGTCGGCATTATTCTCCTGAGCTGCACTGATAAAGGTGTCGTTTTCGACATCGACACCAAGATCAACAACGTCGTAGCCATTTGCCTGCAACAGCGCCGCTACCAGTGATTTACCGATGTCGTGTATATCGCCTTTAACGGTGCCTATCACTACTTTGCCACAGGATGCCCGGGTCGCACCACTGGCCTTGATTTTTTCATCGAGGATGGCGATGCCGACCTTCATGACTTTGGCTGCCATGGTCAATTCGGGCAGGAAGATAACGCCGTCACCGAAATCCTCTCCTATCTGCCGGATACCTGGTACCAGGCCTTGCTCGACTCCTTGCAGGGGGTCCATGCCATTATCGAGCCCCTCCCGGATCAGACGCACACACTCTTCGTCGTCACCGTCGATTACCGTATCGCCAATGCGGGCAAAATACTCGCTGTCAATTTTGATGGCCATAGTATTACTCTCCGTTGCTGCCTGCCAGAATCTATCCGTGGGCTCGATCAATCAGTGTCGCGCGCTACCACAAAATCAAGAAAATCGTCGATCTCAGACTGGATTTCGGAGGCCACGGGTGATTCCTGATTTTCCAGAATCTTCGCTGCCTTCTGCTTTGCCTTTTCCTGCAATTCGGTATGCCCGCGCTCCCAGGATTCAAAAAACTCGCGATTACTCAACTCGGGAATGAAGAACTCCTCGCGGTACCAGCGGCGGGTATGGCGCTCGGCCATGTAGCTGCCCGGGAGCGGCCCCACTTTCAGAATCTCGTCTACGGCCAGGCGTTCATCATCGACTACGATGCCTTTGAGGTACTGACCAATATAGCCGGCGATTTCATTTTCCAGCACCATCTCTGGCCAGGACACAAAATTGAAGCCGGCGGTACCGCCGATATCCCAGATATAGCTGATACCGCTGAGCGCATAGGTATACATCTTGAGAGCCTTTTCATAGGCGGTCTGCTGATCCATTTCACAGGAATCACTCATGCCGAACCCGGCGCAGGGAACACCGTAATGTCGGGCCATGGCCGATATGCCGGCACCGACGGTCCCATACTCGGGATTGCCGCACGACCACAAGCCGGTTCGCATGTCCATCGATGGATTGAATGAACAAAAAGCCAACGGATGGCCTGGCTTGTAACTCTGTGCCTGCACAACCAGGGCAAGAGTCTCAGCCGTTGCCTGCACCAGCATACCGGCGAGTGTCGCCGGACCGGTAGCGCCGCCCATGAGCGCGCTCTCGATTGACAGAGGAATGCCGGCATCACAAAAACCGATCAGCCAGCTGGTGTAGTTGATATCGATCACCCGCGGCGGGTTGACCACGACATGGCCAAGCAGGTGAGGTCTTGCGCGAAGTGNCGCTTCACCACCGGCCGCAATCTGCCAGATCTTCACCAGATCTGGAATCTCGTGTTCAGCACCCGTGTTATAGACCCAGGTCGCGGTCTTGTTTGAATTTTTCATCCACTCGGCCACCAGAATCTGGGAATTACAGATTTTGGGTTGGTCATAAAGCCACATCACCGGCTTGTAAAGCCCGTGGACGTTCTCCAGTCCCTCTGCCAGCAACGCGCCGTCAATGGCATCCTGGCGTGTGGCCTGACGCCGTTCGCCGGTTCGGAAATCTTCGATGTAGCGGCCGGACACCGTGCAAAAGTGCACCTCGCCAGTGCCGATAGCACAATCAAGAGATGGGTCATTGCGCCCGTGCAGGGTAAAAGATTCCGGGCATTTTGCCAGGGCGTCCATAATCACCGGCTCGGGAATCTTGACCAGGGCGCCACTGTCCTCAAGCGTGCAGCCAGCTGCTTCAAACATCCGCGCAGCACGCGGATCGTCACANCGCATGCCGCCTTCGGCAAGGACACGCACGGCCGCCGCGTGGATCCGAGAACACTCTTCCGTGGAGATCGGATGCAAAGAGCCGACCAATTTTCCTGCAAAGCCTTCCATCAGGATTCCTCCCTGTCGGTTTCCAGATGGGCATGCCGTACGCCAACTCACTGCACCCTGCGTGTCGCCGGTACAATGACTGCCGACGATGCCGGCAACGCCCTGTGAGTACGATTCTCTATAAAACGCTACTTAGATAAAATTCAATTTAGGTCGTTTTTACAAAGTTTTTAGCTATGTCAAAGTGACAGGTAACCCCACCTTTAATCCAGTGGGTATCTTATTGATCTGGCATTGCCGGGAGGTCCTTTGGTGTCGGGGCTTGACAGGNCCCCCGGTCAATATGTTGCTGCACGAACCAATCCTTGCAGAATTGGGCGAATACAGTCATTGCCGAGGATGGGCGCAACTGGGCAAGTCGGGCCAGACCCAGATCACCAGTGACGGTCTTGTCCGCCAGAGGCCGGGTCACAATGGTCTGCCCATCGTAGGTATGATCGTCATACGGATGGGTGACCAGCAAAGAGTAGCCCTGATTCCTGCCAACCAGGCCACGCACCATCTCCAGTGATGGTGAGCTGAACGCAACCTGCGGCTCCAGACCGGCCGCCCTGAACAAGCTGATAAAATAATCACGGCTCGGTGGTACATCCAGCAGGATCAGGGGTTCATCCTTCAGTGCCTCCAGTGAAATCTTCTTACGCTTCGCTAGACGATGTTGTGCAGGCAACAGGACATAAGGGTCGAACGAGGCCAGTAACTCGATATCAATGTCGACTGGCAGCATCAGGTTGTACATTAGGGCAAGCTCAAATCGACCCGACGACAGCCCGGTAAGTAAGTCATCCTGGTTGCCTTCGTGAAGCCTGATCTCGATACCCGGAAAACGCCCAGAAAAGTCGGCAAGCAGTGCCGGCATAAATATCGGTGCGACCGTCACAAAACATGCCAACTCCAACTCACCCAGAGCGCCCTCTCTTGAGGACAGGGCGTGCTGTTGCAGTTCTCCCGCATAACGCAACAAGCCACGCGCATCGACCAGCAGTCGTTCTCCCGCCGGAGTCAGTGATACCCCACGGGCATGATGACGAATAAAAAGCTGAGTCGCGAATTGTGCCTCAAGGTTTGTGATCGCTTTCGATACGGAGGGTTGGGAAATATTNAGTGATTTTGCGGCTTTAGCGATGGATTCTTTCTCAGCGGTCGCTGAGAAATATTCAAGCTGCCGCAACGAATATCTCAACATCGCCAATCCTCTCCCAGCTGAATCCCAGCCGCTGCGGTTGTTCCCTGTCTCCCGGCGATCACAAGTCTGCAATTTAAGTATAACCAAAAACTATGCCTTGCAGAGATAAAATGAAATTTATCTATACAGATTTCCTGTGAAAATTGACTAAAACTCAGCCGGCCATGATGAAGGAGCGATTCCGGGCCCAATGGACAGGTAACCATGACGAGCAACTGGAAAGTCGGTATCGATATCGGTGGAACCTTCACTGATGTCATTGCTTTGAATATCAACGACGGTGTGGTGCGTACTGCCAAGGTCCAAAGCCGCTCCAGTGACCCGGTGGCCAGCATCAGCTCGGCGTACCGGGCCGTAGGCATAGATTGGGCCGACGTTTCAGACCTTATGCACGGCACGACAATGGCGACCAATGCCATCGTCGAGAATAACCTGGCACCAGTCGCCCTGGTTGCGACCGAGGGTTTTTGCGACACCTTGGAAATCGGCCGCCAGAACCGGCGCGAACTATACCGGCTTGAGGTACCCCCCAAATTACCGCCACTGGTGCCCGAGAAATACCGGCTTGAGGTGGCCGAGCGTATCGATGCCCAGGGTGAGATCCTGACCCCGCTGACCGAAACCGAGGTTGAGCGAATAGCAGGTGCCGTTGAAACGCTAGATGTTCCCGCAGTAGCGATCACACTACAGCAGTGCTTTACCAACGATGAGCATGAGGCACGCCTGGGTCAGCGCCTGCAGTCCGTCGTTCCTTACGTAGCGCTCTCACACAAAATGAGCCCGGAACCGCGTGAGTTCGAACGCACCAACACGACCGTGCTAAATGCCGCCCTGATGCCACTGACTGCCGGTTATCTGGAGGACCTGCAGCAAGCTGCGGGAAATGGAACCAATCTGCACCTTTGTCACTCTGCCGGCGGAATGGCATCAATCGCAGCGATGCAAGACCGGCCACTGGCCCTTGCTCTATCGGGGCCTGCAGCGGGTGTCGCCGCGGCCGCACGGATCGCCAGGGAACTGGGGCTGACCCAGGCTATCGGCTTCGACATGGGCGGCACCACAACCGACACCTGCGCGGTCATTGACGGCAAGGTACAGGTCGATGGCAATCAGCGCCTGGCCGCAAGGCCGGTACGCCAGTTAATGGTCGCGGTCGAATCGATTGGTGCTGGAGGTGGCTCAATCGCCCGCGTTCAGGGTCAGGCGATTCGGGTTGGCCCGGACAGTGCCGGGGCCAACCCAGGGCCGGCCTGTTATGGCTTCGGCGGCCATCAGCCTACGGTCGCTGATGCCAACCTCGTGCTGGGCTATCTCGATAGCGAGCAACTGCTGGGCGATAGTGTTCGGCTCGATTCTCAACTTGCCCTGACTGCGATCAGGACAATCGCGCAGGCTTTTGACCTTTCCGTCCAAGAGGCGGCACTTGGTATCTATCAGGTTGCCAACGCCAACATGGCCCGGGCTTTGCGTCGGGTTGCCGTTGAGCGCGGTCTCGATGCACGCACCTGTACGCTGATTGCCTTCGGCGGGGCAGGTCCGATGCACGCCGTGGCCCTGGCCCGCGAATTCGGCATTACCCGAGTTGTGGTACCTAAATTCTCCAGCGTTTTTTCGGCGCTCGGGTGCCTGACAGCCGAACTCAGTTATACGGAGCAGCATGCCGTGCGTATCTCGAGCACCGCCTGGCAGGCAGATGAATTCGAAGACATACGCCAGCAAATGTACGCGCGTTTGGCGCGGCCACTCACTGCTGCCGGCCATGCGCTGGATTCTTTGCAGGCCCGGCACGTCGCTCTGATCCGCTATGCCGGCCAAAGTGGCACGGTCGAAGTAGCGTTTACACCACCAGCCGATCATAACGCCCTCGATGCCGAATTCAAGGCTCAACACCAACGACTGTACGGCTTTATGACTGATGAGCCGTGGGAACTGGAGACACTGCGCCTGACCGTATCGGCAGCGACAGGTAACGATATCAACGTGCCAGTTGCCACTGCGGCACCGGCAACGATGGTAGCCCCAGAAACCCAGTGCTGGTTTGATCGGGATCGGTCGGTAACTACACCGCGCTACCCGCGGGAAACTCTTGCAGCGAAGCAGAAAATTGAAGGCCCGGCAATCATCGAGGACCAATGGTCGACTACGGTCGTGCCACCCGGTGCTACCGCCTGGTCGGACCTCAGCGGGCATATCCACATCGACACCGGTGGGGCCGCATGAATTCTCCAATCAACCCCTTCACAGTCGAGGTCATTCGTAACGCTTTGACTGCGATCGCCGAGGAGATGTCACTCGTAGTCATGCGCTCAGCACGCTCACCCCTGCTACGTGAAGCCGGCGATCTGTCATCGGCATTAACCGATGCCAATGGCGACCTCATCGCCCAGGGCCGTGATATTCCGGCCCATCTGGGGGTGATGGGGTCCACGGTACAGGAGTTCTTGAAACGGGTCCCAGCTGCCCAGTTATCACCGGGTGATGTCTGGTTTTTGAATCTGCCTGAGGTCGGTGGTAACCACCTCCCTGATGTCAAGGCAGTGCGGCCGATATTCGCCGAAGGGGCTTTGCAGGCGTTCGCGGTCAGCCTTGCCCACTGGGCTGATATTGGCGGCGCACGACCCGGCAGTTACGTCCCTGAAGCCCGGGATGCCTGGCAGGAAGGGCTGCGTATTCCACCATTGCGGGTATTTACCGCCGCGGGTACTGAGCACGAAAAACTCAATCTGATCCTGGCCAACGTCCGTGGCGCCCGGGAGCGCGAGGGCGACATTCTGGCCCAGATGGCGTCCACGCGCTCTGCCGATGAGCGTCTGGCCGAGGTGTTTGAGCGTTACGGCGTTGCCACCGTACAGGCTGCGATTAGGGACTTGCACGACCAGTCCGAAGCTGAGATGCGTACGGCGCTGCGTTCACTACCCCCCGGCAGCTACCAGGGCGAGGACTGGCTCGACGATGATGGTGCCGGTGATGAGGTGCCCATTGCAGTACGGGTGCGCATCGAGATCGGTGACGGCGAAGCTACATTCGACTTCTCCGACAGCGATGANGCCGCCCGCGGGCCACTCAATGCAACCCCGTTTACTGCCGCCGCCAGCGTGTTCTACGCAGTCAAAGCCATCGCCGGGCCCGATATTCAGCCCAATGCCGGTTGCGCCCGGCCGCTGACAATCATTACCCGGCCGGGATCACTGCTGAACCCACCACTGGAACGGCCGGTGGTCGGTGGTAATCACGAAACGTCGCAGCGCATCGTCGACGCTATTTTCCGGGCCATGGAGCCGGTCATCGCCAGACGCTTAACAGCCGGCTGTTCGACCACCTCAGGATTNCTGCTGTTCAGCGGGCGTGATCCGCGCAACGGCCGCTGGACAACCCTCTACGAAGTTCACGGTGGNGGCGAAGGGGCGCGGGTTGACCGCGATGGCATGCCGGCAGTGCGGCCACACATGTCTAATGTGATGAACACCCCGGCAGAAATGATCGAGGCCAATTATCCGATCCTAATCGAACGCCAAGCTTTACGTCGCGGGTCNGGTGGTGCCGGCCATCACTGCGGCGGTGANGGGCAGGTTCGTGTTTACCGTGTGCTGGCACCGGAAATGGAATTAACAACCATGNTCGAACGTTGCCGAATCCCCCCGTTCGGACTGTGCGGTGGCGCNCCCGGTGCGACTTTTCGCATCACCTTGGAGCGCGCCTGTGGCGAGACCTTGCAACTGGCAGGCAAAACCAGTGTTCGTCTAGCGCAGGGCGATCGGGTAATTATGGAAAGCAGTGGCGGTGGNGGCTACGGCCCAGTGACCGCAAAACAGATCTGAACCAGGAGATTTACCATGAGATTAGCAAACAAGACCGCAATCATCACCGGGGCGGCCCAGGGTATGGGTGGCACCATTACCGAAAACCTGGCCCGCCANGGCGCNGACCTGGTACTGGCTGCGCGAACCCTCAAGCCGCTCGAGGAAATGGCAGAAAAGGTGCGGGCCATGGGGCGCCGNGCCGAGATAGTGCCCACCGACGTGACCGAAGAGGNGCAGGTTGTGCNCCTGATCGAGCGTGCGCGGGAATTTTTCGATGGGCGAATCGATATTCTGGTCAGCGCAGCGGGTGCGACCGGCCCAATTGAGACACCGGTCTGGAAGATCGAGGGCCAGGCATTCAGCGATCTGCTGCAAAAAAATGTCAGTGGTGTATTTTTGCCGATCAAGCACGTCCTGCCGACCATGATAGAGCAGCGTTACGGTAAGATCGTCACCATCGGCGGTGCGTCTGGCATGCGCGGCTACCGGTATCGTGCTGGATACAGTTCATCCAAGTGGGCTGTGCGCGGCCTGACCCGAACGGCCGCGCTCGATGTTGGTGAATACAACATCAATGTCAACGTCATCATGCCGGGTATTGTCGAGACGCCGCGCATGGACAAATTGTGCCGGGAAAAAGCCAAAACGCGGGGCTGGACCTATGAGCAGGTCTATCAGGAATACGTCGAGGAGATGGCCCTGAAACGGGTAACCACACCGCAGGACATCGCCGATGCCGCGATCTTTCTAGCCAGTGATGAATCACAAAACATCACCGGCCAGGAGATCGTCATAGACGGTGGCTGGGCAGCGTAAGCCGTAGCCGGACAACAAGGAGCACCACAGGAGAACACAATGCTGCCGCCTTTTGAATTGCTGGAACCACACTCACTGGACCAGGCACTGAAAATGCTCGCCACCAGCGAGAGCGTGCCGCTGGCCGGTGGAACCAATCTGTTACCCGATCTTCGTGCCCGTGGCGAAGCTGGTGGGCGTTTTATCAGCCTCGCGGCGCTCGACCAGTTGCACGGTATTGAGCATAGCGACAGCCGGGTGCTGATGGGCGCACGCACTACNCTCAGTGATATCCTGCATGATCCGCTGATGCCAACCGCGGCGCCGTCGCTGGTTTCAATGGCCAAGGTCTTTGCCGGCTCCATGGTCCGCAATGCGGCCACCGTTGCCGGCAATATCTGCTACGGCTCGCCTTCGGCCGACGTGGTGCCGCCACTGTTGTCCCTCGATGCCGAACTGACACTCGCCAGTGCGGCCGGCGAACGAACTCTCAGCCTGAATGATTTCCTGCTTGNCTACAAGAAAACAGCCCGTCGCCCAGACGAACTGCTGATTTCAGTTGCATGGGCGCCACCGACAACGGNCACCGCTAATCTCTTCTACAAACTGGGTCGGCGCCGGGGAGATGCTATTACCGTTGTCGGGGTAGCGGTCACCNTAACAATAGAGAANGGCAACTGCACTAAGGCCCGGATCGCCCTGGGATCGGTGGCTCCCACCGTGTTCCGTGCACAAGAGGCCGAAGAGGCTCTTGTCGGTGGGCCGCTGACAGCGACAACCATCGNTACNGCGGCNCAANCCGCAGCCCAGGCGAGCCGCCCTATTGATGATATTCGGGCGTCGGCCGACTATCGCCGCCATGCAGTCCATATGCTGGTGCGGCGCCTACTGACCGAGGCCTGGCAAACGGCCGGGAGCCAACATGACTGACAAGGAGACCCAGATGGTCACAGAGAAACGGGTGGATATTCAAGTGAACGGCCAGGCATGTGAAATCACGGTGCCTGCCTGGCGGACGTTGCTTGAGGTACTGCGGGAGCTCGGTCATAAGGAAGTCAAATGTGGCTGCGAGAAGGGTGATTGCGGCGCTTGCGCGGTGCTGCTTGACGGCAAAGTCGTGGACAGTTGCCTGACTTTGGCCTGGAATGCTGCAGGTCGATCGGTGACAACAGTCCAGGGCCTGGGCGGGCCGGACAACGCCCACCCTCTACAGACAGCTTTTATCGAGCACGGCAGTGCGCAGTGCGGATATTGCACGCCGGGNATGATCATGGCAGCCAAGGCTCTGTTGGATGACATTCCCGAGCCGAGCCTTAAGGATATCAAACGGGGGTTGAGTGGCAACCTGTGCCGTTGCACCGGTTATACCCGAATATTTTCTGCCATTCAGGCTGCTGCCGAAACGCTGCGCCAACAGGAAACCACCTCATGAACAGGATCGAGAGCCCCGCTGCCAGTACCGCGAACCTACAACTGCGCCAGGTCGGCAAGCCACTGGTACGCACAGACTCCCCGACCAAGGTGTATGGCACTGCTGTCTACGCGGGTGACCTGACTATGCCTGGTATGTTGTGCGCCGCAGTCCTGCACAGTGATCGGGCCAGCGCCCTGCTGCGCCATGTGGACACCAGCCGCGCCGAGGCGCTCGCCGGTGTGCATTGTGTGCTGACAGCCGCTGACCTACCCCCCAGCCAGGGCGTTATGACCGACATGCCGGGCCAGACCGGTGGCTTGACCAAAAACACCAAGCAGCCGATCCTGGCCAAGGACCGGGTTCGCTTCTGTGGTGAACCCATCGCGCTGGTGGCAGCGGAAAATGCGGCCATTGCCGAACAGGCCCTGCGGCTCATCGATATTGAATACGAAGATCTCGATGGCATCTACGATCCTTTCGATGCGCTTGCACCTGGGGCGCCGATCATTTTTGGTGACGATAACGTGGTCGCCAGCTACAAGGTCCGCAAAGGAGACATCGAAAAAGGCTTCGCCGAAGCCGACTTCATCGTGGAAAACACGTTTACTACGCAATATCAGGAACAGGCTTTCCTTGAGCCAGAGGCAGCTCTGGCTTGGGTCGATGAGCACGAAGTTCTGAACATCCGCTCCAGTACCCAGGTGGTAGAACACTACCGTGCGGTTGCCGATGCCATTGGCCTGCCGCACAACCGGGTCCGACTGCGGGCCGAATTCGTCGGTGGTGGTTTCGGCGGCAAAGAGGTAATGACCATCGAGGTCTGGCTCGCGTTACTAGCGCTGGCCTCACGCCGGCCAGTCCAACTGGTACAGCCACGCGAGAGATCGTTCCTCTCACACGGGCCACGCCATCCGTTTACGATGACCCATCGCACCGGCGTCAGTGGCGATGGCAAAATCACCGCGTTGCAGATCAAACTCACCTCGGATGCTGGTGCCTATGCCAAGCTCAGCCCCTATATTCTGCTTTATGCAACCGTTGGCGCGACCGGTCCCTACCGGGTCGATAATCTGCATATCGATTCAGTATCGGCCGCCACCAACAACCTGCCGGCTTGCGCCTTCAGGGGGTTTGGCACCATGCAGGCGAATCTTGCCTGCGAGGGACAAATGGAAGAAATCGCCAAATTGCTGGGCATGGATTCCATGGAGGTCCGGCGGCGTAATTTCATTCATACTGGCGATGCCAATGTAACTGGGCAGATCATCCGCAGCGCCGTCTGGTCAGATCAGTGTGCAACCCAGGCCTTGGCGGCCCTGGGTGAGCGGCCAACAGATACCCAAACTACCCGAATCGGCCACGGTGTTGCCTGCTATCAGCAGAGCTACGGCCGTATCCGCTGGATGAAAGATTCGAGCGAGGCCTGGGTGGGTGTCGAGATGGATGGTACTGTAATCGTGCGAAGCGCCGTTACCGATATTGGTGCCGGCCAGTCTTCGGCGCTGGCCCAGATAACTGGCGAGATTCTCGGCGTACCGATGGATCAGGTGGTGGTGTACTTCGGTGATGGAGCAGTCACTCCCCTGGCCGGCACATCGACAGCAAGTCGCGCGCTCTACATGTCTGGTAACGCCACCAAGATGGCTGCCTCCCAGGTGCGCAAGAACCTGCTGGGCTGCGTGGCTGGGTATTTTGGGGTAAAGATCGAACAGCTCGATATGTGTGATTCGCAAGTATTCATCATCGACGATCCACAGCGGTCTATCGCCCTCAAAGATTGCGTTAAACTATGTGCGGCCGAGGGAGTCCATCGCCACAACCTGGCCATCTTCAGGGCTCCCACCAGTGAGGGTATTGATCCAGAAACCGGGCAAGGGGAAGTGTTTCCCGATTTTACCTACGGTGCTCACGCAGCCCAGGTGGCGGTCGATATCGAGACCGGGGAGGTGAAAGTACTGAAAAGTATCGGTGCCCACGATGTTGGCCAGGCTATCAATCTGCGCGCAGTCGAGGGCCAGGTGGAAGGTAGCGCCCTCATGGGTCAGGGCTTTGCGCTGTGTGAGGAATTGATACTGAAGCAGGGACGGCTACAGACCGGATCGCTCAGCGAATACCTGATTCCTACCTCGGAGGACGTTCCCGAGATAAAGGCTATCGTCCTCGAATCACGCAGTGGCCTTGGCCCGTTTGGCGCCAAAGGTATTGGTGAGCCGGTCTACGCGCCAGTGGCAGCCTCTATTGCCAATGCGGTCGCTGATGCGATTGGTGTTCATATTTTTGAACTGCCCATCACGCCGGAGAAGGTCATTAAGGCGCTGCGGGAAAAAGAGTCAACCAAATGACCTGCGGCTGAGCACTCCCTCACAGCAGGTTTTGCTAACGCGGANGNCATGAATGATCCTCTCCCCAGCCATGCCCGGGTAATTATCATCGGCGGCGGCATTGCCGGAGCCAGTGTTGCCTATCACCTGACTGGGCTTGGTGAAACCGATGTAGCCGTGCTTGANCGCGGAACGCTGACCTGTGGCACCTCCTGGCACGCCGCGGGCCTCATNATGCAACTTCGCTCGAGCCACAGTCTGACTGCACTGGCGCGTTACAACGTAGAGCTGTATTCCCGACTCGAGTCCGAAACTGGCCAAGCGGTGGGCTTCAAACAGAACGGGACGCTGGCGCTTGCCCGCACCCGCGATCGCCTGATCGAGCTTAAGCGCAGCGCCACCATTGCCAAGANTTTCGGCATTGAAGCGGAACTGATCGGGCCGAGACAGGCTCAGAACCTNTACCCNGCNCTCGACNCGAACCAGATACAGGGGGGTCTGTTCGTTCCCGGGGATGGCCAGCTCAACCCGGTCGATGCGGTCATGGCCTTGTTTGCCGGCGCCAGGAAGCATGGAGCGCGGGTCTTTGAAAATACCCCAGTCGAGCACTTACAGCGCACTTCGTNGGGGCTTTATCGCGTCAGCACACCATCGGGCATCATTGAATGNGAACAACTGGTGCTGTGCTGCGGGCTATGGACTCCNGGTCTGGCTGCACAGTTGGGTGTGCGCGTGCCCCTACACGCCTGCGAACATATGTACGTGGTAACCGAGCCGATGGATATGGCCGTGGCCACACTGCCCGTTTTGCGCGATACCGATGGTTACACCTACATCAAGGAAGATGCTGGCAAGTTGTTAGTCGGCTCGTTCGAGCCCCGCGGAAAACCACTGCCGGCCACTGGGCTACCGGCAGAGCAGCGCTTTATTGAACTTCCNGAGGACTGGGAACATTTCCAACTGCCCTATCGTAAGGCCATGGAAATCATCCCGGCCCTGGCCGAGGCCGGNATTGCCCGTTTTATGAACGGGCCGGAAAGCTTTACCCCGGATTCGCTGTTCCTGCTTGGTGAAGCGCCGGGTATTGCGAATTGTTTCATTGCTGCCGGCTTCAATTCGGAGGGCTTTGAGATGGGTGCCGGGGCGGGCCGTGCACTGGCAGAGTGGATTNTTGAGGGCGAGCCGAGCATGGATCTGGTGGATGTTGACATCGCTCGATATCACCGGTTCCAGGACAACAGTAAGTACTTATATGAACGCTCCGCAGAATCTCTCGGCGCGATTTATCACATGCATTGGCCCAACAGGCAGCACGAAACCGCACGCCCGGCACGCATGAGCCCATTGCATGACCGCCTCGCAGCACACAATGCCTGCTTCGGCGAGACCGCTGGCTGGGAACGGGCTATGTGGTTTGCCCCGCCAGGCGAAGAGCCCAAAGACATCTACTCCCATCACTGGCCAAACTGGTATGAACATACTGCACAAGAATGTCGCGCGGCCCGCACCGGGGTCGTGATGCTTGATCAGAGCTCATTCGGCAAAACCCTGATCCAGGGCAATGATGCCTGCTCCTTTCTGCAACACCTGTGCGCCGGTGATGTCGATGTACCCGAAGGCAAGCTGATTTACACCCAGATGTTGAATCACCGTGGCGGGATCGAAGCCGATATCACGGTCGACCGTCTGGCAGAAGACCGCTACATGATTGTCTCCTCGGCAGACACACATTCACGGGACCTGGCCTGGATCGAGAAAAATCTGC
>PBTT01000076.1 GCA_002729195.1 Acidiferrobacteraceae bacterium
ATTTCTCCGATTGCCATGGAAGAAGGTCTGCGCTTCGCTATCCGCGAAGGCGGCCGTACCGTTGGCGCCGGGGTGGTGGCAAAGATTCTGGAATGAGGTGGCATACGGGTACTTTGTTTAGGGTTTGTTGGTGACAGTAGGCCAGTAGCTCAATTGGCAGAGCAGCGGTCTCCAAAACCGCAGGTTGGGGGTTCGATTCCCTCCTGGCCTGCCAGCCCCCGAAAGATTGATAAATAGTGATAGACAAACTGAAACTCACGGCGGCCGGNCTAATAGTAGTAGCGGCAGTGGCGGTGTTCTACATTTTCGGGGACATGTCTGCTCTGGTGCGGGCCCTGATCGTGGTTGCCGGGGTGATTGCTGCCGCCGGGATCNTNCTTACTTCCGAGCCGGGCAAGGCGGCCTGGCGATTCGGAGTGGCCACCCGCATAGAGATTCGCAAGGTTATTTGGCCGACCCGTCGCGAGACAGCACAGGCCACCATGGTGGTGATCTTGATGGTGCTGGTGGTAGGTATCTACCTGTGGTTGCTAGATGCACTGTCGTTCTGGGCGATCTACGACCTCGCTTTGGGCCTGGGCTAAGCAGCAATGACGGAGGACGCCCCATTGAGTGATGCACCTGTGGACAACGCAGCAATAGATGACGCAGTGAGCCAGGGCGTGGGCATGCAATGGTTCGTGATCCAGGCGTTTTCGGGTTACGAGAAACACGTACAGGAGTCGCTGCGTGAGTACATTGCCCGCGCTGAAATGGGCGACGAGTTTGGTGAGATCGAGGTGCCCACCGAGCAGGTGGTCGAACTGAGAAATGGGCAGAAGCGCACCAGCGAAAGAAAGTTTTTCCCTGGTTACGTGTTGGTACACATGCGGATGAGCGATGAAGCCTGGCACCTGGTCAAGTCCGTGCCCAGGGTTTCGGGTTTTGTNGGTGGCAGTGGCTCCAAGCCGGTGCCAATCTCTGACCAGGAAGCGCAGGCTATCTTGCAGCAGGTNCAGGAGGGTGCTGAGCATCCGCGCCCGAAGTACACATTTGCCCCGGGCGAACTGGTTCGGNTTATAGACGGGCCGTTCAAGGAGTTCAGCGGCTCCGTNGAAGAGGTGAATTTTGANAAAAGCAAACTGAAGGTTTCGGTTTCGATCTTCGGCCGGTCGACGCCGGTCGAACTGAGCTTCAGCCAGNTCGANAAGGCCTGAGTTCCNATTNCNCNGCAGCCAGTTGAAGANACATTAATTAAAGGGGAGCCTAGCGGCGCTTGGACCCGACGGAGTAAACATGGCCAAGAAAATTGAGACGTACATAAAGTTACAAGTGCCGGCTGGCAGCGCCAAGCCGAGCCCACCGGTGGGNCCGGCACTGGGTCAGCATGGGCTCAACATNATGGAGTTTTGCAAGGCCTTTAATGCTGACACCCAGGANGTGGAGCCGGGATTGCCGATTCCAGTGGTGATCACGGTCTACTCGGACAAGAGTTTCACTTATATCAAGAAGACGCCACCAGCGTCTGTGCTGTTGAAAAAAGCGGCGGGAGTGCCCAANGGTAGCGGTGAGCCGAACAAGGAAAAGGTCGGTAAGGTGNGCCGCGCTCAACTTGAAGAAATTGCCAAGGTCAAGATGCCTGACCTCAGTGCCTACGACATGGACCAGGCGGTCCGGATCATCGCCGGCAGCGCTCGTAGTATGGGCATAGAGACGGAGGGTATTTAACATGGCAGGACAGGGAAAGCGCTATTCCGCTGCGGCCGAAAAACGCAGCAGCGAGGTCTACTACGGTCTTGACGAGGCTCTCAAGGTGGTCAAGGATACTGCCTCAGCGAAGTTCGACGAGTCGGTGGATGTCGCCATCAACCTGGGCATCAACGCCAAGAAGTCCGATCAGAANGTCCGTGGCTCAACGGTCTTGCCGTGTGGGACCGGCAAGACCGTACGGGTAGCAGTATTTGCCGACGGTAGCGATGCCGAGTCGGCAACCGCTGCTGGTGCCGACATCGTCGGGTTGGATGACCTGGCGGAAAAAGTCAAGGGCGGGGAGATCGATTTTGATGTGTGCATTGCCACCCCGGCGACCATGCGGGTGGTTGGCAAACTCGGTCAGGTGTTGGGCCCGCGTGGCTTGATGCCCAATCCCAAGGTTGGCACGGTGGCGCAGGACGTAGCCAAGGCGGTCACCAACGCCAAGGCCGGGCAGGTTCAGTTTCGTATAGACAAGGCGGGAGTAGTGCACTGCCCCATCGGCAAGGNATCTTTTGAATCGGATGCGCTCAAGGAGAACTTGCTAGCACTTGTCGGAGCGCTGAATAAGGCCAGGCCATCAACAGCCAAAGGCCAGTATGTTAAGCGCGTCACTTTATCGACCACCATGGGGCCCGGCGTAAAGATCGATCGGGCATCTATAGCCAGTTGAAATAGTTAACGGTTTGAGGGGCCCGGTCAGGGTGCNCCGGTCTGGTTGTTCGACCGGGTTATCTGGACGGGGTCCGTCGAAGACCGCAGGTGTCGCCCCTTCGGCAGTCGCNATGGGCCGACTTAATGGCATTTTGCCAGCCTGCGCAGGCGGTGCCCCCGGTCCCGGCTGTACTAGGGTCAGGACACCAGGGTNTAAACAGTAAGGAGCAGTGCCTCATGAGCCTAAATATCGATCAGAAAAAGGCCATCGTCAGCGAAGTGGCGCAGACATTTTCTGCGGCNCAGGTTGCCGTTCTGGCTGAGTATCGAGGACTCACCGTCGCACAGATCACCGAACTGAGAAGTCAGGCTCGTGACCAGGGCGTGGACGTGCGTGTAGTAAAAAACACGCTGGCCAAGCNCAGCGTTGCCGGCTCGGATTTCGAGTGTCTTACCGACCATTTTATTGGTCCCGTGGTGATTTCCTCTTCAGGGGATCCAGTTGCGGTTGCCAAAGTAATCAGCAAGTTCGCGAAGACTAACGAGGCCCTCAAGATCACAGTAGGCGCCATGAATGGTGACTTGCTGGATGCAGGTGCTATCCAGGCTCTGGCCAAGTTGCCAAGTCGCGACGAGTTGCTGGNAATTCTGGTAGGCACCATGAATGCGCCGATCATCAAGTTGGTTCGGACACTTAACGAAGTCCCCTCGAAGTTCGTGCGCGTATTGGCCGCTGTCAGAGACAGCCGGTCGGACGAGCAGGTGGCGTGACCGGCGGTCGAGCGCCCTAAACACCGAATACATAATTTGTCAGGAGAAAGTGAAATGACCCGTGAAGAAGTTCTGAATACGATCTCAGAGATGTCCGTGCTCGAGTTATCGCAGTTGATCAAGGACATGGAAGAGAAATTTGATGTCTCGGCCGCCGCGGCTGTTGCTGTTGCTGCACCAGCGGCTGGTGCAGCCGGTGCTGATGCTGCGGCTGAGGAGCAAACCGAGTTCGATGTGATGCTGACTTCCTTTGGCGAAAAGAAGGTCGCTGTGATCAAGGTGGTCAGGGCCATCACCAGTTTGGGNTTNAAGGAGGCGAAGGAACTGGTTGAGTCTGCNCCGNNTGCAGTCAAGGAAGGTGTGNGCAANGACGAGGCCGNGGANCTAAAGAAGCAGATCGAGGAAGCAGGCGGNNCTGTTGAGGTCAAGTAGCAACCCGGCGGNTGTNCGCTCGCAGTACGGGCGCCGTNGTCGAGTANGCGGGCAGGCCGGCGAAGTTTTNGCCGGCGCGTCCGCGTCTTGTCGAATACGACCAGCCGGCGTCACTGCCGGAGGTCNATGAGGCCCTATCGGGTCGCGAGGNCTTCATGACTTATACCTTTACCGAGAAGAAACGGATTCGTAAGAGTTTCAGCAGGCGGTCGGCAGCTGACCAGATACCNAACCTGTTGGAGATNCAGAAGGCGTCTTACCGCAAGTTGCTGCAGGAGGCGGTAGAGCCGCTGCAGCGAATTGATCAGGGGCTACAGGCGGCNTTCAAGTCAGTATTCCCGATTGAGAGTTACAGTGGGGCGGCNTCNTTGGATTTTGTCAGTTACCGTCTGGGNGCCCCGGTGTTTGATGTACGGGAATGTCANCAGCGAGGCANNGTCTACTCAGCNCCACTGCATGCGACTNTGCGCCTGATCATTTTCGAAAAGAGTGAAATAACTGGCGGCGCCAAGCAGCTGCGGGATATCAAGGAGCAGGAAGTCTACATGGGNGAGATGCCCCTGATGACCAAGAATGGTACCTTCATCATCAACGGTACTGAGCGGGTCATCGTTTCTCAGTTACACCGTTCTCCCGGGGTTTTCTTCGATCACGACAAGGGTAAGACACACGCCTCGGGTAAGTTGTTATTCAATGCTCGGGTGATCCCCTACCGGGGCTCTTGGTTGGACTTCGAGTTCGATCAAAAGGATCTGCTGTTCGTCCGCATCGACCGACGCCGCAAGNTGCCTGGCACTATGATTCTGAAGGCGCTGAACTACTCTAACGAAGAGATACTGNGNCTGTTCTTCGACAAGGATCAGATTACGCTGCANCCCGAGTCGGCCGAGATCGAACTGGTGAGCGAACGGATGCGGGGGCAAGAACTCGACTTCGACATCACTACANCTAAGGGTGCNGTGGTAGTTGAGGCCGGCNANCGNTTCACCGCACGCCATATCCAAAAACTGGAAAAAAGCGGCATAAAAACGCTGCAAGTCCCGGATACCTATGTGTTAGGCCGTGCGCTGGCCAGGGAAATCGTCGATACNGAGAGCGGCGAGATCCTGGCTGCTGCAAATGACGAAATCACGGCTGAGTTACTGGAGCAGCTGCGGGCAGTCGGCATTANGGCAATCGAGACTATTTACACCAACGATCTTGACTGTGGACCTTACATCTCGGACGCGTTACGGGCTGATCCTACGCGTAATGCGCTCGAGGCNCAGGTTGAGATCTACCGCATGATGCGNCCCGGCGAGCCGCCGACGAAGGATGCTGCGGAACAACTTTTCCGCAGTCTCTTTTTCAACANCGACCGCTACGATCTGTCGGCAGTCGGGCGCATGAAGCTCAACCGTCGCTTGGGGCGCAATACCGACGAGGGTCCCGGCATCTTGAGCCAGCAGGATATCGTTGACGTGATGCGTACCCTGGTAGAACTCAAGAACGGGCGCGGCGAAACCGACGATATCGATAACTTGGGCAATCGCCGGGTGCGCTCGGTGGGCGAGTTGGTAGAGAACCAGTTTCGCATCGGGTTGGTTCGCGTGGAACGGGCAGTCAAAGAAAGATTGTCGATGGCCGAGTCGGAAAATCTCACGCCGCAGGATTTGATCAACGCCAAGCCAGTCTCCGCTGTGATCAAGGAGTTTTTCGGCTCCAGCCAGTTGTCGCAGTTCATGGATCAGACCAATCCGCTATCGGAAGTCACCCACAAGCGCCGTGTCTCGGCCNTGGGCCCGGGCGGGCTGACCCGTGAGCGGGCCGGGTTCGAGGTTCGCGACGTGCACCCGACTCACTACGGCCGGGTTTGCCCGATCGAGACACCGGAGGGGCCGAACATTGGTCTGATCAACTCGCTGGCAGTTTTTGCGCGCACCAACGAGTACGGGTTTCTGGAAACACCCTACCGCAAGGTCATAGACCGCAAGGTGACGGACGAATTGGTGTATCTGTCTGCCATCGAGGAAGGCAATTTCATAATCGCCCAAGCCAATGCCAGGCTTAATACCAATGGCAAGCTGGTCGACGAACTGGTGTCATGTCGCTACCAGAATGAGTTCACGTTGTCGACGCCGGACAAAATCGAATTCATTGATATCGCGCCATCGCAGATCGTCTCAGTAGCGGCGTCGCTCATACCTTTTCTCGAGCACGACGATGCCAATCGTGCGCTGATGGGGTCCAACATGCAGCGCCAGGCAGTGCCGACCCTGCGCAGCGAGAAGCCGTTGGTTGGTACCGGCATAGAACGTAAGGTCGCCACCGACTCCGGCGTGGTTGTGGTAGCCAGCCGCGGTGGCGTAGTCAATGCGGTGGATGCTTCCCGGATCGTGGTCAAGGTGAACGACAAGGAAGTGGAGTTCGGCGATGCAGGGGTGGATATCTACAATCTGGTCAAGTACACACGCTCAAACCAGAACACCACTATTAACCAGCGCCCGTTGGTTTCGGTAGGTGATCGGATTGCAAGCGGTGATGTGCTCGCTGACGGACCATCGACTGACCTCGGTGAATTGGCCTTGGGTCGAAATATTCTGGTCGCCTTCATGCCGTGGAACGGCTACAACTTCGAAGACTCGATCCTAATCTCTGAACGGCTGGTTCAGGACGACGTCTACACCTCGATACATATTGAGGAACTCAGTTGTACAGCCCGTGATACCAAGTTGGGATCAGAGGAGGTTACCCGCGACATTCCCAACGTCGGCGAGTCGGCGCTGAACCGGCTGGATGAGTCGGGAATCGTCTACATCGGCGCCGAAGTCAACCCGGGCGACATCCTGGTCGGCAAAGTAACACCCAAGGGTGAGACTCAACTGACCCCTGAGGAGAAACTGCTACGGGCGATCTTCGGTGAGAAAGCATCAGACGTAAAGGATACCTCCTTGCGTATGCCTTCGGGCATGGCTGGTACTGTCATTGACGTGCAAGTGTTTACCCGGGACGGAGTCGACAAGGATGTCCGTGCTCTGTCTATCGAGGCCGAGGAACTCGAGCGCATCAAGAAGGACTTGCAGGATCAGTACGCCATCGTTGAGAACGATGCCTACGACCGGATCGAGCGCCTGCTTACGGGCAAGGTGGCCGAGGGTGGGCCAGGTGACCTGAAAGCGGAGGCTAAGATCACCCGGAACTACCTGCAGGAACTGCCGCGTGATAAGTGGTTTGAGGTGCGTCTGCGCGATGAACAGGCCAACACCAAGTTGGAGCAGATTCGCTCACAGTTGACACAGCAATCAAAAAGTTTTGACGAACTTTACGACGAAAAACGCAAGAAACTAGAAGCGGGTGACGATCTGGCGCCGGGCGTACTCAAGATGGTAAAGGTTTTCGTCGCCGTCAAGCGCCGCCTACAGCCGGGTGACAAAATGGCTGGCCGCCACGGTAACAAGGGTGTCATCTCTAAGATTGTGCCGGTGGAAGACATGCCTTACATGGAAGATGGCACGACGGTGGATATCGTGCTCAACCCGCTGGGCGTGCCCTCACGTATGAACGTCGGCCAGGTTCTAGAGTGCCACCTGGGTTGGGCGGCTCACGAACTGGGCCGGCAGATTGGTGAGATGATAGACCGACAGGCCGGTGTTGATCAGTTGCGCAAGAAGATGGGAGAAATCTACGCCAGCGGCAAGTATCAAGAAGACCTCTCCGGCTTGTCGCCAGACGAACTCGGCGAACTTGCTGGCAACCTACGGCGCGGCATTCCTATCGCCACACCGGTGTTCGATGGTGCCAACGAAACCGAGATCAAGCGCTGGTTGAAACTGGCCGGGCTGCCGCAGAGCGGCCAGGCCAGGTTGATCGATGGACGCACCGGTGAGCCGTTCGATCGTGAGGTTACCGTGGGCTATATGTACATGCTCAAACTCAATCACTTGGTCGACGACAAAATGCATGCGCGTTCTACTGGACCCTACAGCCTGATCACGCAGCAACCGCTCGGCGGTAAGGCCCAGTTTGGTGGCCAGCGGTTCGGTGAGATGGAGGTTTGGGCGTTGGAGGCGTACGGCGCCTCCTACACGCTGCAGGAGATGCTCACGGTCAAGTCGGACGACGTCGGCGGCCGGACCAAGATGTACGAAAACGTCGTCAAGGGTGACCATCGCATGGAAGCTTCGGTGCCGGAATCGTTCAACGTTCTGGAAAAAGAAATCAGAGCATTGTGCCTCAACATCGAGCGCCGACAGGATCGATGAATTTCCCCCGTACTCGATTACATTCAAACTCGAGAACCTAGACCGTCTGAGGAAAAGCAATGAAAGATCTGTTTAGTCAGTTCACCAAGCACGACGTCAAAGAAGAGGATTTCGACAACATTCGTATCGGACTCGCTTCGCCCGAAAAGATCCGCTCGTGGTCTTGGGGTGAGGTGAAAAAACCTGAGACCATCAACTACCGTACTTTCAAGCCGGAGCGAGATGGCCTGTTCTGTGCCAAGTTGTTCGGGCCGATGAGCGACTACGAGTGTCTCTGTGGCAAGTATAAGCGCCTGAAACACCGCGGTGTGGTGTGCGAGAAGTGTGGTGTGGAGGTGACGCAGTCCAAGGTGCGCCGCGAACGAATGGGCCACGTCGAACTGGCCAGTCCGGTTGCCCATATCTGGTTCCTGAAGTCACTGCCTTCACGTCTTGGCGTGCTGCTGGATATGACAGTGCGCGAGATCGAACGGGTCTTGTACTTCGAGGCTTACATCGTGACTGATCCAGGCCTGACCGAGCTGGAGGCCAGCACGTTACTTACCGAGGATGCGTACTACGAGGCCATCGAAATGTACGGCGCGGACTTCGAGGCTGGCATGGGTGCTGAGGCGGTCAAGGAACTGCTTAAGGCCATGGACCTGAAAGCAACCGCTGCGCAATTGCGCGAGGAGCTCGCTGAGACCAATTCGGAGACCAAGACCAAGAAACTGACCAAGCGTCTCAAGGTGGTCGAGGCCTTCGTGCACTCGGGCAACAAGCCCGAATGGATGATCATGCAGGCGCTGCCTGTATTGCCCCCGGACCTGCGACCGCTAGTACCGTTGGAGGGTGGGCGCTTCGCGACCTCGGATCTTAACGACCTCTACCGGCGTGTGATCAACCGCAATAACCGGCTGCGCCGGCTACTGGATCTCAACGCGCCGGATATCATTGTGCGCAACGAAAAGCGCATGCTGCAGGAATCGGTCGACGCGTTGCTCGATAATGGTCGCCGTGGCAAAGCCGTCACCGGCCCCAATCGCCGGCAGCTGAAGTCGTTGGCTGACATGATCAAGGGTAAACAGGGCCGCTTCCGCCAGAACCTGCTGGGCAAGCGAGTGGACTACTCCGGACGCTCGGTCATCGTTGTCGGGCCTACGCTCAAGTTGCATCAATGCGGTTTACCCAAGAAGATGGCGTTGGAATTGTTCCGTCCGTTCATTTACAGCAAGCTCGAGCTACGGGGTCTTGCCACCACCATCAAGCAGGCTAAGAAGTTGGTCGAGGCCGAGGAGGCGGAGGTTTGGGATATTCTGGAGGAGGTGATTCGCGAGCACCCGGTGCTGCTGAATCGGGCGCCGACCCTGCATCGCCTCGGCATCCAGGCCTTCGAGCCGGTGTTGATCGAGGGCAAAGCAATCCAGTTGCACCCGCTCGTTTGTACCCCGTATAACGCTGATTTCGATGGCGACCAAATGGCGGTGCATGTGCCGCTGTCGGTAGAGGCTCAGCTCGAGGCGCGTTCATTAATGATGTCCTCGAACAATATTCTGTCGCCAGCTAATGGCGAGCCTATTATCGTACCCTCACAGGATATCGTCCTGGGCCTTTACTACATGACCCGCGAGCAGGTCAATGCACTTGGCGAAGGCAAGGTCTTTAGCGACGTCGGCGAGGTGCAGCGGGCTATGGAAGCAGGCCAACTGTCGCTGCACGCCCGTATCAAGGTGCGCATTCGCGAGATGCTGTTGGACGAGCAGGGCGAGATGCGTGAGCAGGTGTCGCTCTACCAGACCACCAGCGGTCGGGCCATGCTGTCTGAGATTCTGCCGGCTGGGCTGCCGTTCAGTCATGTTAACCAAGTTATGAAAAAGCGGGCCATCTCGGGGGTCATCAACGAGTGTTACCGGCGGGTAGGTCTCAAGGACACCGTCATTTTCTGTGACCAGTTGATGTACACCGGGTTTTCAATGGCTGCCAGGGCCGGAGTTTCGATCGGTATTGACGACATGATGATCCCGCAAAGTAAGAAGAACGCGCTTGAAGTAGCCGAAAACGAGGTTAAGTCTATCCAAGAACAATATCGCCTCGGCCTTCTGACCGACGGTGAGCGCTACAACAAGGTGGTAGATATCTGGACCCATGCCAGCGATCAGGTTGCCGGCGAGATGATGGACCAACTCAGCAAGGAGCAGGTTATTGATGCCGAAGGTAACGAGGTCAACCAGGAATCATTCAACTCTATCTATATGATGGCTGACTCGGGTGCTCGCGGCAGTCACGCGCAGATTCGCCAATTAGCCGGTATGCGCGGTCTCATGGCCAAGCCGGACGGCTCTATTATCGAGACGCCGATCACGGCCAACTTCCGGGAAGGGTTGAACGTGTTGCAGTACTTCATATCCACCCACGGTGCCCGCAAGGGTCTCGCTGACACCGCGCTCAAAACCGCCAACTCGGGCTATCTTACCCGCCGTCTGGTGGACGTCTGCCAGGACCTGGTGGTTACCGACGATGATTGCGGGACCGATGAGGGCATCCTACGGGAGGCTATCGTCCAGGGAGGTGAAGTGGTGATTCCGCTGCAGGACCGGATTCTGGGCCGGGTTACCTCGGAAGATGTGGTCAGCCCAGTCAGCAGTGAGGTGTTGGTGGCTGTGGGCAGCATGATCGACGAGGCCGCAGTCAAACTACTGGAGGAGCACAACCTCAACCATATCATGGTGCGCTCGCCGGTCACCTGCGAAACCCGCTACGGTATCTGCTCGAGCTGTTATGGGCGCGACCTCGCTCGCGGCCACCTGGTTAACCGCGGCGAGGCCGTGGGTGTCATGGCGGCGCAGAGTATCGGGGAGCCTGGTACCCAGTTGACCATGCGTACCTTCCACATCGGCGGTGCAGCCTCACGAACCACTGCGGCGAGCAAGGTGGAGGTAAAAAACCAGGGCACCGTGACTTTTAGCCGGCTGCGGATCGTCAAGCGTACTGATGGCTGCAACGTGGCAGTTTCCCGCTCCGGTGAGGTGGTCGTCCACGACAGCCACGGCGTGGACCGGGAACGCTACCGGGTGCCTTACGGAGCCGAGATCACGGTCAATGATGGTGACGATGTTAGCAGTGGTCAAATCATTGCCACCTGGGATCCACATACCCATCCCATTATCAACGAGGTGGCCGGGAAGATCCGCTTTGATAATCTAGTTGAAGGGGTCTCGGTGACTGAGCAGATCGACGAATTGACCGGCTCCAGTACTTACCTGGTAATGGATCCCAAGCAGCGCCGGGGTGTCGCGACCGATGTCAAACCGACCGTGGAACTGGTCGATGGCCGCGGCAAGCCGAAGTCGCTGCCGGGCTCGGAGTCGCCGGCCCGCTACCCGATGCCGCCAGGCGCATCGGTCGTGGTGGCTGATGGCATCGACGCGGGTATGGGTGAAGTACTGGCGAGGATTCCACAGGAGGCCGCGGCTACCCGCGATATCACCGGTGGCCTGCCACGCGTGGCCGAACTGTTCGAGGCCCGCAAGGCCAAGGAACCTGCCATCCTCGCTACCCACAGTGGCGTGGTTAAGTTCGGTAAGGAAGTGAAGACCAAGGTACGCCTGGAAATTGAAGACGAGTCCGGCGAGATTCATGAGATGGGTATTCCCAAGAGCCGGCTGATCAGCGTGTTCGCCGGCGAGCACGTCGAGCAAGGTGACGTGGTCGTCGAGGGGCCACCGACTGCAAGCGATATCCTTGAGCTCAAGGGCCTGATCGACCTGACTGATTACATCGTCAACGAGGTACAGGACGTCTACCGACTGCAGGGGGTTAAGATCAACGACAAGCACATCGAGGTGATCATCCGCCAGATGCTGCGCCGGGTGCGTATCGTGGATCCTGGCGATAGCCGCCACCTTGAAGGTGACCTGGTTGAACGGGCCGGGTTGCTCGACGAGAACGACAGCTTGGTGAGTGAGGACAAGGTGCCGGCGACTTTTGCGCCGGTGTTGCTCGGCATCACCAAGGCCTCGCTCAGTACTGACTCGTTCATTTCAGCGGCCTCCTTTCAAGAGACCACACGGGTGCTAACCGAGGCCTCTATGCAAGGCAAGGTGGACCGTCTGCGCGGACTCAAGGAAAACGTCATCGTCGGCCGGTTGATCCCGGCAGGCACGGGTCTCGCTCACCACATCGAGCGCCGGCGCAAGCGGGCGGAACGGGTGGAGCAGGACGAGGAGTTGGCCGAGCTCAGTTTTAGCCCGGTACCGGCTGAGCCCGAGGAAGAGGCGGTCGAAGAGGTGGCACAGGCCTGAAATAATGGTTACAGCCGGAAAAATGGCGGATTTCTTGACAAAATCGGCCGTGCTACCTAGAATCGCCGCCCTTTACTGGCCCCTGTGACGATAGTCGCCGGGGGTACAAACTGGACCAATAATACCGGGTTATGCCAACGATCAACCAGTTAGTCAGACGCCCACGGACACGGGAGACAAAAAAGTCGAACGTGCCGGCGCTGGCGGCCTGCCCGCAGAAGCGTGGGGTGTGTACCCGTGTGTACACGACCACACCAAAAAAGCCGAATTCGGCGCTGCGTAAGGTTGCCCGCGTGCGCTTAACTAACGGCTTTGAGGTAACGAGTTATATCGGGGGTGAAGGGCACAATCTACAGGAGCACTCGGTAGTGTTGATTCGCGGCGGCAGGGTCAAGGATCTGCCGGGCGTGCGCTACCATACGGTCCGGGGAACGCTGGATACATCGGGCGTGAGTGAACGCCGACAAGGTCGGTCGAAGTACGGAGCTAAACGTCCGAAGTCATAAATGTGCTGGTAACCCGGCAGGGCTACCGGCAGGGTATCAACCGTAAACAGGCCAGCATGGCTGACTGGCCACGGTGAAAAAGACAGCCTTGATTGAAAAAGGTTGTCACAGAAGTCGCGAAGGCGGCAGCAAGGCTGCTAGCGACAAGAAGCTGGCTCACCGTACAGTAAGTGCAGCGAAGGCTCGCGCCGGCGTTGCGTATGCTTTTTTTCGCTCCGGCGAACTGCTTGGGGTCCCCCGGCCGGNNGCCGGGTGGACGCGGACAGAGCAGAGAGTCGGACCCTGGAGTTGGCGGCAGCAGGGGCTGTGCTGCAACTCTGAACTGACAGCGGACTGGGAATAGATGCCAAGACGACGCGAGGTACCGAAACGGGCGATTCTCCCCGACCCGAAGTATGGGGATGAGACCGTGGCCAAGTTCATCAACGTGATCATGAAAGATGGTAAGAAGTCCATCGCGGAGGGTGTCTTGTATGGGGCGCTGGACACGATCGGCTCGCGCGGGGGCGAGCAACCGCTCGAGGTGTTCTACCAGGCGCTCGAGAATATTCGGCCCGTGGTCGAGGTCAAGAGCCGGCGCGTTGGCGGTGCTACTTATCAGGTACCGGTGGAGGTTCGCCCTAGTCGCCGCAACGCTCTTGCTATGCGTTGGTTGGCCGAGGCTGCCCGCAAGCGTGGCGAGAAATCAATGACTGCTCGCTTGGCCGGGGAATTGATGGATGCCGCAGAAAAACGCGGTGGCGCGGCCAAGAAGAAAGATGAGGTGCACCGGATGGCAGAGGCCAACAAGGCTTTCTCACATTTCCGCTTCTAACAGCGTTACCTGATCGACTGGACACTATCACTGTGGCACGAAGCACCCCCCTGGAGCGTTACCGAAATATCGGCATCATGGCCCATATCGATGCCGGCAAGACGACGACCACCGAACGCATCCTTTTCTATACTGGCATCTCGCACAAACTGGGCGAGGTCCACGACGGCAATGCGGTCATGGACTGGATGGAACAGGAACAGGAGCGCGGCATTACCATCACTTCAGCCGCAACCACGTGTTTCTGGAATGGGATGGATAACAACTATCCCGAGCACCGTATCAACATCATCGATACCCCCGGACACGTCGATTTCACTATTGAAGTTGAACGCTCGCTGCGGGTACTAGACGGCGCGGTTGCGGTGTTCTGTGCGGTCGGCGGTGTCGAGCCTCAGTCCGAGACAGTCTGGCGCCAGGCTGACAAATACAACGTGCCGCGGATGGCGTTCGTCAACAAGATGGATCGCACCGGGGCAGACTTCCTTCGTGTGGTTGAGCAGATTCGTGATCGGCTGGGCTCTGTTCCAGTGCCGGTACAGATGCCGATTGGCGCCGAGGATAGTTTCGAAGGCGTNGTCGACCTGATCAAGATGAAGGCCATCTACTGGGATNCCGAGACCCGGGGCACCCGCTTCGAAGAGCGCGATATCCCTGCAGGCCTGCTGGAGCGNAGCACCGAACTGCGCGAACAGTTGCTCGAGATCGCCGCAGAGTCCAGCGAGGCAATGATGGAAAAATACCTCGAAGACGGTGATTTGTCGGCGGTAGACATCAAAAAAGCGCTGCGCGCAAGAACCATCGGCAACGAGATCGTGCCGGTAACCTGCGGATCAGCGTTCAAGAATAAGGGTGTACAGGCAATGCTGGACGCAGTCATCGACCTGATGCCCAGCCCGCTGGAGGTTCCGGCGATCCGGGGTGTAGGTGAGGACGGAAACACCGAAGAGGAGCGTCCGGCCTCCGATGATGCACCTTTTGCCGCTCTTGGTTTCAAGATCATGACCGACCCGTTCGTTGGCCAACTGGTCTTCTTCCGGGTCTATTCGGGCGTGGTCAAGTCCGGCGACAACATCTACAACCCGGTCAAGGGCAAGAAGGAGCGCCTCGGGCGCATTCTGCAGATGCATTCCAACTCGCGCGACGAAATCAAGGAAGTCAGGGCCGGCGATATTGCCGCAGCCGTCGGCCTCAAGAATGTCAGTACGGGTGATACCTTGTGCGACCTTAACAAGGTCGTGACCCTGGAGCGCATGGAGTTTCCTGAGCCGGTGATCTCGCAGGCGGTCGAGCCTAAGACCAAGAGCGATCAGGAAAAACTCGGCATTGCACTCGGCAAACTCGCGCAGGAGGATCCTTCGTTCCGCGTACACAGCGATGAAGAATCCGGCCAGACCATTATTTCAGGGATGGGTGAATTGCACTTGGAGATCATCGTCGATCGCCTGCGCCGAGAGTTCAGAGTGGAAGCAAACATCGGCAAGCCACAGGTGGCCTACCGCGAGACCCTGCGAAATCCGGTTGAACAGGAGCACAAATACGCCAAACAGACGGGAGGCCGCGGCCAGTACGGCCACGTCTATATCCGGGTCGAGCCGCAACGGCGCGGCGAGGGATTCGGGTTCGTCGATGAGATCAAGGGGGGTGCGGTCCCGCGCGAATACATCCCGGCGGTGCGCAAGGGCATTGTCGAGGCGATGGAGTCGGGCATCGTTGCCGGCTACCCGGTCATCGACCTCAAGGTCACTCTATTCGACGGTTCCTACCACGAGGTCGACTCCTCCGAGCACGCTTTCAAGGCCGCTGCTATCCTGGCCTTTCGCGAGGCTTCCCGCAAGGCCTGGCCGGAGTTGCTCGAGCCTATCATGCGGGTTGAGGTGGTCACCCCGGAGGAATATATGGGCGCCGTGACTGGCGACCTCAATTCTCGCCGCAGCATGATCTCGGAAATGGAAGATGTGCCCAGCGGTAAGATTGTTCGGGCGGAAGTGCCGTTAGCCGAGATGTTCGGTTATGCCACCTCACTGCGTTCTGCTACTCAGGGCCGCGCTACCTACTCGATGGAATTCAGCCAGTACCTTCCGGCGCCTAGCAGCGTTACCGAGGTCGTAATGAAGAAAGCCAGTTAACCATGCACCGTTGAGGAAAACTGAAAGTGTCGAAAGAGAAATTCGAACGTAGTAAGCCACATGTTAATGTGGGCACCATCGGTCACGTGGATCACGGTAAAACCACGCTGACTGCGGCGCTAACTATGGTCCTGGCGGCCAAGCACGGCGGCGACGTCAAGGCCTTCGACGATATTGACAACGCTCCCGAGGAGCGCGAGCGCGGCATCACCATTGCCACCGCTCATGTCGAATACGAGACCGACGCCCGTCACTACGCCCACGTCGACTGCCCTGGGCATGCCGACTACATCAAGAACATGATCACTGGTGCCGCCCAGATGGATGGCGCCATCCTGGTGGTTTCGGCGGCCGATGGCCCCATGCCCCAGACCCGTGAGCACATCCTGCTGGCACGCCAGGTTGGTGTGCCCTACATCGTAGTGTTCCTGAACAAGTCCGACATGGTCGACGACGCCGAACTCCTCGAACTGGTCGAGATGGAGGTTCGCGATCTGCTCTCGAGTTACGAATTCCCAGGCGATGACACTCCTATTATTACCGGCAGTGCCCTAAAGGCCCTGGAAGGGGATGACTCCGATATCGGCGCTGGCGCCATCATGCAGTTGGCAGAAGCCCTTGATTCCTATATTCCCGAGCCCGAGCGGGCCGTCGATGGCGCCTTTTTGATGCCGATCGAGGACGTATTCTCGATTTCCGGCCGTGGCACCGTGGTCACCGGCCGCATCGAGCGCGGCGTTGTCAAAGTGGGCGAGGAGGTCGAGATCGTCGGCATCCGCGAGACCGACAAGACCACCTGTACCGGGGTCGAGATGTTCCGCAAGTTGCTCGACGAAGGTCAGGCTGGCGACAATGTCGGCGTGCTGCTACGCGGCACCAAGCGCGACGAGGTCGAGCGTGGCCAGGTGCTGTCCAAGCCCGGCAGTATCACCCCGCACACTAAATTCGAGGCCGAGGTTTACATTCTGTCCAAGGAAGAGGGTGGCCGCCATACCCCCTTCTTCCAGGGTTACCGGCCGCAGTTTTATTTCCGCACCACCGACGTCACCGGCCAGTGTGAGTTGCCCGAGGGCATCGAGATGGTCATGCCCGGTGACAACGTCAACCTGAACGCCGAACTGATTTCTCCGATTGCCATGGAAGAAGGTCTGCGCTTCGCTATCCGCGAAGGCGGCCGTACCGTTGGCGCCGGGGTGGTGGCAAAGATTCTGGAATGAGGT